>CALGHE010000115.1 GCA_937915765.1 uncultured Bacteroidales bacterium | reverse complement strand
ATTATACGGCCCACATTATATACAGCAGCGAGACGATGCTTATTATCGCCCACAGAATAACACCCTGAGTCAGAGATTTTAGCCCTACGCTCTTTAGAACATCCTTCGAGAGCGAAGCACCGATGAAAAACATTGTCAAAGTAAGAGATTTACGAGCAACGGCATTTATTGTCTGCCCCACACAGGACACAGAATCTAAAAGATAGGTATTTACAAGCATCGCAACCACAAAAAAGACGATGAACAGAGGCACGCTCACCCCCTTACCCTTACTCTTGAACAGCACCGAGGTAAAAAGCGCCACGGGGATAATCCACAAGGCGCGCGTCAGCTTTATGGTCGTTGCAACCTCAAGCGCCTGCTCGCCGTAGGCAGCTCCCGCGCCCACCACCGAGCTTGTATCGTGAATGGCAATGGCCGCCCATGTGCCGAACTGCTGCTGCGTCATGCCAAGGCTTGTCCCTATATAAGGGAAAATGAACAATGCGACGGCGTTAAGGATGAACACGGTGCCAAGAGCTACCGTCATGCTGCTCTCCTTTGCCTTTATGACCGGGCCGACTGCCGCAATGGCGCTGCCTCCGCATATTGCTGTGCCTGAACTGATGAGGTAGGCCGTGTCTTTGTCGAGCTTGAAAATGTATTTGCCGATAACCAAGCCAACTATCATTGTGCCAGCTACGGATATGATGGTGAAGGTCATTCCCTCTTTTCCGGATGCAAGCGCGCTTGTCAGATTCATGCCGAAGCCTAGCCCGACAACAGAATACTGCAAAAGTAACTTTGACATTTTCTTGTTGAACTTCGGGTACGGCTGCCCGAAGATAAGAGCGAATATCAGTCCCGCCAAAAGTGCGAAGGCTGGCGTGATTGAGACTGGAAAGTTAAGATTCGCGTAGTCAAGAAGAAGCAAGATGCCAAGAACTGAAAGTGTTGCGATGTATAAATGTTTCGAATACTGTTTCATCTTCATTGTTTCAAAATTTTCAGATGTGCTAAAAAGATATGGCTCAACCTAAAAAAGCACCTCTGTAAATCATATACGCGTTATGCTTTATGAAGATTTACAGAGGTTCTTAAGGTTTGCTCAACGCCGCAAATTGCGGTGCCGTAAGTTATATAGACGCAGCAGCAACTGCAACCGACTTGTCTATTTTCTTCACAAGACCTTGAAGCACAGCGCCTGGTCCTACTTCTGTGAAGCTGTCTGCACCGTCGGCAATCATGTTCTGCACGGACTGAGTCCATTTTACTGGAGCTGTCAGCTGAAGCACAAGGTTCTTCTTTATTGTTTCAGGGTCTGTTTCTCCTTTTGTAGTGACGTTTTGGTAAACCGGACACTTAGGTGCGCTGAAAGTTGTAGCTTCGATAGCTTCAGCGAGTTCTATCTTTGCAGGTTCCATAAGAGGAGAGTGGAACGCTCCGCCCACAGGCAGACGCAAAGCGCGTTTTGCTCCGGCTTCCAGCATAAGTTCGCAAGCCTTTTCGATGCCCGGTATAGAGCCTGAGATTACAAGCTGTCCGGGACAGTTGTAGTTTGCGGCAACAACAACTTCGCCATCAACCTTGGCGCATAGTTCCTCAACTTTTTCGTCTGGCAAAGCTAAAACGGCAGCCATTGTGGAAGGTGTCTGCTCGCATGCTTTCTGCATCGCCATTGCACGTTTCGCAACAAGCTTCAGTCCGTCCTCGAAGCTGATAGCTTCAGCTGCCACGAGAGCCGAAAGCTCTCCGAGCGAGTGCCCCGCAACCATGTCAGGCTGAAATTTGTCGCCAAGTGTTTTCGCCAAAATCACAGAATGCAGAAAAACGGCAGGCTGAGTAACCTTTGTCTGTTTCAAATCTTCTGCGCTGCCTTCGAACATGATGTCTGTGATGCGAAAACCTAAAATATCGTTCGCTTTTTCGAAAAGTTCTTTTGCAAGAGGTGAGTTGTCGTACAAGTCTTTGCCCATTCCTGTGAATTGGGCACCCTGACCCGGAAATACGAATGCTTTCATTTCAATCGAGTTTTAATTTAAGAGGAGTGTGCAGACGTGGAACTGAGTGTTCCTCTTTTGTTTTTGTGCTGATACGCCTCCTCAGTTAATACTTATTTTTAACAAAAGATGGTGCAAAGGTACGAAAATTAATTGAAGCGTGGAGTTAAAACAGATAAAATTAAAACAATTTCTGCGAATTGACCTCACGATTGCTTCAATCTCCAATTAAACGTGCCTCATATATTGTGTGCTCTGCCGATCTGCAGGGGCTGTTTACAGCTCATACACGCGCAATTCGCCGGCGCCACGGCTGAAAACATACACCTTGCCGTCCGAGACGATTGGCGCGC
>CALGHE010000114.1 GCA_937915765.1 uncultured Bacteroidales bacterium | reverse complement strand
CATCTACGTTCCAGCCGCCTCCGTAGAAAAATACAAAGCGGCAGAGGGTTGGAAAAAATATGCGGATAAAATTCAGCCTATCAAATAAATTTTTAAACGAAGCGATTTTCGTGAGAAAAGTATAATTTTGTAAAAACAATATCAATATGAAAATAAGATTTATAACAACCCTATTAACAGCCCTGCTTACACTAAGTGTGGCGCAGGCGCAAGAGTTTGAGTTTACCTACAAAGGGCAGACTTTGAAATATAATGTCACCGCAGAAAATGAGGTAAGAGTGGAAAAGTTGGACGATACCCTTTCCGGCGATGTCATAATCCCATCCGAAGTTACATTAGGAAAGAAAAAGTATAAGGTTACGAGCTTAGGAAGGTATTCTGCTTTTGGACATTGTAAAAATCTTCAAAGTGTAGTTATTCCTAACTCAGTTACGAGCATTGGAGGCTCTACTTTTTTTGCTTGCCCCAACCTGCAAAGTGTGGTTATCCCAAACTTAGTTACGAGCATTGGAGATAGTACTTTTATGGGCTGTTCCAATCTGCAAAACGTAGTCATCCCCAACTCGGTTACAAGTATCGGGATTTGGGCTTTTAGGTACTGCTCCAATCTGCAAAACGTAGTCATCCCCAACTCGGTTACAAGTATCGGGGGTTGGGTTTTTTCGGGCTGCGACAACCTACAAAGCGTAACAATCGAAGCGCTGACACCGCCAGAAATTATAAGGAATTTTTATGGGAGAGTTCCCATTCCAACAATCTACGTCCCAGCCGCCTCCGTAGAGAAATACAAAGCGGCGGTGGTTTGGAAAGAGTTTGCGGATAAAATTCAGCCTATCAAATTAAGCGTGTCGCAGGAGCAAGAGTTTGAGTTTACCTACGAAGGGCAGACTTTGAAATATGAAATCACCGCAGAAAATGAGGTGAGTGTGGGAAAGTTGGACAAATACCTTTCCGGCGATCTCATAATCCCTTCTAATGTTACATTAGGGGAGAAAAAGTATAAGGTGACGCGTATCGGAGATGAGGCTTTTTCTGGTTGCGAAAATCTTCAAAGTGTAGTTATCCCGAACTCAGTTACGAGCATAGGGAGAGAGGCTTTTGATGGTTGCGAAAACCTACAAAGCGTAATGTTTGAGTTTACCTACGAAGGGCAGACTTTGAAATATGAAGTCACCGCAGAAAATGAGGTGAGTGTAAAAAAGTTGGACGATAACCCTCTCGGCGATGTTGTAATTCCTTCTAAAGTTACATTAGGGAAGAAAAAGTATAAGGTGACGCGTATCGGAGATGAGGCTTTTTATAATCGCGTTTTCCTACAAAACGTAGTTATCCCGAACTCTGTTACGAGCATTGGAGAAAAGGCTTTTTTGGGGTGCAAAAATCTTCAAAGTGTAGTTATCCCGAACTCTGTTACGAGCATAGGGAGAGAGGCTTTTGGGGGGTGCATAAATCTTCAAAGTGTAGTTATCCCTAACTCAGTTACGAGCATAGGGAGGGAGGCTTTTTTTGGGTGTACGCTACAAAATTTTGTTATACCCAGTTCGGTTACGAACATCGAGGGCGGAGCTTTTGTGTTTTGTTCGTGTTTTCGGGATTTTAATTTCACCTACGAAGGGGTTACTTTGAGATATGAAATCATTGCAGAGAATGAGGTTTGGGTGGCGCCCAGATTGGATTGGGATGGTTGTGACTTTTCCGGCGAACTGAAAATTCCTTCGGAAGTTGAGTTCGAATCGAAAAAGTATAAGGTGACGCGTATCGGAGATGAGGCTTTTTATGGATGCAAAAATCTTCAAAGTGTAGTTATCCCGAACTCTGTTAAGACCATCGGGGCGGGGGCTTTTTCAGATTGCAAAAATCTTCAAAGTGTAGTTATCCCGAACTCTGTTAAGACCATTGGAGCGAAAGCTTTCATGGATTGTCTCAACCTACAAGGTATTGTTATTCCCAACTCTGTTAAGACCATTGGAACACAAGCTTTTTGTAGATGCAAAAACCTACAAAGCATATCCATGTCCGAATCTGTGGCGAACATCGATTCGTTCGCTTTCGTGCAATGTACCAATCTCTCTAAAATAGAGGTTTCGCCGAACAATAGACGCTATTCGTTAAAAGATGGCGCTTTGTACAGTAAGTCGGGCGATACACTATTTTTAGTGCCGAAAAAAACAGCGGCTTTCACAATTCCCAGCACAGTGAAATGTATAGGGGATGAAGCATTTGCTGTTTGCGATTCGCTTCGTAGCATTGTCATACCCAACTCGGTTACGAGTATCGGGAAGGCAGCTTTTGGCGTTTGCCGAAATCTTCAAAGTGTGAACATCCCTAATTCGGTGACAAGCATCGGGGAAGAGGCTTTTGCACGTTGCGAAAGTCTTCAAAGCATCGTTATTCCGAACTCAGTCACACGCATCGAGAATGCAACTTTTTGGGGTTGTAGGCACATGAGAAATGTTTCGATACCCAACTCCGTTACGAGCATTGGAAGAGGTGTATTTTCCGGTTGCTCGAACCTTACTAATGTTGTTATTCCCAATTCAGTTAAAAGTATCGGGATAGAAGCTTTCGCAAACTGCGATGTTCTATGGAATCTTACGATAGAAGCAAAAAGACCACCAATAATTGGAGAAGGAGTTTTTTATAATATGTATGATGCGACTTTCGCTCCAGCCATCTACGTTCCAGCCGCCTCCGTAGAAAAATACAAAGCGGCAGAGGGTTGGAAAAAATATGCGGATAAAATTCAGCCTATCAAATAAATTTTTAAACGAAGCGATTTTCGTGAGAAAAGTATAATTTTGTAAAAACAATATCAATATGAAAATAAGATTTATAACAACCCTATTAACAGCCCTGCTTACACTAAGTGTGGCGCAGGCGCAAGAGTTTGAGTTTACCTACAAAGGGCAGACTTTGAAATATAATGTCACCGCAGAAAATGAGGTAAGAGTGGAAAAGTTGGACGATACCCTTTCCGGCGATGTCATAATCCCATCCGAAGTTACATTAGGAAAGAAAAAGTATAAGGTGACGTGCATAGGATGGTATTCTGCTTTTGGACATTGTAAAGAGCTTCAAAGTATTACGATTCCCAGCTCTGTGAAAAGTATCTGCAAGGATGCTTTTATAGAATGTGCCAGTCTCTCTAAGATTGAGGTATCGAAAGGCAATAAACACTATTCGTCAAAAGGTGGTGTGCTGTTCAACAAGGCAGGCGACACATTGCTGGCAGTGCCGAGAACGCTCACGGCTTACACTATTCCCAATACGGTTAAGCACATCGGGGATGAGGCTTTTTGGAACTGTGCCAACCTGCAAAGCATCGTTATTCCCAACTCAGTCACAAGCATAGGAAATGAGGCTTTTTTTGGGTGTTTTCCACAAAATTTTGTTATTCCCAGTTCAGTTATGTCCATCGGGGATGGGGCTTTTGCGAAGAGCTCGTCTCAGAGGAGGTCAATTTTTCAGGATTTTAATTTCACCTACGAAGGGGTTACTTTGAGATATGAAATCATCGCAGCGAATGAGGTTTGGGTGACGCACAGTTTTTATGGGGATGGTTGTGACTTTTCCGGCGAACTGAAAATCCCTTCAGAAGTTGAGTTCGAGTCGAAAAAGTATAAAGTGACGCGCATCGGAGAGGGTGCTTTTGGAATCTGCGGCAACCTACAAAGCGTAGTTATCCCGAACTCTGTTAAGACCATCGGGACGGAGGCTTTTGCATATTGCAAAAACTTACAAAGTGTGGTGATTCCCAACTCGGTTGTGAGCATCGGGGAAATGGCTTTCAGGGAGTGTCCCAATCTACAAAGCGTAGTTATTCCCAACTCTGTTAAGAGCATTGGGGCGGATGCTTTCAGGGAGTGTCCCAATCTACAAGGTATTGTTATTCCCAACTCTGTTAAGACCATTGGAACAAGATCTTTTTATGGATGCACCAACCTTCAAAGCATATCCATGTCCGAATCAGTGGCGAACATCGATTCGTTCGCTTTCTTGCTATGTCCTAACCTCTCTAAGATAGAGGCTTCGCCGAACAATAAACGCTATTCGTCAAAAGAAGATGGCGCTTTGTACAGTAAGTCGGGCGACACACTATTTTTAGTGCCGAAAAAAACAGAGGCTTTCACAATTCCAAACACAGTGAAATGTATAGGGGATGAAGCATTTAATTTCTGTGATTCTCTTCGTAGCATTGTCATACCCAACTCGGTTACGAGTATCGGCAAGTCGGCTTTTGCAAATTGCTACAATCTTCAAAGCGTAGTTATTCCCAACTCGGTTACGAGCATAAAGTGGAGCACTTTTTTAAATTGCACCAATCTTCAAAGCGTAGTTATTCCTAATTCGGTGACGAGCATTGGTGAATTTGCTTTTAAGGGCTGCGCTAACCTACAAAACGTAGTCATTCCTAATTCGGTGACGAGCATTGGAGCTTTTGCTTTTGAATATTGCAGAAGACTGTATAGTATAGTTATCCCCAATTCAGTTACGAATATTGGAAGAGGTGCTTTTGGTGGTACAGCACTTCAAACTTTTACGGTAGAGGCGCAGACACCGCCAGCGATAGCGATTGAAGAGGGCCTTTTTGAAAGTATGGGATTCGGTAACGTCGTCCCAGCAACCATCTACGTTCCAGCCGCCTCCGTAGAAAAATACAAAGCGGCAGAGGGTTGGAAAGAGTTTGCGGATAAAATTCAGCCTATCAAGTAAAATTTTTAGAAGCTGTTTAAATTGATTTTGAGTTTCATTGCCGCACAACGCAGAGACATGCGTGCGCGGCAATTTTATCATCGCACGAATTGTGCGCAGATTCTAAATTATCTTAACACTTAGCATCAATAAGGACCTTAATCTTTGAATTTGTTTCGCCTGAGTGACGCACAGCGTCAGAACAAGGCACGAATGTGTAAGGTTCATATTTCAGCAGCTGAGAGTAATAGACACCTGCATCTACTGAACCTATAAAAGTTATCATACATCCAGAATCTATACCCTTCTTCAAATTGGCCATTTCATCGAATTTTTCCTCTGCGTAGAGCCTCTTCAGCTTGTCCAGATCGTTCACATTGAAATAGACCTGGTCCTTCTTCAGAATCTTGCCGCTTGGTTTGTGCAAGTGCTGCTCCTTTTGCAAGAACATAAACGCAGCTCCTGCAACAAAGGCTATTGCGCCTACAAAAAACAAGGCTGTGTTTATCTTATTAGCTTCGACAGACTGACTTTGGACGTTGAACATTACCAAACACAAACCTAAAATCATGAGGAATACAGGTATGTAATAGTTCTTCTTTTTCTTTACGACATCGCCGTTAGATATTTCTAAAATTTTCGATTCTAATAAATTATTGTTTGATTCCATTTTCTTTATGTTTTAATTAGCTATAATAACCGCTTCTGCGGATTTTCTTTGAACATCCGTCTTTTGCGCACGGCCCTTTCAGAAGCACAAGCTTCAAAATGGCTTTGATTCTTCCTTTCGAAAGGAAGCAAGACGGGATAGAGCCTTTTCTAAAGACAATATTTAGGCATCTATAAATTCGTTTCGGATACCGTAAATTGCCTAAAAGAAAGAGCCGCGTCTCTTGTGCTAATTAATCATATAAGAATTTTCCTCAGAGCGTAGATGTAATACCCTTTTTTCCGTCGCTCTGAAGAAAGAAGGCTCTGTTTTTTTAGATTTGTTTTGAAATAAGATAAAGCCGCCCTGCTTTTGAATGTTGAGACTAGCAGACTTACTTGCGACTTTTTGAAAAAGTCTATGTGCAAAGGAGAGCCGTTGCTCCTAACTGTCATTATTGCCGACGTGGCTCTGGCTGAAAGACTCTGAAACGCTTCGTCTCTCTCCTCGCCGGAAGAGTCGTCCATGCGTTCTATCTTACCTATATCTTCATCTTCACACGAAGCTTCGGACAAAGGCAACGCAAGGCAGTTCCATGAAATAAACAAACCGCCTAACAATATTATATATTTCAGAATCAATCTCATAAGCCTGACTTAAATCAGTTTTTGCGCTTACCTTTTTTTCTTGAATATTCTATAAAAAAGATATGCTGTGATGGCCGTGACAGAGCCTTGCACAATAATTATCAATAAAAGTGTTGACGAACTCATCTCTATCAATTTAAAATTAGTCAATATAATGCGGACGTTTATTTGCCTTCGCAATCATAACGCACAGCACCACAATAATCAGAAGCAGTAAAATTCTAGTAGCGTCAATGTAAAACACATTATTTATCACGTTACCTTTGTAAATCACATCGCCGACCGAAACCTCGTCGCCAACCTTTACAGCCGGAACGCAACCGTCCTGCACCGCATAAACTTTTTCGCCAACAGAGATTGAAGAGTTGTTAACGCTAACTACCGTGCCACTATTTTCAGCAAAGAAATCGCTTGCAAACCAACTGCAGTTCGGTCCGATATTCTGATGCGTCAGTTCCGCAATGATGCTTGTGTTGTCCAACTCCCATCCTCTGAAACTAATTTTCGACCAATCGTCATCTTTTGGCTTAACTAGCGCAGAGAGGAAAATAATGACCAGCATTGTCGGGGTAACATACTTCAGCACATATTTAAAGAACACCGGCATACGGATTTCCGCCCCTCTGTGAATCATCTTCCAGCCTCTGTCAACACCCATTACCCATGAGAACAGTATAGCCTCTATCATAGCGAAAAAAAACAGAGAAACGGTGCCTCCCCAGTAGTCAAACTGGTCAAACACCCCTTTGTCGAAAAACAGGATATTAGGAGCAGCCAACAAAAGAGTTATAAATCCGAATATAACAGCGCTTTTCTTTTGAGACCAGCCGTAACTTGAGTAAAAGAAGCCTATAGTTGGAGTTGCCAGCGCGAGCGTTGACGTTATTCCGGAGAAGAAAAGCAGCCCGAAGAAAGCAAAGCCCGCAACCGCTCCGATGACGTCGCCCCACTGCGAGAAGAGGTAAGGCATTGTTCTGAACCCAAGTCCGAAACCGCCGCTCTGAGTAAGTTCAAAAACCTGATCTATACCCAAGTAACCGATAGAGATAGGTATCAATATGGCGCTGCCTATCACTATCTCCGTAAATTCGTTAGTGAAACCTGCAGCCATAGAGTTCAGCACGATGTCTTCATTACGTTTCATATATGACGCGTAACTCTGGATGCACCCCATTCCGAGCGAAAGCGTGAAGAATATCTGTCCGGCGGCGGCGAGCCACACTTTAGGGTTTGAGAGCGAGTCGAACTGCGGCTCCCAAAGGAAATTCAAGCCGATGGCTCCGTCGAATTTGGCACCATCAACACCAGCTTTTATAGTATATGCCTTATAAACGAGAAACAGCCCGAACAGAAGCAGAGCCGGCATCAAAATTTTTGCAATACGTTCGATACCGTCTTTCAGCCCTTTGGACAGAATCCATACATTAAGGGCAAGACATATAAAGAAAGATATGACAGCCTCATAAGGTATTGCTGTGTCAGAGCCTATAGTCAGATATTTGTCGAAGAACGCAGAGACTTCGCCCTCCGAAAGTCCGCCAAACGCGCCACAGACAGAGTGAATCGCATAAGAGAGAGTCCAGCTCTCTATATAGCAGTAATATGACGATATGACCACACTCGAGAAAAGCCCCAGCGCCCCAAAGTACTTCCATACAGGACGTTTGTCCAGTTGCTGCACAATGAAGGGGGGCGAATGGTGACCCGCAAAACCGCCGTACTTCCCGGTGGACCACTCTATCAACAGCAAAGGAAGCCCAAGAAGCACGAACGAGACCAAATATGGAATAATAAAGGCTCCGCCTCCGTTTTGCACTGCCTGAATAGGGAATCTGAGAAAATTGCCAAGCCCGACAGCATTGCCGGCCATAGCCAGTATAAGTCCTATGCGCGAACCCCACGCCTGTTTGTTGCTCTTCATCTGATAAATATAGTTTCTGCAAAACTACAAAAAATAAGGCTACTTTTTATAAAAATGGATAATAAATTGCAAAGCCTATCCACTGTTCCGTCAATTCGGCCTCTTTATGCTTCGCCAGAAAGTCCTTGCCCTGTCATCCTTCAGGCTGCACCTGCCTTTTGTAATATCACAACATAATTTAAGAATAACAAACGAATATTTATGCGATTTTGCTATTTTTTCAGAAAAACTTTGAAAAAAACATCAAATTATTTTGTCGTTTTCAAAATAATCAATACTTTAGGGCAAGTAAACATTTAACTTTATTTAATTAATAAAAAAAATATGGCAAATTCGATTAACTTGGCTACTCTTGGTGCTAACGACATCATAGCGTGCAATAATGCAGGATATGCAGGTGCTATCAAAGTTGTTTCTGCTGAAGCAGGAAACGTCACTTTTGAAATAGACGGAAAGACCATAAACTTGTCAGATGCAGGATGTTCATATCTAAGCACATCATTGGAAGCGATAAACAAGGCAAAGGCAGAAGCTAATCCTTCGAGTGTTCTTTTGGTTTTGGGCGCTAACTCATCTAATTTGATATCTCCTACAGAGGCTGCAAACGCAACTGTAAAGGGCGGTTCAAGCGAAACAACTTTCGCAAAGGGCGCTAACGAGGTTGATTTGGCAGGCGTTAGCTCGTCGGCTAAGATTGTGTTCAACCACATCGGCAAAACTGGCGAAATCAACGTTCTTGAAGCTAAGGCTGGCTGTGTTACAATTCAGGTTGACGGAAACGTTATCGAGTTGTCTGACGAAGGCAGTTCTTATATCAGCAACGACTACAGCGAAATCAAGAAGGCTGACGCAGAAGCGGACCCAACAAAGGTACTTTTCGCTTTGAAGGCCGGCTCTACTAAGCTTGTGTCTGCAACAAAGGTTTCTAACGCTAAGATCACTTCAAAAGCAATCGACACTGTGTTCGTTCTATAATTTCATTGAAATATTATTAATCATAAAATACAAATTGAATATGAAAAAGATTTTTCTTTTGATTGGCTGTGTAGCTCTTATGGCAAGCTGCGGTAACAAGGAAAAGGCAAATGATGCCGCTGTATCAGAACAACCTACAGTAGAAGCAACTGCTCCAGCTCCGGAAGCTGCAGCTCCTGCTGTTGAAGCAGCTCCTGTATGTGAGTTCGCTCAGGAAAACGCACAGAAAGCTAAGTCTTTCGGATTGCGTCAGGACGAAGGCAAGTGGATTCTTAACTACAAGAATATCAATGCAGAAGGTGCTGAAGAAGGTGATTTGCAGAAAATCGAATTGGCTGAAGGTACAGAAACTGTGATTCTTAACGAAGGCGCAGCTTCTAAGATTGACTTCGCTTCTTTGGAAAAGTCAGTTTTGAACAACAAGATTGTTAACCTTTGGTTGAAGGACGGCAAGATTGCTCACATCGAAGAGATTGCTCAGTAATCACTATGCACAGATAAAGTTTTTGAGAGGGCGGCCTTGTGTCGCCTTCTTCTTTTTTTCTAAAAGGATACAAAAAAAACTTGCCCTTGAAATAAAGGCAAGTTATTCTTTTTATTAAGGTAATCCTACAAGAGCGTTCTGAAGCAATTTCAAGCCTTGAAATTTACAAAACGAGTATAGAAGTTGCCTAAACTTGAAGCGCTCCTATTTGTCTTCCATAAACATCTTGTTTGTAACGATGTGCGCAATAATCCCTGCAATAAAAAGGAAACCGGCAGTACCCAACATAAAGTTAGACTGCATACCAAAATAATAAAGTGCCAACACCAACACTCCAAGAAGCACTAAAATGATGCCGAGGTATCTCAAAAATTTACTCATCTTATATAACTTTTAATTATTATCAAACTTTGCTATGCAAATAACGTAAATATTTTTCCTTATTCAAAAAAAACAGACGGAAAAAATTGCGTTTGTTTGATTTTTTTAAGAAAAAACTTTCAGACTGCACTTTTGACATTGCGGATTTTGCATATTTTATTTCGCTGGCTGAATTTTCGTCTGGCAACCGTTATAAATTAGGCCACAATGATATTGAAGAGCATTTACTCAAAATAAATTCAAAAATTCCACAAACTGAATTTACAGAGCCATCCTTAAGAGGATCTGAAAGAAAAAGCTGAGCCCTTAGTTACCACACACAAGTAATCTTCCCGCCATCAAAAAAGTTTACAATATTGCGCGCGGCAAAGCGGCTCATCTCAATTCGAGCATCAATTGTGGCAGTGCCGTTGTGCGGAGCAAGCACCACATTGTCCAATGCCAGCAGTTGCGGACAAACAGAAGGCTCGTTCTCAAACACGTCCAAACCAGCGGCTCGTATGGTTCTGTTTTTTAGTGCATCGGCGAGAGCCGGTTCGTCCACAACCGGACCTCGCGCTGTGTTTATGAGAATTGCGGAGGGCTTCATCTTTTTCAAGGCGTCTGCATCTATCAAGTGACGAGTTTCATCTGTCAGCGGAACGTTCAGAGAGACAAAGTCCGACACATACAGAAGTTCGTCAAGCGTGCTGCAATATTTTGCATTGCCAGCCTCCGTCTCTTTCCTATTATGATACACTACCTTCATGCCAAACGCCTCTGCACGTCGGGCTATAGATTTTCCTATTCTGCCTAACCCCACAATACCAAGCGTCTTTCCATGAAGCCCCACCCCGAGGTTCTCCATCACGCCCCATTTAAGTCCTGAGGCTGCATCTCTCAGCTTTCTGTCGCACTCCGCCACCCGCCTTGCGGTCGCCAGCATCAGAGCAAAAGCCATCTCGGCAGTAGGCTCCACAACCGGGTCAGGCGTGTTGGTCACCATCACGCCTTTGTGCCTCGCATATTCAAAATCCACATTGTTGAAACCCACCCCAAAGTTTGAAATTATCTTCAGATTTTTACCCGCATCAATTATCTCTCTGTCTATCACAAAGTTAAACATAGAAAGAAGAGCGTCGCACTCCGCCACACGTTCCAAGACCTCCTCTTTTGAGAAAGATGCGTTTTTCGGGAAAATCAGTTCAAAATGCTCTGTCAGTTCTGCAAATCCTTCCCTCGGAAGGTTATAAGTGATTAAAATCTTTTTCTTCATTGTCTTCTAAATTGTTAAGCAAGCCGCAATATTACTAAAAAAATTCAAAGGGCACACTAAAACCTCCTGAAAAATCAGTCTGAACCATTTATGTAACGTAATGTAAAAAACACAGACGGAAATACCCCGAAAAAGACTTGCATATATCATGGATTTTTGCGAATATTGCATATAAGTAGAGGATTTGGGACCATAGGCAAAGCTGTTTCCCGACTCTTTTCACGTATGAATGTGTGTATAACACAACAAATCAGATTTTTATGCAGGATATTATCCATCTTTTGCCAGATTCGGTAGCGAATCAGATTGCGGCAGGCGAAGTAGTGCAAAGGCCATCATCTGTGATAAAGGAGTTGGTGGAAAATTCGATAGATGCAGGCGCAAAACACATACAGATAATCATCAAGGATGCTGGGCGAACCCTTATTCAGGTTATAGACGACGGAAAGGGAATGTCGGAGTCCGATGCACGGCTTGCCTTTGAACGGCACGCGACCTCTAAGATTAAGAGCGCGACTGACCTTTTCTCGCTTTCTACAATGGGCTTTCGCGGCGAGGCGCTCGCGTCTATTGCGGCGGTGGCTCAAGTGGAATTGCGTACCCGTCAAAGTGACAGCGAACTGGGGACGCTCATAGAGATTGCGGGCGGAAAGGTAGAACGGCAAGAACCTGTCTCTTGCCCCGCCGGAAGCAATTTCGCAGTAAAAAATCTTTTTTTCAACATACCGGCTCGCAGGAAATTCCTTAAGTCAAACACAACGGAGTTCCGCAAAATAGAAGAGGATTTCCTGCGCATAGCGCTGGTCTATCCTGACGTGAGCTTTGAACTTTGGCATAACGATAGCGAGTGTTATCATCTTAACAGTTCCTCCTTGCGAGAGCGTGTCATAAATGTTTTCGGCAAAGGCATAAATCAGAACTTGCTTAAGATTGACGTGGAGACTTCCGTTGTGAAACTTTATGGCTTTGTAGGGAAGCCGGAAACCGCTAAGAAACGTAACGACAAGCAGTATTTCTTCGTGAACGGACGTTTCATGAAGCATCCGTACTTTCATCGCGCCGTGGTTCAGGCTTACGACAGAATGCTACATCCGGACACATCTCCAGACTACTTCATATATCTTGAGGTTGACCCAAACACGATTGATGTCAATATCCATCCTACAAAGACGGAAATCAAGTTTGAGAACGAAATGGCGATATGGCCTATCATCCTTGCCTCCGTTAAAGAGGCTTTGGGCCGTTTCAACATCATGCCGTCTATCGATTTTGATCAGGAGGGAAGCGTCAGTTTTCAGCCTATGACGATGGAAACTCGCAACAATGTCAAGCCTCCGACTATAAGCGTTGACGTAAATTACAATCCGTTCAAGACTGACGAGAAAGCCTCTTATTCATCATCTCACAGCTCTAAAAAGACAAACTGGACGGACCTGTACAACGATTTCGAAAGCGGACGAGGGACTCCAGTGTCTGACGGCTGCTTTGACCTGCCTTCTAAAATCTCGATGGAGAATTATGGTTTGTCTGACGGTTACGAGGCAAACCTACCTTCGTCATCAAGTGCCGGCAATGACTTTGAAAGCGCAGGACTGAAGTTTGAGGGCGAAGAGAACGCCTCGGAATATTTCCAGTTCAGAAACAGATATGTGCTCACCCCTGTGAGGTCCGGACTGATGTGCATAGACCAGCACAGAGCGCATGTGAGAATTTTGTATGACGCTTATCTGAACAACCTGAGACAGAAACGTTCGGTCTCTCATAAGCTGCTTTTTCCTGAGATTCTGGAACTGATGCCTTCGGAGTCTATGATTCTAGCCGACATCAAGGAAGATTTGCAGTATTTTGGCTTTGACATTTGCAGTTTTGGTCCGAACTCTTATTCTGTGAACGGCGTGCCGTCCGAAACGGACAATGTTGACGTTAAAGAGTTTATAATGAAGATGATAGATGCTGCAAAAGAAGGAATAGGCAAAGCCAAGGAACAAGTGCTTGAGGCGATGGCTCTCTCGCTTGCTCAGTCTGTTTCCCTGAAAGCAGGTAAAAAGTTGCATTCAAAGGAGATGGCAGAACTGGTCAACAGTCTTTTTGCGTCTCCAGAACATACTGCAACCCCCGATGGCAAACCTATAATATCAATTCTGACAGACGATGATTTTGAAAAGATGTTTAAATAGATTAAATAAGAACAGGCTTTTTAGACTTGCTTGTTGTGTGGCGATTTTCGCTTTATCTTCATGTTCTAACCCTTTAGACGAAGTTGAATTCCGCTATGATGTGATTTCGGAGAACAGTGTTGCGGTGAATGGCTTCTCTTTTAAAATCAAAACAATGTCAAATTTTAAAGGTCATGTGATAGAAAATTTGGAAATACCTTCGAAAGTGAAAATTGAAGGGAAAAAATACAAAGTTGAAAAAATCAAATGGATAGGAAGCGGCCAAGTGAAAAGAATAACTATTCCGAACACTGTCACTAGCATCGAAGACGGAGCTTTTGCAGGATGCGGCAGTCTTATTTGTATGGAACTGCCTAATTCTGTGACAAATATAGGGAAAGAGGTTTTCCGTGGATGCATCTTTCTTACTAAAGTAACAATGCCAAACACGATTGAAAGCATTGGTGACGGGGCATTCTGGGGTTGTTCCGCTCTTAACAATGTGACAATACCAAATTCGGTAACAAGTATTGGAGACTATGCTTTTAGCGACTGTGACGCTCTTAATAATGTGATGATACCAAATTCTGTAACAAGTATTGGAGATTCGGCCTTTTGGGGCTGTAACGCTCTTAAAACAATTACAATAGAAGCGAAGACGCCGCCTATAGGAACTTGTATTTTTGCATACACCCCAATAGAGACCATCTATGTCCCGGCTGCGTCTGTAGAGAAATATAAAGCCGCAGAAGGTTGGAGTGAGTATGCGGACAAAATCAAAGCAATTTCTATAAATTAGCATGAGTCCGATAAAATCTGCGTTTAGACAAATTTTATCGAACTCAAACAACTTATTTCGCGATTTCAAACTTAGTTTTCTGACCCTTTATTTTTTGTCCGCTTATACGTTTTATCAAATCTTTTATAAGATTTGCTTTTACTGCCACAAGCGAGAACTGTTCCTTGACCTCTATCAGCCCAAACTCCTCTTTTAGCAACGCCCCTTTTTGGAACATAAAGCCAGCCACGTCAGACTTGCTTATCTTGTCTCTTTTGCCCTTTCCGATATACAGAGTTTCCCATTCCGGCTTCTTAGGCAACCTTGCGTTTTCATCTAACAAAAACTCTTCCATCTCGTTTGTGATAAAGTCTGGAACTTTATCCGCTTCGTTAAGAATCACAAACGCAGAGCCATCGGCAAACATACGAGCTGTACGTCCGTTACGATGCGTGAAAGCCTCTTCGGAGGTTGGCAGATGGTAGTGAATCACATTCTGAATCTCCGGAATATCCAGTCCGCGAGCGGCAAGGTCCGTCGAAATCATCACATAACGGCTCCCGTTTCTGAAGAGGCAAAGAGAGCGTTCTCTGTCTATCTGCTCCATTCCACCGTGAAAGGTCTGGCACAGAATGCCATGCTTCTCAAGAAATGCAGCAACGCGGTCAACAGAATCTCTGTGATTGCAGAATATAAGCGTAGATTTGTTGCCGAGCGTGCATATGAGTTTCAGAAGCGTCTCCAGCTTATCCTTCTGCGGAGAAGCCACTTTTCTTATTTTCAAGTTTTTAAGCGATTCGTCTTTCTCAAGGAAATTTATCTTAGACGGATTTCTCAGTCCTGTAAAAGAAGGTATCTCAACCGCTTCTGTAGCGGAAATCAGCATCTTGAGCTTCACCGCACGGAGATTCTCCGCAATATGCTTCATCTCGTCCGTAAAGCCAAACTCCAGCGACTTGTCAAACTCGTCCAGCACCAAAGTCTTTATGGTGTCTGTCTTCAGTCTGCCAGCATCTATATGGTCACATAGTCTTCCAGGAGTTCCCACAATCACATGAGGCGGGTTTTTCAGCAGATTCTCCTCCGTCAGCATATTATGTCCTCCGTAGAGACACCCAACACGCACACCAGAGCCCATCGACTTCAGCACATGCTCTATCTGAAGCGCCAATTCACGAGACGGTGTGACAATAAGAGCCTGTGTTGCCTGTTCGCAAGTCTTCACAGACATAACCAACGGAATAAGGAATGCAAGCGTTTTTCCGGAGCCTGTAGGCGAAAGCAGAATGATGTCTCGTCCTGCCTGACAACGTTTCAGCATAGTTTGCTGCATCTCGTTCAGTTCCTTTATCCCTACGTTCTGAAGTATCTTGTTTACGAAGGTTTCGTTGTTCATTTTTTGCGATTAAGAAAAAGACAGAGACGCAAAGCATCATTGTGTTTTTGCGTCTCCACCTCATGTATTTTGAATTAGTTATTTTTTACACACAAATCTCTTTGCCCCGAAAAAAAGACCGATTGGCAAGAAGAAAATAAAGAAGAAGACGAACGCAGTCAGCCAGTCATTAGCCACAACCAGTTTTCCATGTTCTGACGCTTCAAGCGGTTCCTCGAACGTAGGAATATTTTTAGCGCTCCATTTGTTAATCACAACACCCTCCTTAATAAGGACCATACCCGGATTAGAGCGCACAATTGTCTTCAACGTAATTTCGTCAGTGTTCACGAACTTATATTCTGCATTATACTTTGTCTTAAAGTTTTCAAGCTCCTCACTTTCAAGACCGGTATTTGTCAGACAGTAGAATCCGTATCCGTTATTTTGCGCGAACTGATACGCGTCATTCACCTTTTGGCTGAACGCAGTGTCTGTCTTATCTATTTTGGAGCAGACAACAAGGAACGAGTAGTTAGGGTCGGCTAACACATCTTCCGTCAAGTCGCCCATATCAATGTCGTCCATAGTGAAGTCATGGATTGGCGGCTCATAACCTTTCTCCACAAGTTCACTGATAGTTTCCACATGTTTCCATGCAGTGTCCCCCTTAGGATAGTTTTCAAGGGTGAACTCTTTCTGCTGCCCATCCTTTTCGTAGATGAACTTAGTCTCATACACATCCGGTTTAGCGTCTTCCGGAATAGCCATAGCCTCAGGCATGTTTGTGCCTATCTTGTAAGGGCGGAAATCTATTATCGGAAGATTTTCCAAACAGTAGTAAGATGTGAAGCACATAAAGACAAACGAGTACGCCACAATGCCTATTTCCGTGCTAAGACTATACTTGCTATTGTCAGAGTCTCTCCATAGATATACGATTACAGCCATAACAGAGAACACCACATTTTTCCAGAAAGTTTCCCAGTTGCTGATTTTCAAGGCTTCTCCAAAACAACCGCAGTCTGTTACCGGATTGTATATTGCGATGTATAAAGTTAGCGGAGTCATTACAGCCATGAAGAGCAATGTGCAGATAGCAGTCCACTTCAAGCGCAGGCCAAACAATAAGGCTACTCCAAGCACAAACTCAGCGATTGAAAGCAGAGTAGAGCCAATGAAAGCTAAAGGAATAAGGAAATCCCAGCCGAAAGCGACAAGGTAGTCCTCTACTTTGTAAAGCCCCCCAAGCGGATCTATGGCCTTAGCAAACCCCGAAAAGATAAAGACGCACCCTAAAATTATACGGCACACAAGCACCGTTCTGCGTCTGAAGGTCTCATTGTTAAAAAATTGCAGCATATTTTTATAGTTTTACATATTCGAATCACAAAGATAAAATTTATATTTTGATTTTCACTCTTAAATTTTGTTAAAAGAATCAGACTCGCCATCAGGAATGTCATTTGCGGCAACGCATCTCTATCAGCAGATCTCCATTATCGTGCTGTTAAGCATAATCCACACAAAATATCTCAACCCTTTGCCTATGAACATAAAGAGAGAGACAAGCCATGCGTTACACCTCATGAACCCTAATACTATGGCTATTACATCTCCGACAACCGGAAGGAACGTGAGCATGGCGAGAAACACACCTCTATGCCTCATCCAGTAACGGACTTTGATAAACTGGCGACGGCTGACTTTCAGATATTTCTCAATCCAGTCCTGTTTACCCAACAGCCCGATGAGGTAGCAAGTCATTCCGCCAAGCGTGTTGCCTACCGTGCACCACCAAAGGCACATCCATGCGTTCAGACCGAACGAAAGCAACGCGGAAAGAACCACTTCCGAACTTATAGGAAGAATCGTTGCCGCAAGAAAAGACGCGATGAAAAGGCCAAAATAGCCGTAATTAGCAAGGTCTGCAATGTCAAAACTAAACGCTTCAAACATTTGAGGAACTTAAATTAAGTATAAAATATGCCGTAGAGGCAACAAGGTAAATCCACAGCAGAATCTTCACTATCCGAGCGTAAGCGTAATTAAGCGTAAAAAAACGTCCGACAATGAAACTTGAAAGCACAATGACAAGCCCGCCCATGTTAAGAAGCCCGCCCGGAACAAACAGTGTGACCGCCAATGCGAATGTCAAAGAGGTCAGGAAATATGAAAACATACGTTGCGGACGAATATTCTCCTGCGAATTTGTCACAATAAGATTTATGACAGAGACAAGCAGAAGCACCGCATTCACCCCTAAAAATACGGCTTTGAAGATGTTATCCGGCAAAGAATATTGGAATGAGAAGCTGCAGTCTATCGGGAAATGAAGTTCCCCGTCTATGAAAAACAGCCACATCATTCCGTAAAGATACGGAATGAAGGCTCCTATAACTGTTGCCAGAATGGTTCGCAAAGAGAACATGTTGAAGCTTAAAGCAAAGCTCCAGAAAGGCAACACCAATATCAGAGCAAAAGGATACACAAGCGACGCAAGGGCTATCAGCATTCCTACGTTAAAGGCAAAATGTATACGTTCGGTGACACACATCTTGCAGGCCGAGTTTATGGACAAAAGCAAAAGCGTCGTGACAAAAGCAGCCGACGTAAATTCATGAGGAAGCAAAAGGCTACCGCTGATGACAAAAAAGAAGGTGGGCAGAACGGTTCTGGTCTTTATAAAAAGAAACACATCGTTCATCCTTAGTATGAAGAACGAAACGGCCGCAAATATCACAAAGTTTATGATTCGGCCGACAGACTGGCTAAACCCTGTAAAAGTTAAGATTTTATCGACAAAAAATGAGCCTGACTGGCTCACGCTGCCTGTCTGGGAGCAAAAAAACACGTCGTTCCACAATACCGCCAACAACAATATGCAAATGATGTTGTTCTTTGCGCAAGGAACTATTATGTCTGACCATCTGCGATTCTGCATCAGTTTTCTTTTTTGGAGACAAAGGCTTAGGAACGGACTGTGAGTCTGCCTAAGCCTTCGTCTTTTTTGTTTTTGTTACAAGTCAAAACCTATGTCTGACCTGAAATATTTCTTATCGTAATTGATAATATTCGCGTTTTTGAAAGATATTGCCAAAGCCTCGTCTTTCGTTGCGCCGTAAGAAGATACAGCTATTACTCGTCCGCCGTTTGTGAGCAGCTTCCCGTTCTCAAGCTTTGTGCCTGCGTGGAAAAGAATAGAGTCTGTAACTTCGTCAACACCTGTCATCTCTTTATTCTTTTCGTACTCTTCAGGATAGCCTCCTGACACGAGCATGACGCTAACCGCAAAACGTTCGTCTTCCACAAGTTCGCGTTTGCCAAGTGTGCCAGTAGCAACACCTTCAAGCAAATCTACCAAGTCCGACTTCACTCGAAGCATAACAGACTCGGTCTCAGGGTCTCCCATACGGACATTATACTCAATTACAACAGGTTCGCCTTTCACGCTTATCAGCCCAAGGAAAATAAAACCTTTGTAAACGATGTTTTCTTTCTTCAGACCCTGAATAGTCGGGATTACGATGCGCTCTTCCACCTTTTTCATGAAAGTTTCGTCGGCAAAAGATACCGGAGAGACAGAGCCCATTCCGCCAGTGTTCAGTCCTTTGTCGCCCTCTCCTATACGTTTGTAATCTTTTGCGACAGGAAGTATTTTGTACGAATCTCCGTCAGTCAGGACAAAAACAGAGCACTCTATGCCAGAGAGGAACTCTTCAATAACGACGGTCGCGCTTGCAGAGCCGAATTTGCCTTCGAGCATATTGGAAAGTTCTCGCTTAGCTTCGTCAAGGTCTTGAATTATAAGCACACCTTTACCTGCTGCAAGTCCGTCTGCCTTAAGCACATAAGGAGCCTCAAGCTCTTCGAGGAACGCATAACCCTCTTCAACGTTATCTTTTGTAAAACTCTTGTATCTTGCTGTTGGAATATTATGACGCATCATAAAGGCCTTAGCGAAATCCTTAGAGCCTTCAAGCTGCGCACCCTCTTTCGACGGACCAATAACCGGAATAGACTTCAGCTGCGCGTCATTCTGGAAATAATCATAAACCCCTTTCACCAACGGGTCCTCCGGACCAACAACTACCATGTTGATGCAATTTTCCACGACAAACTTTGCTATCTTCGGGAAATCGTCGGCCGCGATGTTCACATTTTCGCCCACAGAGGCCGTTCCTCCGTTTCCTGGAGCTATAAATAGTTTTTCAACTTTTCTGCTTTGAGCTATTTTCCATGCCAACGCATGTTCGCGCCCGCCTGAACCTAAAAGTAATATCTTCATTTTCTTATCTTGTATTATCTAAATAACATTAATGCTGCAGCGAAAGTTTAATCACACCTGAGTTTGCCGAGGCATTTTAAAACATAATTCTGATGCCTTAAATCGCTTTAAGAATCTCCTCTTCCGTGATTTTTTCAAATTTGTAACCTTCGGAAAGAAGAAACTCGATGGCCCTCGGGAGGGCGTACTTCATGTTTTTCTCCGCTTTTATCGAATCGTGAAACACGATAATAGAGCCGTTTCTCGCGTATCGTTTCACCACATTCAGCACGTATTCTCCGCTCAGTTTTCTGTTGTAGTCCCGCGTAATAACGTCCCACATAACGAATCTGAACTTTTTCGAGAGTCTAGTCCCTTGTCTTATTCTCAGATGTCCATGAGGCGGACGGAACAAATTGCTACGTATGTACGCATCAGCCAGCTCCACATTCTCAACATATTTGTCAGACTTCACTTTGAAGCCCTGCAGATGGTTAAACGTGTGATTGCCTACCGAATGCCCGGCACTTACAAGCATCTTGAAAACTTCAGGGTGTTTGCGCACATTGTCTCCAACGCAAAAGAACGTCGCCTTTATATTATATTTCCTTAACAAGTCCAAAACCCAAGGAGTAACCTCCGGAATCGGGCCGTCGTCGAACGTGAGATATACAGTTTTCTCCTTTTGTGGTAATCTCCAGACTGCACCCGGAATAAGTTTCCTGATGAAGTCTGGAGTCTGTTCTATCAGCATTGTTAAAATTTATATTTGTTAGCAAAACCTGCGTAATGTTCAACCTCCTTGTCCAAACCATCCGCTATTTCAGTATTGCCCAACCGTCTTTCAATTTCTGACAAGAAGTTCAACAAAGACAGATACTGTTTGTAGTCGCTTGTGATGCCAAGAGACTTTGCCGGATTTTCAGAAGACTTTTCCGAAAATGACATCTGCGAAGCCCTCTTGCTCACCATCTCATAATACCATTTCAAGTACTGCAAAGACTTTTCAGAAAGTTCAGAAGTGATTGCGTGAGCCTTTTCCTTTTTACCCAAAGCCTCGTACAGATTTGCGATGTAAACAGAACGAACATCGTGCGGCACTAATGCGGACGGAATAACTTTCTGACAGTAGTCCAGCACCTCTTCGGCCTTCTCGTTCTTACCCTCGCTTATAAGTCCTTCGGCAAGGCGGACAAACATGAATCTGTGCGTTGTAGCCATACGGATGTTGTTTTCGTCCATATAGATATCTGTGTTGCCCTTGTCAAGGCCGCCCCATTTGAATTTGTGCATCATGTTGTCGTACATCACCTCCGTGTTCACGCCTCCGTCATTTCCTCTGAAATTGACAGGCACAAGACGATTTGCCATACCTTCCAGCTGGAAATAACGTCTAAGTCCAAGTTCCTCTCCGCCAGAAACAGCGAAGTAGATAGGACGCTCCCAGTTGTTATTTGCCAAAAGGTCAAGAATGACAAGCTCATGTTTGCCAATGTAAGATTTGTTCTTCAGATTTATGTCAATCTGCTTCACAATGTTCTTTGCCAACTCAGGCCTTACAGTTCCTGAATTTACCGCCGCAGCTGAATCTATGTCGAGAGTCAACCTATCAGACAATAAGATGTCATATTCCGGACGAAGTCCCAAACGCGCTTTCAGCTCACCCATCCTCTGTTTCTCAGTTGTAAACAGTTTCATCGCAAGTCCTAAATCTAACGACTCAAGCTTGTTTGAAACATAAACAACATCTTTCTCGCCATTTGAATAGTCAATAGGGCGGAGGCTCATCGGCAACGGGTCAGATTCGTACGTCTGCTTCTGCATCTGCTCAACATACCAGTCCATCTGCAGATAGCTGAGGTTCGCCACGCGCACATCCGTTCTGCAACCTTCCACCTCCTGATTGTACCATAGAGGGAAAGTGTCATTGTCTCCGTTTGTGAATATAATCGCGTTAGGAGCGAGAGACAACAGATAGTTCTGACCGTAGTCACGTGCAGTGTATCGGTTAGAGCGGTCGTGGTCGTCCCAGTTCTGAGCTGCCATGAGAGCCGGAACAGGAATACACAGCAACGTAGCTATCGCCGCCGCTATTTTATTATTCTTCAAGAACTTGTACAAGAAATCCATTACAAAAAGCACCCCAAATCCAATCCAGATGCAATATGCGTAGAACGAACCCGCATAAGCGTAGTCTCGCTCACGAGGCTGGTAAGGAGTCTGGTTAAGATATAGCACAATAGCCAATCCCGTCATGAAGAAAAGAATCAGCGTGAGCCAGAAACTTTCCATACCCTTCTTGCCCCTGTTAAATTGGAACAAAATACCTAAAATACCTAAGATGAACGGAAGGAAATAATACGTGTTTCTACCCTTGTTATTCTTAAGTTCATCCGGGAGGTTGGTCTGGTCTCCGACAAGCAAGTTGTCTATAAAGCTGATACCGCTTATCCAGTTACCGTTAGTAATCTCACCGTGTCCTTGTATGTCGTTCTGTCGCCCTACAAAGTTCCACATAAAATACCTCCAGTACATAAATCCCACCTGATACTTGAAGAAGAACTTCAAGTTTTCAGAGAACGTAGGCACATTCTTCCGAGCCAAATTTCCGCTACGGTCCCTGTAAGAGAATGTTTTTCCCTCTATGTTAGCCCAGCTCTTGTATGCGCTAACGTGATTAGGGTTGTCGCTATGCATACGAGGGAAGAACATTTCGTAGTCGTAATGGTACTTCTTCTTATGGTCATAGGCCTCATAACTATCCTTCTCTTCGTCAGACACTTTGATTTTCTTCGCCCATATAGCTTCTTTTTCTTCTATGTTGTAATCACCGTTTCTCTTTCTTTCCAGGTCCGAAGCGTAACTCTTTCCGAACAGAAGCGGAGTGTCTCCGTACTGGTCACGGTTCAAATAACTTTTGAGCGTGAACACATCGTCTGGAGAGTTCTGGTCCATAGGAGGATTCGCAGACGAACGTATAACGACAACCGCATAAGAAGAGTAACCAATCAAGATTACAGTAAGGCACAGAACTATGGTGTTCAGATGAACCATTGTCTCTCTTCTTTCTATAGAGAACAGCCATACAGCCAGCGCCAATATTAAAACTATGCCGAGCAAAACTTTCCCTCCAAAGAACGGAATACCAAGCAGCGATACAGAAAGTAAGAAAGACAACTTCTGTCGTATAGGATTTCCGTCCTTATCGCTAGTCTCGTAAATAGACCATACAAGGCTAGATATAAGCAAGATGGCATAGCATAAAGTTCCGGTATTGAAACTGAAGCCAAGTACATTTACGAACAATAGTTCAAACCAGCTCGCCACTTCTACGAAGCCTGGCACTATACCGTAAAGAATTGCGGCAAGCACCCCAACCGATATTAGCAATGTGACAATCGAGCCTTTCAAAGTTGTTTTGTACTTGCGGAAATAGTAAATCAGGCACAAAGCCGGGATTGTCAGCAAGTTAAGCAAGTGCACTGCCACCGAAATACCCATAAGGTAGGCAATGAACACAATCCATCTGTTTGCATGCGGTTCGTCCGCCACGTCGTCCCACTTCAGCATTGCCCAGAACACAACAGCGGTAAACAATGAGGAAAAAGCGTAAACCTCCGCCTCTACAGCAGAAAACCAGAACGTGTCAGAGAATGTGCATGCCATAGCTCCGACAAATCCGGCACCAAGCACTCCAATCGTCTGTCCTAAATTCAAGTCAAAAGAGTGACCTACAAGTATCTTGCGGGCAAGGTTTGTAATCGTCCAGAACAGGAACATGATGCACAATGAGCTGCAAATTGCAGAAAACGAGTTCATCATCAGTGCCACCTGCGACTGGTCTGCCGCCATCAACGTAAATAAGCGTCCGACTAACATAAAGAACGGAGCTCCTGGCGGATGCCCTACTTCCAATTTATTTGCAGTGGCTATAAATTCTCCACAGTCCCAAAAACTTGCAGTTGGTTCAACCGTCATCAGATAGACAACCGTAGCAATTGCAAATGCAATCCAACCGCAAATATTGTTAAACAGTTTGAACGATTTCATTAAAAATACCTGTTTTTCCGTTAAAATTAAAATTCTATTCACACAAGCCACAAAGATAAATAAAAAAAGAATCTAGAACAAAAGGTTCGCGCATTTTTTTGTGCGGTTTCATTCGGCTCAGGTTCGTTTTAATAAGATGCATATTTTTTGATGTTTTCTTCATAATTTATGGAAGTTGGTTTATATTTGTCGCAATTAAACCATAAAAGTAAAACAATGAATTTATTATCTAAATTATCGATTTCAGGTATTTGTGTGTTTTCACTACTCGCCGTTAGTTCGTGCGAAGACGAATATATCACAAACGAGTACATCACGAATGAGTACATCACAAACGAATATGTGTATAATAGAGAGTATTACAGCACTGTCCTCTCTCAGCAACAGCCTGTCACAAAGGATATTAGGCCTGCGTTTTTGAAAGCTGGCGACACTGTAGCTGTTGTTGCAACCTCTAACGCTGTTACAGAAAGCAAGGTGAAGAGCGGTATTGAGGTACTGAAGAGCTGGGGACTTCATGTTATTGAGGCGGAGAATCTTTATGCTGAGGACGGACGTTATGCGGGGTCTATGGGTGAGCGTATAGAGGGATTGCAAAAAATTATTGATAACAAGAGCGTTAAGGCGATAATTGCGGCAAGGGGCGGATATGGCTGCGCACAAATTATGGATAAGGTTGACATCAGGCCTCTTGAAGACAGCCCTAAATGGTTTGTAGGATATAGTGATGTCACGGTTTTGCATACGACCTTGAACAATATGGGAATGGAGTCTATACACGGAGCGATGGCAGTTGACCTGTCATCTAACGCCACAAGCAGCGACGCGCTAAAAAAGGCTCTGTTCGGAGAATGGAGCGAAGTCTCTATTCCGACAAACAGCAATTGCATCGAGGGCTCGGCAGAGGGGCGTCTGGTTGGCGGAAATCTTGCGATTATATATAGTCTTGGCGGAACGCTTTTTGACTTGAACACCAAAGACGCGATTTTGTTTATAGAAGATACTGGCGAATATAATTATAGTCTGGACCGCATGCTGACAAATTTGAAGCTGAGCGGCAAACTGGATTCTGTAAAAGGAATTGTTGTCGGGCAGTTTACAAAGATGACGCAGGGAAGCGACAAGAGTGTGGAAGAGATTATTAAAGAGAAGGTTGGTGATTTAGGGATTCCGGTTATGTACGGTGTTGACGCAGGACACGGGTCTCCTAATTTGCCTTTGTATTTGGGTCGGTCTGTAAGCCTGAGCATTAATTCGTCAACTGCAACGTTGAGTTTCAAATAAATAAAAATAGGGAGCGTCAAAGCGACGTTCCCTATTTTTGTATGATTTTCATTCTGATAGTTTGTCACACCCTGTAAACATATTTTTATAACATCTTATTTCTAAATTTTCAGTTGGCAACTCAGGCTTCTTTCTCAAACTGCTGCAATTCATGAACATCTCTTCGTAGCACGATTGAGCTAATTTTTTCGCTCGCAATTTCGGAGTTTTCCTTAGTTTTGTACAGTTTGAGAACATATTGTAGTAGCATCGTTCTGCAAGTGTTGTAGCAGGGAGTTCTGGCGCTTTTGTTAAACTGACACAAGCATGAAACATGTGATCATAACAACGAGCTTCCATTATTGTAGCTGGTAACTCTGGCGCTTCTGTAAGATTTGGGCACTCTGCAAACATCATTTCGTAACACATGTAATCCAGTTGTGTGGCAGGAAGTTCCGGAGCTTTTTTCAGTTTTTTGCAATTCCAAAACATACCCCAATATGATGAGGTTTTTACTATCTTTGCGGGAAGTATATCTTGCGCTTCTTCTAAATTGTGGCAAAATGCGAACATTCCAGTATAACAAGCTCTTTCCAAATTCAAAGCCGGAAGTGGTGTTGTTTTTGTTAGATTAAAACATTCAAGAAACATAGCTTCATAACAATTTGGCTTCAATGTGATAGCCGGAAGGATTGGTGTTTCATAAATTGAAGTTCTTCTGAACATTCTAAAATAGCAATAATCTGCCAGTTTTTGGGCAGGGAGTTCTGGCGCTTTTGTTAGCGATGTGCAACCCCAAAACATTTCTTGATAGCAGTTATTTGCTAAAGTAACGGCCGGAAGCTTTGGGGCTTTTTTCAACCAGATACATTCTTTGAACATAGCACGATAGCACCCTGGAGAAAGATATTCGACTGGCAACTCTAATTTAGAAGCATCTGTTACTGCTGACTTGTTAAAGAAAAGAAAAAAGCAATCAGATGGAATTTCCTCTGCTGCATTTTTATCATTATATATCAGACTCATTAAATTCCCGCTAACCGAAAATTTTTTAGATTGACTAAATTGGAATCTTGGGGATTTGGAATAATCTAATGTTTCACTTTGCAAAATTCCTCCCGGATTATAACCTTTGAAAAAAACTTTGTCTCCTGCCTCGGCAAGTTCAACGAAGTCTGATTTTTCTTTTTGTTCCCAATTTTCTCCGTCAAAGGATATCTGCACATCACAATTTTTCCAAAAAATAACAACTCCGTCTTCCTCGGCTGTTACACAAAAAAAGTTTCTTGCTGTTACACTGTTTACGCAAAGACTAAATAGAACAACAAAAAATAAATTAAGTTTTCTCATACAATTGTTTTTTTACGCATAAATACTAAACATTCCTTAATTATAACTTGCATTTTTCTAATACTTCGTCTATTAATTTGATTAGCTTTTTAGAAAAGTCATGAGTCAATTTAGGACTCTCTATAAGCCCATTGTCAAGACATTGCATCACCTCTTCCGCTTCAAATTCGTATCCGTTGCATTTTATTTCAAAAGATTCGCAACTTTTGTTTGCCGGAGTTACAATTTCTAAATCTGTAGGCATGTGAAACATACGTTTAAGAGTACACTTGCCGTTTGTACCGTAAATAGTGGCTTCGGTGTCCAAGTTGCAAGCGAATGTAGATGTAAGCTGGCTTATCACGCCATTTCTATGTTTCAGAATGACTGCGGTTGTCATATCTACGCCTGTAGGAGCCTGCTCCGAAAGCACTTTTATTTCCGTAGGATAACCGAACAGGAACAGCGACAAGAACAAAGGATAGATGCCGATATCAGGCACAGAACCTCCGCCTTGTTTCTGGTCGAACAGACGGCTTGTTTCTTTATATTCAGCTTTAAAGCCAAAATCAGCGCGCAGCAGCGCCGGCTCTCCAACCTTACCGCTCTCCAGAATGTTTTTGAACTTGTTTACAGAAGGAAGAAATCTGCTCCATAAAGCTTCCATAAGGAAAAGTCCCTTCTCCTTTGCTTTGTCGGTCATTAATATGACTTGTTCATAATTTGAGGCGAAAGGCTTTTCGCAAAGCACATGTTTTCCCGCCTCAAGGCACATCATCACGTGTTCAAAATGCAGGGTGTTTATTGTGCCAACGTAAACAACGTCAACATTATCATCAGCAAGCATCTCTTTATAAGAGCCATACGCCTTCTGGATGCCGTTCTGCGCTGCGAAATTCTCAGCTTTATTCAAATCTCTTGCCGCAACCGCATAGCAGCTGGCGTTTTCAAGAGTCTTTAGTCCTGCAACAAATTTCTCAGAAATATGTCCGGCTCCCAATATTCCCCAATTGTAAACTTTAGAATTCATTTATACTTTATCATTTATGTTGCCTATAATAATTGTCAATATTAAAGTCCGCCTAAGGCCAAGCTTAGACGGACTAAAAAAAGATATTGTTTTTATCGAGAAAGATAATTTACTATGTTTTTGCGATTCACAAATAAGATTGTGACAAACAGCCCTATGATGAATACAATAAGCGAGAATTTCACAATAGTTGAAAAAGGTTTGTTTGTAACCTTTACTACAGAGAGGTCACTTGCCATTTTTACAGATTTGTATTTGACATCTCTTATCCATTCTAAAGTCTCTTTTTCCTTTTCCAGAGCAAGAATGTCACTATGATACAATCTTTTATCTTTTTCTGCGAGCATCAAAGTGCCGTCAAAGGCAATACGCGACTTGTTATCTTTGAAATATTCCAGACGACGCAAGCTGTCCAGAAGGAAAATTTCATTTTCAAAGCTAAGTATGCGCTCCTCAAGCTGCCCCATACGTATAGCATTCATGTTGTCTATATATTCATTGTTCTCAATGTACTTTATCAGAGCATCTTGAATAGTTGAGATCAAGGAAGAGTCAACCGTGACAATCTGGAGCAAAAGTCTGTCCTGCATCTTGGTATAAGATGTGTCAGCATCCAAAGACTCTGAGTAGTCTATTCTGTCAGGCAAACCATCGTTCAGATCGTCAATATAAAAATAGGACTTCACAGCGCCTATTTTCACAGCCTGTTCGATAGGCAATTCAAGCGTTCGGCTCAATGACCTGAAATCTTCGTTCAAACAATATGAATTAAGGGAACTCAGAAGCCTGTTTATATAAAACGCGTCCCCCACATTTATCTTCATTTCAGACTCAGCCACAAACGCTCTGTTTGACGGGCGGCTCCAATATATTCCAAATACGACACCCAACAGCAGGAATACAATCATAGCCGTTTTATTCTGGAAAATAAAACGGCAAGTCCACATAGCACATGTTTTAATGCTGGACAACAAACCTAAAAAAAACCTGTATGCTGCTCTCAGGATTTCAAATAAGTCCAATTCTTCTTTCTCTTTTTTTTCCATCTTTATATATGTTTATTATTTTCGTTTAATCCATTTTTCTGGGTTTTGCAAGTCCTTCTCTTTCCATATTTGGAAGAAGATTGTAGCCTTGTTCTTGTTGTCGCTATCCTCGAAGATTTTGCCAATCTTCTGACCCCTTGTAACCTTGGAGCCAACTTTCACGTATATGTCTGTCAAGTTTGCATACACGGTCAAGTAATTACCATGTCTTACAATCACAGCGTTGTTATTCCCTGGTATCGAGAACCGTTGCGTCACCTCTCCCTGATATACACATCTTGCTTCGGAGCCTTTAGGCGCGGTGATGTATATGCCTTTGTTGTTAGTAGTGACATGCTTCAGCACCGGATGGGTCTGATTACCGAAATGACCGGTGATAGTTCCGTTCTGCACAGGCCACATAAGCAGACCTTTGTTTTTCACAAACCTTGCCGTAAGGTCAGAGTCTGTTGTCGCAGCAGCCGTCTTCTTTTTGTTGGAAGCTGCGTTTGCTTTCTTAGACTGCTTGCTTTTAGCCTGTTGTTTTTTCTTTCGCTCTGCTTCGGCCTTAGCCTCCTGCGCAATCATGCTCTGAATCTTTTGGTCCAGTTGAGCAGCCTTTTTCTGTTGCTCTGCCAGATCTTTCTTCAGCTCCTTTTCTCTCCTCTGCAACGAAGCCACAAGCTTGTTCTGCTTGTCCTTTTCGTTGATTAGCCGGCTCTGTTCTCTCTCTCGCTCGCTCAGCAGCTTGCGGGATTCCTTTTGCGTCTGTTTTAACACCTCCCGTTTGTCAAGCAGTTCGCGTTTTGACTGATCAATCTCCTCTGCCTGCTTTTTACGCAAAGTGGCAAATTGCTGTATGTAATTAAAACGTCTGTAGGTCTCTTGAAAAGAAGACGCAGACAACACGAACATAAGACGACTGTAAGAGTTGTTCTTGACGTATGCGTGATGAATTAAGTCAACATATTCCTCTTTTGTCTGCTTGTAACTCAATTCCATGCTGAGAATCTCTTCGTTCAGCCCCAGAATTTTGTTCTCAAGATTGGTCAAATCTTCGTTTTGTTTTGCAATAATAGCATTTCTTTTTTTAATATCACTATTAAGACGCTCAATTTCTCGCAAAGTTTGTTTTGTCGTGAGTTTAGTTTTTGACAAGTTATTGTCGATTTTCTTTAACTCACGATTGATTTTTGATTGCTGATTTTGCAAATTTTTAATCTCTTTTGTCTTGCTAGTCTGTTTGGTTTTTGACGTTTGCTTTTTCGCTTTAGCTGTATTTTTTTTCGTCGTCTGAGACGTTTTTTTCGTTTGCTGCGTGTTTTTTTGCGCAAAAACCTCCCCTGTCGAGCAAGCTACCGCTACCGACAATAACAACGCAAATAACGTTCTCAGACCATATTTCCCAAACAAATTTGCCAAAATCAACCTAACAACTGAATTATCTCTTCCATTTCAACCTTCTGATACGATTCAGGCACCTTGAACTCAAAGTTTTTGTTAGAGTCCAACTCGATACCGTCATGCTTAATTCTAAATTTCGTCTTCTTGCCATTCTTTGTAGAGAAAGTTAGATCTATAACACTCGGGAACCAAACTTGCCCAATTTGCGAGAACTGAGAATAGTTCCATTCAAGGAAATACCCTTCTGCGGTTGTGAGTATTTTACCCGAAAGCACCTTTTTTTGCGAATCAAGATAAAATTCCTGAGAAACGCTGTTGTCTGACCGCTGCAACATTGTAAGTCCCGCTATATCAACAGCTTTGAACATTGTGTCTGTCACCGCAGACGATTTAAAGTCTGACATATTAGGATACATAGAGCTGCCATAAATAAAGAGCCTGTTTGTCAATATAGCTTCAAAAGCATTGTAATCAAGAGATAAGCCATACTTGGATTTCAAGTCTGCAAATGACTGGTCCAAGTAGCGTTTGCCTATTCTGTCTATTATCGTCACACCGTGCTCATCCACCTTCAGGCGGGCAAATTCCATTCCTGGGAACGGCATGATTGTGCAAAAAATCATACTGTCCCTTGCTATACGCATAGTTCCGTTCAAAGAACTTTTGTTGCTGCTGGTCTCTATTGTGAACTCCGTCTTTTTCATGCTCAGAGTCCGGAATGCTTTGCGAGTCTCCTTTGTAGATATGACACGCGGCTGAACCGTCTCTTTTTTGGTCTTACACCCAGCAATACTCATGAACATGACCGCAACGATAAGCCAGACGCAATATTTTAAGCTGAAATTTCTAATCATTTGTTTTCCTTTTTATTTGTCAATATACTGTTGTTCTTCTATTTTTCTTTTTAAGAAGGGCGAAGCCTGACTCTCGTACCCATTCTTCAAAACGCCCATTTCATCGAGAGCAAATGCGTTTCTCCACATTTTAACAGCCTTCTCTTTATCTCCGCTTTTGAACAATATATCTCCATAATGCTCAAGCACCGCAACGCTGTTCTCCCCTCCATTTTTCATTGCCTGCTCAATGTACAGCAGAGCAAGTGTATAATTTCCTTTTTTGAAATATATCCATGCGTAAGTGTCCAGATAACTTGGGTTATTTGACTCCTCTTTAACAGCCTTGCCGCTCATAAGTTCAGCTTTGTCAAGGTTGATACCCTTTTCTGAAAGATAATATGCGTAATTATTCAAAACCGTTATGTTGTTCTCGTTCAGGACAAGCGCAGAGTCGTATGCGACAAACGCCTTGTCCGTTTCTTTCATCGACGTGTAAATGTCTCCAATAGCCCCCTGTACAAAAGACGCAAGTTCAAAGCTGTTGACTGATTTAAATGCAACAGTGGCTTTCTGCAACAAATCTATCGCCTCCGTATTTTTCTTTTGCTCCATGTATAAATTTGCCAAGTCATAAAGGAACTTTCCGTTTTCAGGGAAATGTTTTAGACCTTCCTTCAACACCTTTTCCGCCCTCTCTTTGTCGTTATTGCTCAAATGCCAGTCATACAAGATACCCCACCCAGCTTCGATGTCCGGATTTAATTCAAGGGCCTTTTCCATATATTGCACAAAAGCCGGACTATTTTTCATCATCATAAATTCTGCATATCTCCAATAGCAAAAACTCTCTGAGGGGTGCATTTCTATCATCTCCTTAAAGATGTCATCCGAAAAATACGGCTCCATGATAGAGTCTGTGGACACAGACAAGATATTATCCTTCAGTTTGAGGTCTGCGTCTTTGTTTCTCAGCACATTAAGCAGATATTTCATACTTTTGCCATACTCCTCTTTTTTCAGGTAGTATGCCCCAATCTGGTTGTTTATTATCGGGTCGTTCGGATTTTCCTTTAGAATCTTGTTGTACAATTTTATGGCCTGCTTGTCTTTGCCTACAGCGGAGTACAAGTCAGCTTTCAGCACTTTGTGCTTAGGCTGGTTTGGATATGCATCTATAAGTTTATCTATCTCTCCGAACGCCTTCCTGCTCTTACCCATCTTGACTAGAAGTTTGAACTTCTCTACTGCAATCTGTTCGTTAAGGCCAACTGCGTTCTCCAGTTTATCCCACGCCTCTACAGCCTTTGCATACTCTTGCTGTCTCGTATATATATTGGCAAGATAGTAGTAATTGTCGTGCCTCTTAGGATGACGGCGGATTATATCTTCATAAGTTTCTGCAGCCTTAACATTTTCCGACGTGTTCAGATACAGATGAGCAAGAGCCTGCCTTACCCAGTAATTGTCCGGGTCCAGTTCTAGCGTAGTGTTCATATACTTTTTAGCCTTTGCATACTTCCCTGCCGTAATGCTCATATTTGACAACTCCGCTAAAACCGCTATATTTTCAGGGTCCATCGAATAGCAATAATACAGCAAGTCATGCGCCTCCGCAAAATTACCTTTGTTTTTCTGCTTCAGAGCCTCAAGATAACAGTACTGAACTTTACGTTCCTGGTCTGACGTCTGTCCAGAATTTTGCATACCAAAACCCTCCGTGTCTGCCCCGAAAAGGGAGACCGAAGCAACTGTTGCCAGCATCAATATAGTTACAAGTCTTAACATACGTTTCAGCGACTTTTAAGAGCGTTAGAGACTGCCTGTGTGTCCAAAACCTCCTTCGCCTCGCTCTGTATCGTCGAGGTTGTCAGTCTCTTCCCACTCTACTTTTTCATATTTAGCTACGACCATCTGACATATTCTTTCCCCGTTTTTCACCACGAAAGTTTCGTTAGACAGATTCACGAGAATTACCTTTATCTCGCCGCGGTAATCTGCGTCTATAGTTCCAGGCGTGTTCAGCACTGTCACTCCGAACTTCGCCGCCAAGCCGCTTCGCGGACGTATCTGGGCCTCGTAGCCATCCGGCAGAGCTATATGCAAACCAGTCGGTATCAATCTGCGTTCCAAAGGTCTTAGCTCAACGTCACCGTCTGGCAAATTTGCCCGCAAATCCATTCCCGCAGACATTGCAGTCGCATATTCCGGCATCTGATGTCCCGACTTGTTTATGATTCTCACTTTCATCTTTTTTAGTTTGTTTTTTCTCTGTTATTATGCCAAAATAAGCCATTCCATCATAAAAAAGAGCTCTTTCTCCCTAAAAATGAGGTCTGGCTTGCACATATTTAGCGCTCTTAATTTGCGAATATAACATTTTTTCTTCAATTTTGAGAATAAGAAATCGCTTATTTTTTATTTTTGCACGTTTTTCATAGCATTGCGGCTGTTTTATGATTGCCGCGCTCTTAAATTTAACATGATTCTTAAAATGTCACCACTTATTGATTGTATATGAAAAAAAAGAATATTATTCCGCTAGAAGGTCTGATTCCGGGAGGTGAGTTGTTTAGGGATTTTTCGCCGAAGAATTTTGAGCAATATTCATCTTCAGGCGACAATCTTATCTATGTTTTTGAAAACAAGGTATTTGTACGAAGCCTCTCTTGTTTATGCAAATTTTCATCGATTTCTATCGATGAAATCAATATTTTTTTAGAGAAATGCGATTTGGAAAGGCTGAACAGTTTTCCTGTTTTTCATTTTTTGAAAAAACGGAATGTGTTTTGGTTTTTGGCCAAATCACGTCACGTAGAGAAAAAACAGGTTTCAGTTTTTGCAGACTATGGCCAAAAGCGGTTCTGGACAGGGCCGCGGTTTGCGGAAGATGCTAAAAGCATTGTTTATGTGGAGCAGCGCGACTTGTTTGTTTATGTGCAAGGGAGACAACTTTTTGCAGAAAGTGAAAACGTTCGCAAACTTGTGGCGGAGGGATTGACGGATAATGAATTTGTTGGTTTGCCTGTGGCTCGTGGCGAGTTTGGCATCTCTGACGGATTCTTTGTTTCTCCTAACGGTAATTTTATCGCTTTTTACAGACAAGACAATAAACTTGTAAAATCAGCTCCCATGCCTCGTGTTGCCGAGCCAAGGTCTGCTCTTGACACCGAGTTATATCCAATGGCCGGAGAAGACAGTGAAATTGTTTCTATTGGGGTATATTGCTTTGATAATGAAAACATTGTGTATTATAAAGACAATGAAGACAGCTATAAAACGTGTATGTCTTGGGGTCCTGACGGGCGATTTCTTTATTTTTCGATTGTGAGTCGAAGTCAGAAAGAGTGCGACATCGTCCGTTTTGACGCAATTACCGGTGACCTTAGCCGCTTGTTTTCGGAGTCGAGACACGATTATGTTGAGCCTCAAAACCCTTTGTTTTTCTTGGACGACGGACGTTTTCTGAGAGTCAGCAGGACTGCTGGTTTTAATCATGTTTATTTGCATGATAAAGATGGTTCGTGCATTGCGCCTCTTACTAAAGGCGAATGGGAAGTTAGTCAAGTCTGCGGATTTGACAGCAAGCAGGGTTTGATGCTGCTTCAGGTAACCTTGCCGTCTCCGCTTGACAGAAATATTGCGGTTGTGTCGGCTGACGGAACATTCCGGCTTCTGACATCTGGGCATGGTTCACACTCGGCAGTTTATTTGGAGAACGGCTATTGGCTTGATATATTTTCTGATTTGAATGAACCTCGAAAAATATCGGTGAAATCGTTAAAAAACAAAGAGGAGCATTGCCTGTTAAAGGCTGAAAATCCTTTGCGAGATCATCGTGTCCCTCTTGTGGAAACTGGCTGTATTAATATCAATGGAGACGATATTTATTATAGGCTGTTCTTGCCGGACAATTTTGACAGTGAAAGATTATATCCGCTGGTGTTTTATGTTTATGGAGGCCCTCATGTGCAACTTATAAGGAATGAGTGGACAACAGGCTCTAAAGGCTTTGAGTTCATGATGGCTCAAAATGGATATGTTGTGTTTGAAATTGACCCTCATGGCTCCGACTGCCGTGGGCACGAGTTCGAGGCTAAGATATGGAGAAACATCGGCAAGGCTCAACTGACTGACTATGCCGATGCGATGAAATGGCTACTTTCCGAAAAAAAGTTCATCGACAAAAATAGATGCGGTGTGTATGGCTGGAGCTTCGGCGGATTCATGTCTATGTCGCTTATGCTCAAGATGCCGGGTTTGTTTAAAGTTGGAATTGCTGGCGGCGCGGTTGTTGACTGGCGTAAATACGAAGTCATGTACACAGAACGTTATATGGAGACGCCTCAAAAGAATCAGGAGGGGTTTGAAGAGAATGATTTGTGTAATTTTGCCGACGGTTTAGAAGGCAGACTGCTTATGATTCATTGCGACAACGACCCTGTTGTACTATGGGAGCATACATTATCTTTCTTGAAAAAGGCCATTTCATCGAGAAAAATGGTGGATTATTTCGTTTTTCCGGGACATGCTCATAATGTGCAGGGTAGTGACAGAGTTTATCTGATGCGTAAGATATTGCAGTATTTCAATGATTTTTTGTAATTTTATGGGCAAAATAGAGAAAGAAAAGGAAACGGTCTCGTTGATGATTCGCATCTTTTGCAAGAAACATGAAGGGAACGTCTCTTTGTGCGCAGCTTGCCGCGAACTTGAAAATTACGCTCACGAAAGGCTTGACCGATGCAAATATGGAGAAAAGAAAACGTCGTGCAAAAAATGCCCGACACATTGTTACAAGCCTCTGATGAAGCAAAGAATATGTGAAGTGATGCGTTTCTCTGGCCCGCGTATGCTAATTTATGCGCCAATTGAGGCTATGAGGCATTTGCTTGGCAAGTGATTTTCTAACATTAAAAATATAAGTTATGTATTCAAGGGAGGAAATGAAGCAGTTGAAACGTAATTTCTGGGGTGGATTTGACGCTTTTTGCGAAAATCTGCCACGTTTCAAGTATCGTAAAAAAAAGTGGATTCTTTATAATACGAAGATAAAGGGTATTGAAATGAAGTTTGACGCCACTCGCGAAGGTGCTTTTGTGATTCTTGAACTGAACCACCCAAGAGAGGAACGCCGACTTGAACTGCTCGAAATTCTCGAAAGATACAAGGTGATCGTGGAGGAACATTTTGCTAATGCGACATGGGAACTGCTTTATGAAAAACCCTGCGGAACGGTAGTTTCGAGGATTTATAAAGAAAAACGCGGAATTGACATACACCGGCAGGAGGACTGGCCCGAATTTTACAAGTTCATGTCTTACGAAATGAATAAGTTAGAGAAGGTCTTTAATGAACTTCGGGAAATGTTGCAAGAGAATAAAGAGGCTTCCGTTTGATTTTTATGGCAATTATATAATTGCGCCGAAATGATTTTGAAAGATTTTTTGTTTCAATCAACTATATTTGCAAAAAAACATGCGGGTATCGTAACAAAGCAGATAATGGCAGATTGGGCTACATCCGAAACAAATTTCAGAACATAGAAACTGCAAAGGACAACTCTTTTTCTTAATTTTGTAAATGAATTTATAAACACGAAACAAAATGACGCTCAAAGATTTTTTTGACAATGACCGATTTGCAGTAGGCAATGGGGTTAAACTTATTGAATTTGGAGAGGGACGAGCTATTGCTGAAATGCAAATAGAAGAGAAGCATCTTAATGGAGCCGGAACGGTGCAGGGTGGAGCCTTGTTCACACTTGCAGACCTTGCTTTTGCTGCGGCCGCAAACTCACGCGGAAAGATGGCTGTCTCTCTAGACGCTAACATCAGTTTCATAAAAGCAGTCTCTTCTGGCAAACTTACGGCTGTCGCCTCTGAGATATATCTCCGCAGAACTGTTGCAGGCTACAGAGTGGATATAACGGCAGAAGATGGCGAACTTGTGGCTGTATTTAACTCTACAGCATACCGTAAAGATAAAGAACCTAAAAAAACTGACGCTCTATGAGGCTCGCTTTTGTTCTCTTATTTGCCGCAGTTTTTGTCTCTTGCTCATCCGACAAAAATGAAAGCCAAAGCATTGAATCTGACACAGAAATACCTTGTGACAGTTTCTTGACAGACTCGTCTTTGGTTGACGAGACAGAGATTGCTGACGAGGACACATTCCCAACACTTGAGGGTGAGTATCTCGAAACTATAAAGGCGACACACTTCTTAAGGGATTGCAACGCAGACCATCTGCTTTTTGCCCAAAATCAAGGTCTTGAGTATCCTTTCTTCACTGATGAAGAATTTCTTTATGCGAAAGACTCTTTGCTGAAGAACAAGAAACTTGTGAAACTTGAGGATAACAAGTATTTCAAAGTGAAGGACATGACTCACTCGCACCCTTATCTTACTCCTGAGGCTGTCAATCTTCTCTATGAGATTGGCGAACGTTTTCATGCAAATCTGAAAAAACGCAGACAGCGCGAATATGCTTTTTATATAAACTCAGCATTGAGAACTGACGAAAGTCAGCGGAATTTGCACAAAAGAAATAAAAACGCAACACGCAAAACGTCTTCTCATATATACGGAACAACGTTCGACATCTCCAGACTTGAATTTCATCGCAACTGCGACAGCACCGATGTGCAGTATCTCGTCATCAGGAGAATTTTGGAGCAAACGGTACGTGAAATTCGCAAAGAGAAGTGCTGTCTTGTTATGAAAGAGAATAAACAGCTGTGCTTGCACATAACAGTAATCCAATAGCGACAGAAAGTGATTGCAGAGACTAAAGCCATAATTCTGTCTAACAGAAAACATAAAGAAAATTCGTCTATACTGACCGTCTATTCAGAAAAGTACGGCCGTGTCAGTTATGTTCTTTACGGCACAAAAAGCAAAAAGACGGGCAGGCGTATGGCTTTCTTGCAACCTTTGTCTCTCGTCTCTATCATATCCGAATCCAAATCAAATTCCGACTTGCAGGTTGCAAAAGATATTCAGGCGGATAGTTCCTCGTTGAGCATTATCTCTAATCCTTACAAAAACGCGGTTGCCATGTTTATTGCAGAATTTTTGCTGCACGCCTTACGCGCCGGAGAGAGCGACTTGCCATTGTTCTCTTTTCTTTACAATTCTGTCAAAATTTTAGAGTACCACCCCGGTAACATTGCAAACTTCCACATCGCGTTCCTTATAAAACTCAGCCACTTCCTCGGTTTCGCTCCTGATGCGAATGAAATCAGGAGGACCTCTGTTGCTATGCACACATACTCTTTTTTCGACCTGAAATCGTCTGCCTATACCCAAAACAAGCCTTTCCATCGACATTTTTTAGACAAGGCCGAGAGCATTACCCTGCTCAATCTTCTGCGTATAAATTATAGGAACATGACTTATTTCCGTTTCTCTCGTGCTGAGAGGCAGCTTCTTCTGTCTCAGATTGTCAGTTATTACCAGCTGCATATACAGGGCTTCGGCGAAATCAAATCTTTAGATGTTATGAAAGAGATATTTGAATAGAGTGTCAGTTCACTATCAAAATCGGGAGAAAGGGTCTGATGCAAAAAAAGCCGCAAACTGCATCTGCAATTTACGGCCTAATCAGACATGATTATTTTTTAAAGTTTACGAGCAACTTCCACCTGTTCAAATCCTTCGATTATATCGCCCACCTTAAGGTCATTGTAACCCTGAATGTTCAAACCGCATTCATATCCAGTCACAACCTCCTTGACATCATCTTTAAATCGCTTAAGCGACGCAAGATCGCCAGTAAAGATTACGATACCATCACGGATAACGCGAACCTTATTGCCTCTTTTGATTTTACCCTCACGCACAAGACATCCGGCAACTGTACCCACCTTCGTTATCTTGAACACATTCTGAATTTCGGCAGTACCGGTTATCTCTTCCTTCAGTTCTGGAGAAAGCATACCCTCCATCGCATCTTTAATCTCCTCTATAGCATCATAGATGATAGAATAAAGTCTGATATCGATATCCTCTTTTTCTGCTATCTTTCGAGCCGCTTGCGACGGTCTAACTTGGAAACCTATGATAATAGCGTTGGACGCAGCAGCAAGCATAACATCAGACTCTGAAATCTGTCCCACAGCCTTATGAATCACATTAACCTGAATCTGTTCTGTGGAAAGTTTCAAGATAGAGTCTGACAACGCCTCGATAGAGCCGTCCACATCCCCTTTAACAATAACATTCAATTCCTGGAAGTTACCCAACGCAATACGACGTCCAATCTCATCGAGAGTCAAGTGTTTAGAAGTTCTCAGACCTTGCTCACGCTGAAGCTGTTCGCGCTTGTTAGCAATATCCCTTGCCTCCTGTTCGGTATCCATCACATTGAAATTGTCACCAGCCTGAGGCGCTCCGTTAAGACCGAGAATCAGAGCAGGTTCAGAAGGTTTAGCCTCCTTGATACGCTGATTTCGTTCATTGAACATCGCCTTGATTTTTCCGTGGTGAGTACCAGCCACAACCACGTCGCCAACACGGAGCGTGCCGTTGCTGACTAGCACAGTAGAGACGTATCCTCTACCCTTATCCAGCTGAGACTCAATGATAGAGCCGGTCGCCTTTCTGTTAGGATTAGCCTTCAGGTCCAGCATTTCAGCCTCAAGAAGCACCTTTTCCATAAGTTCAGGAACACCGATACCCTTTTTAGCCGCAATATCCTGAGACTGATACTTTCCGCCCCACTCTTCAACCAGATAGTTCAAATTAGCCAAAGACTCTTTAATCTTGTCCGGATTAGCAGTAGGCTTATCAATTTTATTAATTGCAAAGACAATAGGCACACCGGCCACAGAAGCGTGATTTATCGCCTCCTTAGTCTGAGGCATCACATCATCATCTGCCGCCACAATAATAATCGCAAGGTCAGTCACTTTAGCTCCGCGCGCACGCATTGCAGTGAACGCCTCGTGACCCGGAGTATCCAAGAACGTGATTTGCTGTCCGTTAGACAAAGTTACGTTATAAGCCCCGATATGCTGAGTGATACCGCCAGCCTCGCCGGCAATCACATTAGTTTGCCTTATATAGTCAAGCAAAGAAGTCTTACCATGGTCAACGTGACCCATCACAGTAACGATAGGCGGACGAGAAACCAAGTCCTCTTCATTGTCCTCCTCTTCCTGAATAGCTTCAGCAACCTCAGCGCTGATATATTCAGTCTCAAAGCCGAACTCATCAGCCACTATGTTGATAGTTTCCGCATCAAGGCGCTGGTTTATAGACACCATCAAACCGAGGCTCATACAAGTTCCGATAACCTTAGTCACAGGCACATCCATCATCGTAGCGAGTTCGCTTACCGTAACAAACTCTGTGATTTTGAGTTTGTTCTGTTCCAGACGTTCCTGTTCTTCCAGCTCTTGCTGCTTCTGGCTCTGAAGCTCACGCTTGTCACGGCGGTGCTTCGCGCCCTTGCTGTTCTGACCTTTGTTAGTAAGACGCGCCAACGTCTCCTTTATCTGCTTCTGAACAGCCTCGTCGCTGATTTCAGCCTTTACATTATTGTTATTATTGTTCTTGTTCTTACCGTTCTTTTTGCGGTTCTTTTCTCCATTATTCCCGGCATTTCCGTTTTGTCCGCCGTTATTACCCTGACCGCCGTTCTTCTTCTCGCCGTTTTTGAAATTGGCGATATCAACCTTTTCGCCCTGAGCTATACGGTTTCTCTTTTTCTTCTCGCCGTTACCACCGCCTTTCTGACCATTTTTCTGCTGATTCTGCTTATCCCTCATCTTATTCTTCTCAGCCTTGGACTTTTTGTCCGGACGAGTTTTAGAATTTATAGAGTCAAGATCCAACTTACCCAGAACGTTAAGTTTCACGCCCGGAGACTTAGGACTAAGTCTGAAAACTTCGTCGTCAGCGGGCTGAGCATCCACTTCCGGCTCTTTTTTTGCCGTAGCTTTAGCAACAACGTTAGTCGGCTCAGGCACCTCCGCAGACTTTGTTTTTTCAGGAGCGACATGCTCTGACACACTTTCTGCAGGCTGAGCAACTACATTCTCTGCCGCTTGGTCTTCAGGAGTCACCTTCTTCTCCTTCTTCACCTCTGGCTTTTTCTCCGTCTTATTACTACCTTTAGGCTTATTAACAGAATCAATATCAATCATTCCGACCTGCTTAATTCCGATTACAGGAGCCTCGATTTTCATGCTCTGCTCATCATCGCTCATAATAGAGACAGAATCCTTCTTCTCCTTCATCTTCTTTTTCTGCTGCTGCCTGCTTTTCTCAGAATCTTTTTTAAAAGCCTTATCCTTGCTAAACTCTTTGTAAAGCAAATCCACCTCCTCTTCCGAAATCCTATAGTTAGGATCTTCGGAAACATCGAAACCCTTTTTCTGCAAGAATTTCGCCACAGTGGAAAGCCCCACATTCAACTCTCTTACTATTTTACCTAATCGCATATTCTGACCTAATACCTTTAGAAGCTGTTATTTCTTAATTAAAATCACATAGTCCAATTTGAAGTTGTCGTTCACCCACCCTCTCAAATGATGCCATAATCGCGCAAAACGCGCGTTCCGACAATATCCGGACGAAATAAACAGCTTCTAAAATTGACATTAAAATGCGAAACCTCAGTTTCACAACACTCACAGATTCCGGACGGAGAGCCTTCGCTCTCCCGAAACCATCACCGAAACGTACCTATTACTCCTCACGCTTCTCAGACTCTTCGTCTGCAGCTTCCGGAGTGTCGATTCTTGCCTGTTCATCATCTTCATAATCCCTGCCGTCGACGTCCTCGCCCTCAAACTCGGCGCTCAGAATAGCAAGAAGTTCGTCAATTGTCTCTTCTTCCAAATCTGTACGTTTGATAAGTTCGTCTCTTGGAATGCTAAGCACATTCTTAGCAGTGTCGCATCCGATGCCTTTCAGCACATCGATAATCCATGGGTCGATTTCATCTTCAAACTCTTCCAGATAAATGTCCTCGCCGTCAACTGTGTCGTCAATATCACGGAACACATCTATCTTGTACTCTGTAAGCATGCTGGCAAGTTTGATATTCATACCGCCCTTACCGATAGCAAGAGACACCTCCTCCGGCTTCAGGAACACCTCTGCTCTTTGGTGCTCTTCAATAAGGCGGATGGACGAAATTCTGGCAGGGCTTAGAGCTCTTGAAATGAAGAGGGAAACATTGCTTGTGTAGTTAATAACGTCAATATTCTCATTTCTCAACTCTCTTACGATTCCGTGAATACGCGCTCCCTTCATGCCGACACAAGCGCCTACAGGATCTATGCGCTCATCGTAAGACTCAACCGCAACCTTAGCTCTTTCTCCAGGTATTCTGGCGATTCTGCGGATTGTGATAAGCCCGTCGTTGATTTCAGGAACATCAAGTTCGAACAATCTCTGCAAAAACAGAGGTGATGTTCTTGACAATATAATCTTAGGGTTGTTATTTTTATTGTCAACCTTTGCGACAACAGCCCTGATTGTGTCACCCTTCTTGTAGAAGTCAGTAGGAATCTGCTCTGACTTAGGCAAAAGCATTTCGTTACCCTCGTCGTCCAAAAGCAAAATTTCCTTTTTCCAGACCTGATAAACCTCTCCGACAATTATCGTTCCGATCTTCTCGCGATACTTGTTGTAGATGCTATCCTTCTGAAGGTCCAGAATCTTAGATGCAAGAGTCTGACGCAAGTTCAAGATTGCTCTGCGTCCGAAAGAAGCGAAGTCAACCTTTTCGGTCACCTCTTCTCCAACCTCAAAATCCTCATCAATCTGAACCGCTTCAGACACAGGAATCTCCACATTCAAATCTTCCACTTCGTCATCCTCGACCACAACTCTGTTTCTGTAAATTTCAAAGTCGCCCTTATCCGGATTAATGATGACGTCATAATTCTCATCTGTACCAAACATCTTAGAGATCACGCTGCGGAAAGACTCTTCCAACACGCTGATCATTGTTCCTCTGTCGATATTTTTCAGTTCTTTGAACTCCGAAAAAGTCTCGATCATATTTGTCACTTCTTTTTTAGCCATGACTATTTAAATCTAATAGTATATTTTGTATATTTTATTTTATCGTATGTAAAAGTGATGTTTTCCGTAACATCAATTTTGCGTTTTGCACCTTCCGGCTTTGCCTTGTAAGTGATCTCTATCACAAACTGCTGCTCGTCTGCCGAGAGCAACACGCCCTGCCATTTCGTGTTTTCGTTGTCCAGCACATCCACCTCGCTGCCTATGTACTTTTTGTACTGTTCCAGAACTTTGAAAGGCGTGCTGAGCCCCGGCGAGCCTACCTCAAGTTCATAATCCTCAACTTCGCGGTCCAACTTGGACTCAACAAACTTAGTGAGTTCCGCGCAAGCGTCTATGGAGAACCCGTCTTCTGAGTCCAACTCAATCAGAATCTGATTGTCAGCGCTTACGTTCACATCCACCACAAAATAATTTGTGCCTGATATAAATTCGTCAACTATCTGCCTTACAACGCTCTTTTCTATCATTTCCTCGTTTTTTAGCAATAAAATAGGGGACTCTTCGTCCCCATCACATAATCTATCGGCACAAAGTTAATTCTTTTATTTGAAAAAGCAAAGAAGATGCATCTAAAGTGCAACAATTTTTGCTTTTCTCTCGATATTTCAGACAAGTTCCGTTAATTATTCCAAATCCGACTCTGACGTTTTCGAATCCATCTTGCCGTTCTTGCTCGTACATGCTCAGCGACAATGACCGCATCGCGCACTCACAAGCAAGAGCTGTCTAAACAAAATGTCATTCAAGGTCATCTCGCCCTAATTCATAGAAACTGTCTGAAAAGAATCACTGTCTGCCCAGATTTTTTGACCAGGTCCGAACGGTATCTCTACCAATCTCCGACATTTTTCCTTCTGAATTTATAAGATACTCTATATTTTCACACTCTTCAAGGCTGCCCTTCTTTTCTGTCAGCACATCTACTGCAGAATAATGTTTACATTCACTTATGACAAATGTCGAATCCGAAAGGAAAGTAACATAATTCTCCGCGTCTATCTGCCATATCTCGCAGTCATCTAACATCTCCGACTCTTCGCTTTCCACAAAACAGCCATTATCAACGGCAAGCATCATACCCGAAACCGCCTCCAGCTTACTATTCAGCACATAAAGGTACAAGTTCGGGGAGCAATCTTCATAATGGTAGCAGATGGAATAATAGAGACTTCCTGCCTGCCGCCCTCTGTAAAAGAAATTATATTCATGATACAAAGTTCTAAATTCATTTGTCATGCCGTTGCTTCCAAGCGCATTGCCCACAGCCTTGTTTTTTTTCTCTATCCTCAAAATATCTGGCTCATAGAATCTGACCGCCGAATCCTTTCTAACACTGTCGAAATAAGGGACCTTAAGCGGTTCTCCGTAAACTATTGCCGACAAATTCATATTTTCAAAATAACCCGCCGTTCCATGCGCTCCATACCTTTTCATCCTCTCGTCCACAACCGGGCTGCCGCACGGCTCCGGACTACCGGTCTTCACATCAACATTGTTCGGGTCTTCATTTTCAAAACGAAAGGTTAGTTCTTCAGAACCTTGAGTTTGCGTAACACTCTGACCTTTATCCCAGAACAGAACAAAGACAGAAAACAATGCCAGCAACAAAGTAAGAATAACAATAAAAACCTTTAGTTTATTATTCATGATTTACGCGTCAGTTTAGTTTTAGATTTAGAACCCCCAATCTGCATCTTACAAAAAAACAGAGTGAAAAACTCTTCAGCCTCTCACTCTGTGTGCGGATGAAGGGACTCGAACCCCCACGCCTCGCGGCACTAGATCCTAAGTCTAGCGCGGCTACCAATTACGCCACATCCGCTTTCTTTGTTTTTGCAGTGCAAAGATATGTTGTTTTTTTTATCTGCGCAACACTTTTTGTCAAAAAAATCTAAAAAAATTAAATCTGATTCAGAACTTCTTAAAAATCAGATAGATAATTTTAATCTAATTTGACACTAAAATCACGATTATCGAGAAACGCGTTCAAAAATTCTAATATTTGCTCCTCTTTATAAGTCTCCGTCATCGCAGCTAAATCTATAGAGACAACCCCTCTGACGCACTTTTTATCCCGGTCAGTAACAGAAAGATCGCCGACCACCTCTACTCCATTCAGCATGACTTTGCACGAAAGGTCATCATTTTTTTCTGCCCCGGCGTTTTCCGCCTCAATAAAAAAGCTGGCAGGCAACGAGCCTGTGCGTATTCGGTTTACAAAGACGGACCTTTTCATCGGAGTTAAATCTACCGCCTCCACAGGCTGTCCCATAACCATTTTATCACTTTTTAGCTTAACCTCCCACTTGGCTTCGGCAGGAACCATCTCCGCCTCTAACGTCTCTGCTCTGGAATTCGTGAATATAAAACCGCCTATTGCCAGCGCTCCAACTAATGTCACCAAATAAAAAATCGTGTTTTTCTTCATCTCTTTTTATAGATTAAGTGTTTTCTAAATATTCTGCCGCCCTACATTCTTATAATGAAGAAATAGAGACGCTAGTCGAGCAAAAATCATTTGCGTCGGCAATATTCGTCATTTTATTTGTCAAACCCAAAAATATGTGCTGATTTTTATTCACAAGATTTCAACAAAAGCAGATTTTCACTTCCAAATCTCTTTCTCTATGAGGTACCACTTTTTGTTAATCCGTATAAAATTATATATTTCAGCAAGAGAGCCGTCTCTGTATATAGCAAATCTTCTGTTATTCGCAACGCTCAAGTCTTTGGTGTCAAACAAACAGATTTCGCTATGAGAGTTGCAAAAGTCCAACATGTTCCACTCTCTCGGCATTAGCAGCGCAGTCTCTTGCATCTCCTTGCTTTTCTTCGAATAGTTTCTTATCGGGAACGGGAAGATAGTCCTCTTCATCTGCAAGTCTGCGTCTTTGGAATAGTCACACAGGAAAGAGACGAACTCTGCGTCTGACACCTCCGCTCCGCTCAAATTGGAAACCTCGGCCAACCTCCACTCCTTGCCTTTTTTTTCGAACATGCAGACCTGGCTCCTTTTGCTCTTCAAATTATGAATTGCGACAGACGGATAACTGCTACCTGAAATTTTCTGCAACGAGTCCGAACATAAAATTGCCACATTCCGCTTGTCCTTATAAATAATAGGAGAATATTTAGAGGCATCCCGCACAACCCCCTCAGGCGTTTTTAAGGGAACAGCAACCTTGGTCATCTGTTTTCCCGGAACAGTCAGAAAATCCACAAAAAAATCTGAAAAGTCCTGCGAAAAACAGAAAACCGGCGCAAAGGTCAGCACCAACGCGCACAAGAATCCCTTATATTTACTAATATACAAATCCACAACTACTATAAGAACTCCAAAATTATAAAATTATTCTTTAGCCTTAATGAAAAATTTCTTTTTTTTAAATCTTAAAGACTCTTTTGTTTCTCAGTCAAGGCTTTACAGCTTCAAAATATTTATCCATGACATAATTTCACAGAGAGATTTTTCAAAAGCGTCAAAAAAAGCGTCAAAAAAAATTGCGTATTAAAAAAAGATGCGTATCTTTGCGCTGTCTTTGAGAAATCAAGGCAATCAAGGGAGAGCTAGTAGCTCAGCAGGTAGAGCACATCCCTTTTAAGGATGGGGTCCTGGGTTCGAGCCCCAGCTGAATCACAAAAATTGAGAATCAACAAGTTATGTGTTAGTCACATACAAAATTCTCAAAGTGAGACCGAAAATGATAGCCGATGGCTATCATTTTCTTTTTTTTACCAAACGACATATACCACATCATCTGAAGGGATAAAATAAGTATTTTGAATTGACGCCCAAATTGACTCATTATCTTAAACAATTTTAGTGTCAACTCGTATATATTCCCAAAAAGAAAACACATTTTTCAAAAAAACACACAATTATTTTGATTTATCAAAAAAAAGCAGTACCTTTGCAGCCAAAACAATTACTTTTATTATGAATGAGAACATACCATTGATTGACTGCCCTATTGATTATATCTTTGGCGAGGCAAGTGGCAAAGTGCTGAACGAATACGGTCGTTTCCCCTGTCAGATTCAATGTGCTGTATATGCATTCATGCTTAGAGGCACAGCGCATGCTACGTTAAACATCACTCAATACGAATTCAACGAGAAAGATTTGATTTATGTCAAACCAGGTAGCTTCTTCTTCGTCCATGACTTTAGCGAAGATGCCTGCATCCGCTATATCGTCTTCTCATCGTCATTTGTAGATCGCAACGCATATGGCATGCGACGCCTTTCATTACCCAGCCAAAACATGCCCATCGTTAAGATGAACGATGAGCAAACGGCAGTGATTATACAATTCTCTGAGACCTTAGAGAATGCTTTCAATAGCAATGCTGACATCAGATGGCATGGTGCACGTGTTTAACCTAATTCAACAAACCTATTTCGAGCTATGTAACTTGCTCAATGAAAAATCGCGATCGCTACTGGATCGAAAAACGGAAATTTACCAAGAGTTTAGCAATTTAGTTCTGTTGCATTATCGTGAATGGCATCATGTGGCTGCATATGCAGAAGCAATGCATATCACCGTGCCACACTTGTGCTCCACCATCAAGAGCGCCAGCGGACAGACAGCAGGCGATATTATTTCAGATGCCTTGCTAATGGATGCTAAAGCACAATTGAAAGTGACCAACACGCCCTTAAAGGAGATTGCCGTGCATTTGGGTTTTGAGAACGTATCCTTCTTCAACCGATTTTTTAAGTCGCACGTAGGCATTACACCTCGCGCGTATAGAAACAACTAATTTCCTCTCCTATAATCCCAATGATAGGCGGAAACGAACAGCCCACCACGGCGCGTATGGGCTGTGTCTATTGGTAAGGCGGAAAACGCCATACACCTCGCCCACACGCAAAATATTGCCTATACCGACACCCATCTCTACATATGGGACGGTAAGCGGATTGAGCAGAGAATAAGATGAGGCGACAGGACTTGTGGGGAATGGTACAACAGATTGGTGATCATTGCGCAATCCACCATATGCCACCTTGAGTTCGACCAACTCGCGCAAGCGAGCATAGCGAATTCCAGGAATAAGATTAAATAGCACTCCCTTGCCATCCCACAACGCCTGCAAGGACACATATTGGTCCGCAGCATACTGATACGTATTCATCAGCGTAAAACGATGATTGTCAAAAGTATGCGTTTGATTAGCAGCAAAGATATGCAAGAGTGGATACGGCACCTTACCAAAAACCAATCCCGCTTGCAAAAGGTATTCTAATGCACCTGCCATTCCCAAATCCACATGCTGTCTGAGTATCAGATTGACATTGCCATACATACGATAAGATGGCATATCCATAGTTTGATAACTACCCCACTCTCCACCCAAATAGATCACTGGCAGGTGATTATACACATGGCGACGATGGAAATACGTATCCACTTTTCTTTCCCCAAAACCGACACGCACGGATGCTCCTAACGTAGAGTAAAAAAAGGAGGGTTGAGCTGCATAATCCTTCGTAGGCGTTCCATAGCCCATACGCCCTATTTTGAAGTACGCCTGCGTTTCTATATTCTTGCTCCAATCATCCTCGAACATTACCCTACCCTCTTGGCGACGTACCTTTGTGTTGTAATAATAAGCGCTATTAAAAGGAATACCTTGCATCAATCGGGTGATGATATTTATTTGCGGGCTAAA
>CALGHE010000113.1 GCA_937915765.1 uncultured Bacteroidales bacterium | reverse complement strand
GTTCTTTGGCGTTAGTCTTCACTGCATTATACGGATTTTTTGCTTCTGAGTTTATCGCTTTTCTGACAGACAAGCCTGAAGTGGTGAAAGAGGCTGCCAAATATTACTTTTGGGTGTTGGCAATTCCGTTCGCGGGTTTTTCAGCTTTTTTGTGGGATGGTGTATGTGTAGGAGCGACAGCTGTCAAAACGATGGCGTGGACTATGATTATTGCCACGGCTACATTTTTTTTGCTGTACATTTCATTTATAGACAAATTCGGGAATCATGCGATTTGGCTCTCGTTTGTGTGCTATTTAGCTATGAGAAGCATTGCTCAAACTATTTGGGCTAAAAACAATTTACTGAGAATATGACGCGCTGTAAAAAACGAGTTGAATCTATTGCTTTTATCTTTAATGGCTATAGAACAAGCCTTATACTCCTTTTTTTTTAATGTCTTGGCAGAGGAGTTATGATTGCTAACCCTAAGCACAAATGAAAAAACTAATTATTTGACTGTAAGTGTTTTATATGGCGATTCTTTTCCGATGTAAGTATATCAAAAGTACATCATTAATCTATCATAAGTATATCATTAATATATTTAATGCGGCAATATATTTTTTTATCGTGATGTTCCATGCTTCGTGATTTTTTTGCGTAGAGTTTCAAATATATTTTGTATTTTATTGTTGAACGTTTTGTTATATCACATTTTTTTCATTAACTTTGTTCCGTTTAGGGGTAAAATGTCCTAAATGTTGGATTTTGAATATTTAACTTAATTGATATAGATGAAAAAGGCGTTTTTTATAATCTCTTTGCTATTGACTTGCCTTGTCGCAAGCGCGCAGGAGGATGTGAAAGTGAGATTCGGAGTATCTGCCGGCTTCAATATGACAAAATGGGGCGGAGATTTTGACTCTAAGTTCAGCACTGGCTTTAAACCTGGTTTTCATGCTGGGGGGCTGGCAGAGTTGCAAATTGGGGACTATTGGTCCGTTCAGCCTGAATTGCAGATTGCTGCGGAAGGTACGAATACGGATCTTATCGATAAAATAGGTGCTGTTTACATAAAAGTGCCTGTGACAGTATTTTATAGCATAAGAAATGTAGGTCCGGGTCGTCTTTCCCCAGGTCTGGGCATATATGTGTCTGGTGGTGTGGGTGGTAAGACTCAGGATGTAGGGACGTTTGCGGATGACTCTTATTTCCGTGCGATGAATGCGCTTGCTCCGGAAGAGTTTTCTGAAGATTTGATACCTGACCAGTTCGACTATGGTGTCGCTTTTAAAATTTCTTATGAAGTGCAGCATGAGAAGGTTAGCGGTCTTTGCGGAACTCTTGGGGTCTCTTATGGCCTGACTGAGTGCAAGTCGTTGGGACTTCTGTTCTCAGTAGGGTATAAGTTCCCTTACAGCAAGTGGTTGCGTTCTACTTACAACACAGGAATCTTCGAGTACAATCCTTGATGAGATTCAAAAAAATATATGTAGAGATCACGAACGTATGCAATTTCTCTTGCAGTTTCTGTTTTAAGTCGTTTCGTGATAAGAGATTTGTGTCGCCGGAGGATTTTTCGGCGACACTTGTTCGTATAAGGCCTTATACTGATTATATTTATTTGCATGTGCTTGGAGAGCCTTTGCTGCACCCAAAAATAGAATTGTTGCTGGAAATTGCTCATAAACAAGGCTTTAAAGTTAACTTGACGACAAATGGTTCTTTGCTGCGAAGTAAGAGGAGGATTTTGGAACTTGGGCATATTCGCCAGTATAATATTTCATTGCATGATGCGGCAGAGAATGTCAAACAGGAAAATTTGGGCTCGTATATTGACGATGTGTTGGATTTTGCAGCTCAAGAGTCTGAAAAAAGTTATTTTTCTCTCCGATTATGGAATAAAGGCGCTGAAGATGTAGCTATGTTCAACAGGTTTTGTCTTAATAAAATAAATGATTTTTTCAGCATTGATATCACAGAACAAAATCTTCTAGAATCGCGCAACATAAAATTGGCGCCGCATATATTCCTTCAAAATGCAGCTCGTTTTTCATGGCCAGGAGAGAAAGAATTAAATATCACAAGCAGAGGGTGTTATGCTTTAAAAGATCATATCGCAATACTTTCTGACGGGACGGTTGTGCCTTGTTGCCTTGATGCAGATGCAAGTATTCCGCTTGGCAATATATTGACAGAAAATCTAGACGACATATTGAAAAAAGAGCGGGCGGTAAATATGCTGAACGGTTTCAGAAACAAGGTTGTGACAGAAGATATATGCAGGAATTGCGGCTTTGTGATTTAGCACGCAGATTATTTTTTTATCTTCAATTTGTATTCTTGGTAACGGATCAGAATCTCCTTGACGTAGTTGTAGGTTTCGTGACCGCGAAGGTAACCGTGCTTGACGACGGGGTCGTCGAAATAGTCCGGATTGCTCTTTCGCAAAATAAATTTGTCAACGTTATCATCCCATTTGTAAGGGTCCTTTCCAAACTTTTCGGCCAAGGCCATGGCGTCTTGAATATGTCCTGCTCCTGCATTATAACTTGCTAGCAAAAACTTAATGCGTTCTGCAGGATCTTCGATTTTGGCAAAATACTTTTCAGATTTTTGCAAATAAACGACTGCAAGTTCTATATTAGTCTCTGCGTTTTTTATAGCCGAGCTGTCCGCTCCCAGATTTTTTGCAGTAGCAGGCATTATTTGCATAAGTCCCATAGCTCCAGCCCAAGAGACCGCGTCCGGATTAAAACGGGACTCTTGATAGGCCATAGACGCAAGCAGCCTCCAGTCCCAACCAATAGTTTTCGCATTTTTTTTGAAAAAATGGTCGTATTCAGAAATTTTGTACTTGTTAAGGTAGAGCGGGACTTCGTTAGAGTTTGCACGCTTCTTTTCAAAGTATTTATTATACAGATAGTGGTATATATAGTTGTTCTTAGATTCACCGAACCATTTGTTTACTGCATTATGCAGCTCGTCATTAGCGAGTGAAACAGCCCATGCTGAGCGCTGCTCGAAACTAATTGGAACAGAGATGTTTATGTTGTTGTAATAAGTCTTGTTTATTTTTGCAATATTGTCGTCAGCTACTGTATATTCAATCTCGCCCCTAGAAACTTTTTCTATCAGTTTTTCTTCATCTTCCTCGTTGTCAACGACAGTTATCTTTATCCCCCCGCCAATTTCGTCGTTCAGATTTTTCAACCTTTCATGATATTTTGAATTTTCGACCACAACAATCTCTTTTCCAATGAGTTCCGTAACATCTTTGACCGGAGCCTTTTTTCTGCTGTTTTTTTGCACAAGCACCTGTCTGGTTATATATTCATGTTCTGTGAACCTTACGCGTTCTTTGAACTCATTAGTTATAGTCAAAGGATATGCTATAAGGTCAACTTCTTTGTCTTCAAGCATTTGCACAAGATTATTCATGTCTTTTGCCGTGACAACAGAAAGTTTTCTGTTTAATGATTTTGCAAAACGCTCGGCCAATTCATATTCATATCCCATATTTTCTCCTCTTATACTAAAGAAAGATGTGGAGCGAGATAATGTTGCAACAATGAGCGAACTGTCGTTAATATACAGGCTTGCAGAATCTTCCGGCGGAAGAGGTTCGTCCTCCGCTTTATGGTTCGAGCCTGAATTGCAGGCTGAGAAGAGAACCATTAGAGATAATATGAGCCACCATTTCTGCATAAGTCCAAATATTTGAAATTCAAGGTAAGGCAAAAAAATGATAATGGCAAATTTTAAAGCTGAAAAATCGTAAATTTTCACATAAAAGGTAGAAAAAGGAGTGTTTGACGATGTCAAAATTCCCAAAATTGAACGTTTTTTTATTTTCCTGGAATTAAATATGGTTTGTGTGAAAATTTTTTCCGAATATTGCAATGAATTTATGAATAGGATAGTTTACATATTATTGGTGTTGGGAGTCACATTGTGTTCGTGTGACGATTATTTTTCAACTGAGTCAGATTCCACTTATACGGAAAAACTCGTATTTTCTAATGTGGATTTGGCGGAGCAAGCTGTTGTGGGCATTTACTCGACTATGTGCGACGATAACCTTTATAGCAAAAAATTGTCGATGTATTTCTCTATGAATACAGATGCGGAATATATTTCAGGAGAGACAGACAATGGTAGGAGAGGTGTGGCAAGGTATGTTGCAACGTCAAGTAACACAGAGCTTTATGCTGTGTGGACAAGCCTTTATCAGGCTATAGAGAGGGCTAATCTTTGCATCAGCGGAATACGTTCCAGCAATGTTTTAATAGACGGAGGAAGTCAGCAAAAGAATAAAATGCGCAGACTGCTTGGTGAATCGTTGACACTGAGAGCCATTCTTTATTTTGACTTGGTCAAGAACTTTGGAGACGTGCCGCTGAAACGTGAGCCGTCTGAGTTCTCCCAGTCTTTAATATTGCCAAAGACGAGTAGAGCCGAAATTTTAGATGGTCTGATAGAAGACCTTACGGAGGCAAAAGAGCTGTTGCCTTGGTTTTCTGAATTGGGCACTTCTGAACGTGTGCATAAAGGTTTTGTGAAAGGTTTGTTGGCCAGAGTCGCCTTGTTCAGAGCTGGGTGCGGCATGACCGAGAATAACGAGAAGCCGCACGACTGGATGGCTTATTATGAAATAGCAAACAGAGAATGCAAGGATATTGTAGAGTCTTCTCAGCACGCTTTGAATCCCTCTTTTGAGTTAATCTTCAGAACCCAATGTCAGTATGAAAAAGATCTGACTCATGGAGAAAGTATGTTTGAATTGGCTTTTGGAAAATTGAATAGAGGAGAGCTTGGGTACTACATAGGTGTCAAGCATGAAGAGAATGCAAAATACGGGAAATCGGAAGCCGGCATGTATGCGTCTCCTTCATTTTTTTACTCTTATGATACAGCTGATTGCCGTAGAGACGTAACATGCGCAGTTTACAAATACACATCAGACGGAGTTCAGAGCCTGACTAACATAACTGCTGTAACACTTGCCAAATGGCGAAAGGAGTGGATTAAGCCGGCGGTGACAGGCTCAGCTAAATACACAGGGGTAAATTATACTTTTATGCGTTTTTCGGATGTGCTTTTGATGCTGGCAGAGACGGAGAATGAATTGAATGATGGTCCTACTGATATTGCAAAAAATGCGTTGAAGGAGGTGCGTAAAAGAGCGTTTAATGTATCTTCGCAGAAAGTGAAAGTGCATGATTATGTGGATTCGTTGAATAGTAAAGATTTGTTTTTCAATGCGTTGGTTGATGAGCGTGCGTGGGAGTTCGCTGGAGAAGGTGTGAGGAAATATGATTTGATTCGTTGGGGGCTGCTTGCGGATAAGATTGAAAAGTGCAAAGCTGACTTGGTTAAAATTCAGACGGAAGAACCTCCTTTTGAAAATGTACCCCAAAAAGTTTATTGGAAATTGTCCGACGACGGCGAAACTATAGAAATTGCAAATATAGACAAATTGTATGTCGGTGATGATTTTGATGTGAAAACAGCTTCAAACTCAAAATGGAAGAGCAAGCTGTCAACTTCTTACATCGACAGAGTGGCTGAGGCAGATCCAGATCAAAACCGTTTTTTGCCGATACCTCAAAAAGCGCAGGAGTTAATTAAAAATTAGGTTTTATGAAAAAAACAGCATACATATTAATTCTAATAATGTTTTTTTTCGCATGTTCGGAAGAAGATAAGGAGACCGGTGTGAGAAATTTCAGGCCTTTGAATCTTTCGGTACAAGTGAATGATGGTTTTAAAGTGTCCGTCTTTTGGGAAGAGGTCTGTAACTCGGTTTCTTATACGCTTCAAATCTCTGATGTCGCAGATTTCAGCCATGTAATAAAAGATACGATTGTGTCGTCTTCAGGTTGTGAAATAGAGACTTACCCAGGGTATTTTTATTTGCGCGTGAGGTCTAACAATATTAGCGAGGAGTTGTCTTCTCGTTGGCAAATGTCTGAATTTGAAGTAGTTCTGAAGAATGCTATAACTGATATGGTTGCAGGTTCTGACACTGTATGTATTTTATGGAACTGCGATTTAGACTTAGGTAGCGTTGTTTTATCCTCTGAAGATGGCGATGTTAAGGTTACGAAACTTTCGGCAGAAAATTTGGAAAAGAAATGTGTTGTAGTAAAAGATTTGCAGCCATCCTCATCTTATGCGGTATCTCTTTTTGCTGGAAACGTTTGCGTTGGCACAGGTAACTTTAAAACTAAAACGAAACAGACAGAGAATCAAATAGTTATAGATTCTTCGTCAGATATAGACAGTTTGTTGTCTAATTTAGAAAATGGCTCTGTCATTATTTTTGAGCCAGGAACTTATCCTATTGGTGGTAAAAACATAGAAATAGACGGCAAATCTGTCACATTGCAGTCGTCGGCAAATTCGGGAGATGCGGTTGAGATTTACCCTAAGTCTGTGTCGTTAAAGGGGAAAATAGGAAGTGTTATATTCAGAAATCTCACGCTTTCAGGCTTTGCATTCGGGGGCAGCAGTTACGATGAACTGAATAGTTATTTTATCGATTTCACAACAGAATTTGAAAGTTTAGACACTTTGATAGTAGAGGGATGCACAATTCACCATTTGAAGAATTGCATAATACGAGGCAATCGTGGCGCAAAAGGCGAGCAAAAAGTTAAGCATATTGCATTCAGAAACTGCATCGTGTATAATGTGAACAGAGAGGGCGAAAATTCATACGAAAACTTTAAATTAGACAGAATGGAGGTTGAGGAGTTTGTCCTTGAAAATTGCACATTTTATGATATGGGACATGGCTTTTTCAGTAATAGAGACGCTTCTTCTTTAAAGAATTTTGTGATAAGAAACTGCACATTTGATAATTTCGGCAGCACAGACGCAGTAGATAGCAAATATTTGATAAATGTTCCAGAAAGTGACGGACTCTTTACGATAGAGAACTCAATATTCTCAAATACAAAGTGTTACAATTCTGAATCAGGCAAGCACTCGAAAGGTTTTATTTTGGGCGACAAAGGCAATTCGTATTGCTATAACAATGTGTTTTACAGATTCCCAATCACACCGTCAGAGGTGGCGGAGTGGGGCGAAATCGAGTCTGTTTTTGACAATTATGACCCAAAATATGCAGACCGCGCGATAGGCGATTTCACGATTGGTTGTGAGACTCTCAAAAATGGCGGACGCGAAGGCAAAGGCATCGGTGATTTAAGGTGGATCAAGTAAGTCTTATATCGTTGAAAATAATGTCTTTGCTCGTTAAGTTTTGGAAAACATTTAAGTCAAACTCAGGAATCACTGCTATGATATGGTCAAATACGTCGGCCATAACACCCTCATAAGCAACCCATTGGAATTTCGTCGTGAAGAAATATATTTGAATAGGCAATCCGTTCTCTGTCGGCTCCATTTGCCTTATCATGTATATCTGATTCTTGTCTATTGTAGGCTGATTTTCTATATAACGTTGCAAATAAGCTCTAAAAACGCCTATGTTGGTAAGCCTCATGCCATTTACCATAACAGAGTCGTCAATGCCGTTTTGCAGATTATATTCGTATAATTGTTTCTCTTGAGAATCTATGTAGTCCTTTATCAAACTAATTTTGCGATATTTCTCTATCATTTCTCTGGTGCAAAATTTAATACTATGCATATCAATATTAATAGAACGCATGATACGTCTTGCTCCGTTTTCCTGCATATTTCTCCAGTTCTGAAAGGAGTCGCTGACTAGAGAGTAAGGGGGCATCGTTATAATAGTATTGTCGAAATTCCTAATTTTAACCGTGTTAAGTGAAATTTCGATAACAACGCCATTCACATTATGTTTTTTGCACGTTATCCAATCACCAACACGCAACATTTTATTTGAAGACAGCAGGATTCCAGAAACAAAGCCCACAATTGTATCTTTGAACACTAACATTAGTACGGCAGCGGACGCTCCGAGCCCTGCAAAAAGAGTGGTGGGCGACTTGTCTATTATAATACTGACAATTATAATCGTGCCTGTAAAGCTAACGATGATTTTTAATATTTGAAAAAAGCCGTTAAGAGTTTTGCCCTTTAGTCGTTGAGAAACCTCTGCGATTTTCTGTACAATGCCGATGCTTGTGTTTATTGTGATAATCAGCAATATAGACATAAAAACCAGTATGAATTTGCGGCTCCAGAACAGGATGTCAGGCTCTTGCTGAAAAGCGAGCGGCAACAGTGCATAAACCAGAACTGCAGGAGCGAAAAGGGCTAAGTCGTTAAGAAGTTTTTTGTCTAAAAAGAGGTCGTCCCACTTGTTTTTAGTCTTTTTAACTATATTGTAAACGATGCCGACTAATATTTTGCGCACCACAATATCTGTAATAAAAGCAAACAAAGCAATGACTAATAAAATCACAAATCGGTCAAGCTTGTCTGCCATATTAGGATTAAGACCTAAAGACTGCAATATCAAATTAGTAAATGACAAAACCTCTTCCATGATAACAATAGAATTTTTTTATTTTAATACAGCCGCAAAAGCGTTATCAACCTCTTCTGACACTCCGAGCCTGCCGTTTATCACGCATACAGTGTCAACTTTGCCTTTGTTACATAAAACCATATCAGGCAGGCGATAAATATCCTGATAAAAAACATATCTCAAACCCTCTTTTTTCAGATTTAGCTTACATACAAATTCGTCGCCGCTTTTAAGCGGACGTTTATATGCGATTTCAATCTTAGCAACGACAGTGTCAATGCCTTTGTTGTGCAAATCAGAAAAATTAAGGCCCGCAGTTTTGATAAATTCATGCCTTGTATGTTCCATATAGTGCTGATAATTAGCATTATTCACAATTCCTTGCAAATCACATTCGTAATCGCGCACCTTCATGACAAGTTCAAAAATATATTCCATAAATCTTCTCAAAAAATAGTCTAACAAAAGAAGCCCGATTGGTTCGGGCTTCCTCTAAATTTAAAATAAAATTCAATTACAATTTTGGACCAGCTTCAACCAAAGCCTTGCCAGTTGCGTTTCCTGTGAACTTTTCAAAGTTCTTGATGAAACGACCTGCAAGATCCTTAGCTTTTTCTTCCCATTTGCAAGCACAATCATAAGTGTCGCGAGGGTCAAGAATCTTAGGGTCAACACCTGGCAACGCAGTAGGCACTTTGAAATCAAACATAGGAATCTGCTTAGTTTCTGCCTTGTCGATAGAACCGTCAAGAATAGCGTCGATAATACCACGAGTATCCTTGATAGAAATACGTTTTCCAGTTCCGTTCCAACCAGTGTTAACCAAGTAAGCAGTAGCTCCAGAAGCCTTCATTTTCTTAACAAGCTCTTCGCCGTATTTAGTTGGGTGCAAAGACAAGAAAGCAGCACCGAAACAAGCTGAGAATGTTGGAGTTGGCTCAGTGATGCCACGTTCAGTACCAGCCAATTTCGCAGTGAAACCAGACAAGAAGTAGTACTGAGTCTGTTCTGGAGTCAAAATAGAAACAGGAGGCAACACACCGAAAGCGTCAGCAGACAAGAAGATAACCTTCTTAGCAGCAGGAGCCTTAGATACAGGCTTAACGATGTTGTCGATGTGGTTGATAGGGTAAGAAACACGAGTGTTTTCTGTAACAGACTTGTCAGAGAAGTCAATCTTGCCGTTAGCATCAACAGTAACGTTTTCAAGAAGAGCGTCACGTTTGATAGCGTTCCAGATATCTGGCTCGTTTTCTTTAGACAAGTTGATAACCTTAGCGTAGCAACCACCTTCGAAGTTAAACACGCCTTCATCGTCCCATCCGTGTTCGTCGTCACCAATCAACTGACGCTTAGGGTCTGTAGAAAGGGTAGTCTTACCTGTACCAGAAAGACCGAAGAAAATAGCAGTTTCACCTTTTTCGTTAGTGTTAGCAGAGCAGTGCATAGAAGCGATGCCCTTCAAAGGAAGCAAGTAGTTCATTATAGAGAACATACCTTTCTTCATTTCACCACCATACCAAGTGTTAAGGATTACCTGTTCCTTAGAAGTCAAGTTGAACACAACTGCAGTTTCTGAGTTCAAGCCCAGCTCCTTGTAGTTTTCAACCTTTGCTTTAGATGCGTTGTACACTACGAAATCAGGTTCGCCATAGTTAGCCAATTCTTCAGCAGTAGGGCGGATAAACATATTAGTAACAAAGTGTGCCTGCCAAGCAACTTCAACGATGAAACGAACTTTAAGTCTTGAATTAGCGTTAGCACCGCAGAAAGTGTCAACAACATAAAGTTTCTTGTTAGAAAGTTCAGCTACAGCTTTGGCTTTCAATGCGTTCCAAGTTTCGATAGAAACAGGTTTGTTGTCGTTCTTGTATTCGTCAGAAGTCCACCAAACAGTATTCTTGCTAGTTTCATCCATAACGAAGAATTTATCCTTAGGAGAACGACCTGTGTAAACGCCAGTCATAACGTTTACTGCGCCCATTTCTGTCAGCTGACCTTTTTCAAAACCTTCAAGACAAGAACAAGTTTCGTCCTTGAACAACTGTTCGTAAGAAGGGTTGTAAACAACCTCCTTAACATTGGCAATGCCGTACTTAGTTAAATCTAAATTAGCCATCTTTTTCAGTTTAATATTAATTATTATAATTCTATTTTGCAATTTTATGAATCAGTTACAAAGTTAGCATTTTTTTTGATATGGCAATTTTTTTGAGTAAATATTTAGCGTTTTTTGCATTAAAATGTGAAATTCAAGCATTTTCTATAAAATTAGGACGAGAAAGATTTTGAACGATATTTTGGCAATGTTTTGAAGGGTTTGCAAGATTATTGTTTTGCTGGTGTTTTTATGCTCAAAATAAAAAATCAGCAGCCGAGAACGCAAAAATTACGTTCGAAATTTAACTCTCTGAGATTTCAATATTTTTGAAAAATTGGAATGTTGTACAGAAAACTTGAATTGTAGCGGTGTTAAAAAGTAGCCAGATGCTAGAGGGAGTAAATGAGAAAAAAAAGAAAAAGGTTGAACTCTGCAAAATCCTATTTAACATAATGCAAATTATATAACAAAATTAACCGAAGAAAATTTTGTAGATGTTTTTTTAGAAATATACTGCCTTGATAAGTTTTTTCTCTGTCAAGTTAATTAAAATTTGAAAGTTTGTGCTCAAGCGCACGTTTTCGTGAAACGTATAATTTAATCTAAAATATTTTTCATAGTTTTCTCTGTTGCTATTTTGCATCAGTTTATTTTTGCGAATCATTTCGCCATGCATAAAAACAATTTTATGTCCTGCAAAATTTTCAAACGCAAAAATCTGTTTGTGCGCTATATTAAACGCAATTTTATCTTTCTCTGAAAGTTCTTTGCTTATAAGGTCTTCACATAATTTAACTTCTTCAAAGCAAATTTTATGGCATGTGCTCAAAACCTGGTTTACAATATTGTCTGAATAAATTTTTAATGTATCAGAACTTTTATCTGCAAATTGCAGTAATGCAATACGATAAAACAATCTTCTTTTGTAAGCTATGGCCTTTTTTGACTCCAAATTTTTATGAAGTTCAATTTTCGGGAAAATTACATAAATTACACTGTCTCCTATAAAATCAGAATCGTTGTTTAAGTAATTTAAATACAAATATTTCCTCGCATTGGCTTTCAACGAGTCACATACAGGAATTTTCACAACTTCAGGATGAACTGTATGCTCCAAAGTTAAATCATAAGCCACGCTTTTGCAGAAAAAGCAAAAAAAAGAGACAAAGCAAAGAAATATCTTAGCCCAATTCATCCTCCAGATACAAATTTTTTAACGTTGTCAAATTTACCAAAAGTTCATCTGTCAGATATTTTTCTACAGAACAGAACTTTTCTTCAATAGTATTAAAGAAAGTGTCCAGAAATTCTTCATGAACATTTGCAAACAACGATGCAATTTTACCATAAACCATAAGATCGTCGTACTTACCTGCCAAAGCTTTGTTTGTAATCAGATAATCTTCGTAAATTGTCTTTCTGTCAACGCCCAATGCACTTAGAAGCAATGCGGCAGAGACTCCAGTTCTGTCTTTTCCGGCTGTGCAGTGAAAAAGTTTTGCAGAATCGTCTGATTGCATGATTTTGAAGAATTTTCTGAAAAGTTCGCTATAGTCTGACGCCAGTCGCCTATACATTTCTTTCATCAACTTCATACCCTCTTCAAACCTTTCGTTTTCAGACAGTTCGCTATCTTCCATAAGTTTTTTGAACTTTGGCACTAAATTTCCAGCATCTATGTATAAATTATGAACTTCCACATTTTGCGGGACATCGTCCTTCAGCAATTCGACCTCTGGCTGAGACCTTAAATCTATCACATACCGTAATTGCAAACCTTCCAAAAAAAGCTTATCTTCATCCGAAAGTTTTGCAAAATCGCTAGACCTCAACAATTTACGCCATTTTACACGTCTGCCGTCAGATGTTTTGTATCCACCTAAATCGCGAAAATTGAAAGCCGATTTTATCGGCAAAATCCTTGACATTTCCATAAATTAACCTTTTTTCTGACTGGCTCTGTTTGCTCGTCTCCTTCTGTACTCAGCCTTCATTTTTGCAGAACCAGAACCATGAAGCCCTTTTATGTATGTAGCTTTTTTGGCCTTAGTCTTAACCTTATTTTCTTCAGCAGGTTTCTTTTCCGCTTTTTTCTTGAACACTGCCCCTTCAACTAATATCTTATCGAAATCGTTCATAACTAATTAATTTTCAATTGTTTTCAGCCCTAATTTATCAGCTTCTTTCATCAGGAATTTATAGGCGGCACCATATTCGTTTGGAATAACACCATCTAGTATGGCATCTTTAATGGCCATCTTAAGCACACCTACCGTATTGCAAGGCGGAAGGTTAAACATCCGCATAATTTCATCACCGGAAATTGGCGGCTGAAAATTACGGATTCGGTCCTTCTCCTCTATTTCTTTCAGTTTCTGACGCACAATTTTAAAGTTATTCAAAAATCTCTGAACTTTCTCTCTGTTTTTAGACGTAATATCAGCTTCGCAAAGAGACATCAGAGAATCAATATCGTCGCCAGCGTCAAAAAGTAGTCTGCGAACAGCGGAGTCTGTGACTTCGTCTTCAACCAAAGCGATAGGTCTCATGTGAAGCGACACCATTTTCTGAACAAATTTCATGTGGTCATTCATCGGAAATTTCATCCTTTTGAATATACCCGGAATCATTTTGGCTCCAATATAATTATGGTTGTAGAACGTCCATCCTGCCTTTTTATCGTAATGTTTTGTCACAGGTTTTGCAATGTCATGGAAAACTGCCGCCCAACGCAGCCACACGTCGTCCGACTTTTCAGCCACCGAATCCAATACCTGCAAAGTATGCAGAAAATTATCTTTATGACCTCTGCCTTCTTTTTCTTCTATGCCCTTAAGTTTTTGTATTTCAGGGAATAAAATTTCTAAAAGCCCTGTTTTTTCAAGTAAATCAAAACCAATCGAAGGTTTTTTAGACGCAACAATCTTACTCATTTCGTCAAATATACGTTCTTTGGAGACAATTCCGATACGTTCTTTGTTGCGTTTGATTGCTTCAAAAGTGCACTCTTCAAGATAAAATCCCAGCTGAGTTGCAAATCGTATTCCGCGCATCATTCTCAACGGGTCATCACTGAATGTGATGTCAGGATCAAGAGGTGTTCTTAAAATTTTATATTTCAGGTCGTTAACACCTCCAAACGGATCAACAAGTTCGCCAAAGCGGTCTTTATTAAGACTTAAAGCCAAAGCGTTTACGGTGAAGTCTCGTCTATTTTGGTCATCTTCAAGAGTTCCGTTTTCCACAATCGGTTTTCTAGAATTCGCTCGGTAAGACTCCTTTCTTGCGCCTACAAATTCCACCTCTATGTCGCCAAGTTTGACCTGAGCTGTGCCAAAGTTTTTGAACACAGACAGATGCGCTTTTCGTCCCATTTTTTTAGCTACAAGCTGAGCAAGTTCAATTCCGCTGCCAACAACCACAACATCAATGTCCTTTGATGGACGCTGCAAGAACAAATCTCTCACAAAACCTCCAATCACATAACACTCATTGCCTAACTCGTCAGCAGATTCTGACAATATTTCGAATATTTTATCTTGTAAGTATTGCTTCATATTTTTTGAAAAAATGCTTCTTTCCGTAAAATTAGACATTCAACTCATTAGTGTTAAAATTCAAAAAACTCAGATATGTCGGTTCTTGGCAAAACATTTATCAGAGTATGTTTCGGAACTGTGCCTTTCACAGCGTCAAGAGCCAATTCTGGCTTGTTGTTTTGCTGACTTAAATGACACAGGAAGAGGTATTTAAGTTTATCCGTTGAACTTTTCATCAAAATGTCCGCAGTCTGTTGATTTCCAAGATGTCCGCAGTCTCCAGCCACGCGTTGTTTCAGCTTTTCTGGATAAGGACCAGTTTGCAACATTATTTCGTCATAATTTGCCTCCAGTATCAGTATATCAGACTGAGCTATATACTCATGCAAATATTCGTTAGGGCAACCTAAGTCGGTTGCTACAGTAAATGTCAGTCCCTGATAATCTATCTTATAGCCAGAATTGTCAGATGCGTCATGAGACAGCGGGAACGAGGTGATTGTAAAATCTCCTATTTGCACAGATTGCAAATTTTCTATTGTTCTTTGAGCTGAAATCTCTAATTTTTCCCTCAGTTTAATATTATTATTTATTCCATCTAAAATTTTTTGAGTGGAATAAACCGGGATATGTTCCTTATTGCCCAAAGCTGAGACTGCTTTTATATGATCGAAATGGTCGTGAGTCACGAAGACAGCAAGAATTTGCTCCATAGAGACCCCGGCACACTTCAGTCGCTTCTTTATGGAACGAGCGCCTATTCCGGCATCGATCAAAATCCCCCTCTTTGCGTTACCTATATAGTAACAATTACCGCTACTGCCGCTGCCTAAACTGAAAAAGCGCAATCTATTCATCTCTTCTATTAAATTTTACTTTGTTTTGATCTTTTGCGTCAAATTTATAAATCTCAGCAATTTACAACATGACATATTTGTAACACAAAAGTTCAAGATGTGAAATAATCACACCTTGAACCCTATATCTGTCTCACACTTTGTTACTTAACACTCTTTGCCACATATCCGTTTCTTAGACCAGACTGAGAAACTAGTTTCTGCAACAAACCTTTGTTTAGATGTTTCTGCAAAACGTTTTGGATTTCGACTCCAGAGTAATTATTCAAATCTTTTTCACTATTCAAAGAGCGTATTTCGGTAAAACTGGACGGCATATTCTGAATTTCTCCGTCAACAATTTTCAAAGCTGCACCATTAGCGCCAGTCAAGAAGCAAAAATTATTTTCTTCGTCAGACTCTTCCAAATTTCCAAAAGCATCAGCTATAAGCACCATATAAAACTCTCCGTTAAGTTTGTTTCCGTTCTTATCTAAAGGCAAACTATATTCGAACACGAGCTTGTTCCCGTTTAACGCTTCTGCAGAAGAACTGCCTGCGGCGATATCTATATTAGTCACAGCGTTAGCTTCTCCGTTGAAAGACAGTCCGTTAGTATAGTCTGCCATAGCTCCCTTCTTGCAATCTGTACCATAGTAATCGTGGAACAACAAATACTTTTCACTCAATCTGTTTTTGCGGAACAATAGGTAAACTGCGCTCCACTCTTTATTAGACGATATTGTAGAAGAGCCGTTGTTCAAGATATTGTATTCCACAACTCTTTTTCCGTCAGCCTTTTTATAGTCCTTAAGCACTTCCATCTTAACATCGTTAGCCGAAGACGAACGAGTTGTTTCAGCTGAAGCAGTCGCGTCATTGCTTGCAACCCAAGCTCCGAAACAGAAACTATTTACAAAAAAGTTATAACCAATCCAAATAGAGCCGTTATCGCCCCAGTCCGATCCCCATGAATTACGAACACGGAACGCTTGCTTGTCATCACTGTAACCAACAAGCACCATAGCGTGGTAAGCATGCATGCCCGAGTAGTTGTAGGTGTCAGAATTTAAGACACTGCTGCTATTACAATTCATGAAGTTGTCGCCAAGACGCGCTCCGATAGCGATAGGTCCCACATTGTCCAGATAACCTTTGAAATTAGCCACAGTCATACCATAACTGCCAGAACCGCTCAACTCCTTTGTGTATGCAATTATACGGTAACTGCCTAGTTTATTGCCACTGTCACCAATACCGCTGACGCCGTCGCAAGTCATCTTCATGTTTGTGAACGGTTTTTCAGCCATACTAGCCACACCGCTTCTCTCCATAGCCTTAAACGCCGGGTCGAAGTTAGAACCGTTACACTTAGTACTCTTTTCATCAGAACCCATCAAATGCCACAAGTCAATCGGGCTTGTCTGATTCGAAGCCGAATTAACGTTCAATGAATTGTTGTCTATTTTGTTCAATGCAGTTTTCAGCGCATACCCGGTAGCCCAGGTCACACAAGTTCCGTATTCGCCCTGATTTCCGATTGGCGGGAAATAAGACTCCCAAGACTTGGAATTTGCCAAAATTTCGTCATCGTCGAACACCGAGCCTCCGTCGTCTGGAATATCCGTGTTTTCATTTTCAAAGTCCCAGCCAAGCATTCCTAACAACTCCATTATATACTCTGCAATTTCATTCACCCTGTTTATCGTGTCCTCATCACACGACGACACAGAAAACGGCAAACACGCAATTAGAGCGATAGCTATCTTTTTTCTAAAATATTTAATCATAATTTACTAGTTATTAGATTTATTTTCAACATTTTGATTATTAACACTCTCTTTGACTCCTTCCGCATTAGTTTTCACCGGCACTTCACCACCCTCTTCTTTTTTACTTCCGGCCAAATTTTCTGCAGCATTTTTCAAGGCTTCAGCCTCTGCATGAAACTGTTCTTTTGTCTTGACCCTGTTTTGTTCTGACGGTTTAATGAACATCGTGTCAACAAAAGCCACCGAGTCTTTGTACTGCGAGTCATTGAATCTTGCTTTGCCTAACACGGTCAGGCCTGTATAGTCCGCAACACCATCATAATTTCCTTGCATAAAGTCTGCATTTCCATAAATTTTGGAAAAAGAAAAAGTTGCATATTTTTGACATTTCAAATAGTTAAAAAACGCGTTATCCGAAATTGTCATGTTAGCCAAATCCAGCCTGTCTGAGCATTTCACGTTATTGAACTGAAGCGAGAACGCTCTAAGATACTGAAATGAGGCATCTCCGTTAAATTTGGAGTCCATAAAATTAACATCGCCTCTGAAATCTGACTGAGCCATACTAAAAGTTTTTTCTGCTTCCATCTCCCAAAACGAGTTCAGCTTCCCATGAACAGTCATGTTTTCAAGTTTTGCGTTTTCACGGAAAACAGACCTAGCAAAGCTGACCTGCCCCATTATTGTCGAATTTGAAAAATTCAACTCCTTTCTAAAGTCACAAGCTACAAACGACACATTTTTCTCAAACCACACATTCTTGCTGAGTTTCAGATATGAGCCGCAAGTCGTGACATTTCCCATAAAAACACAATCTATAAAAAATATATTTTGCGTAACAGGTGTCTGTATGGTTGTGAGCGACGACATAAAACCGTCATGCACGGTCGTGAAATCCAAATCTCCAACCACAATCATCTCGGACAGCTGAATGTCTTTGCCTTTGCCTAACAGTTTTATGATGTCTGATGCTTTAATCTCCTTTTTGTTGTCAGACTGAGCCGAACCGCACGACAAGAAGAGAAGGCACACCGTAATCAATATGTATATTCTATTCATAAGCCTATTCGTTTTTATTTTAAGTTGCAAAATAAGTAAAAAAAATATGTATTTCACGAAGTTTGTCATTTTTTTTTAAATATTATTTTAAAAGTAAAGTTTAGGTAAAGCAATCGTCATGCGTTTAGGCTACTTCAAAAAAATAGCCTAGATGATTTTGAAATGGCAAGTTACACTAATAACGTAGTGATGCAAAATCATAACAGAGCAAATATGAGCAAGATAGACAAAATGTCTTAAAGTAATTATTACGAAACTGATTTTATTGCAAGAATAATTTATAGGAATTGCCTTAAATATTTCTTTCTCAAATTATTATGTGAAAAATCCGGCATAGGTCTTTAAATTTGCAAAAAATATTTTACTCTTTTTTTGCTTATAAATTCATATTTGTTTTATCTTTGCGGAGATGAATCATTTTTATGATATGGTTGAATTTACTTTAATATGATTATACTGAGCAGTGTGAGCTTTTTGCCCGCATTGCTCTTTTTTTAATGTATGAAAGATATTATGACTAACAAAAGTTTAGTTTCGATTACAGATTACTCGAAAGAAAAAATTTTGTCTATCTTAGACAAGGCGGCGTCTTTCGAAGCTAATCCTAATCAGAAAATTTTGGACGGAAAAGTGATCGCAACTCTCTTTTTCGAGCCTTCAACTCGCACTCGCCTTAGTTTTGAAACTGCGGTAAACAGGCTGGGCGGTCGTGTAATTGGTTTCAGCGACGCCGCAACGTCGAGCAGTTCAAAGGGTGAAACATTAAAGGACACGATCATAATGGTAAGCAATTATGCAGACCTTATCGTTATGAGGCATCCTATAGAAGGGGCTGCCAGGTATGCTTCTGAAGTGTCTAGTGTGCCGATAATAAACGCGGGCGACGGAGCTAACCAGCACCCTACCCAGACAATGCTGGACCTCTACTCCATCAAAAAAACGCAGGGCACTCTTGAGAACCTCTCAATCACAATGGTCGGCGACCTTAAATACGGAAGAACCGTGCACTCGCTCCTGATGGCGATGTCTCACTTTAATCCTACGTTCAACTTTATAGCTCCCAACGAGTTAAAGATGCCGGACGAGTATAAAATGTTCTGCAAGTCTAAAGGAATAAAGTTCAACGAACTTAATGAACTCAACGAAGACGCAATATCAGACACTGATATTCTTTACATGACGCGCGTGCAAAAGGAACGCTTTACCGATTTGTTTGAGTACGAAAAGGTGAAGAACGTTTACACTTTGAAAAACAAGCTTTTGGAAAATACGAAAGCAAACCTCAGAATCTTGCATCCGCTGCCGCGAGTTACAGAGATAGACGCTGATGTTGACGACAATCCTAAGGCGTACTACTTTACTCAGGCTAAAAATGGTGTTTTTGCAAGGCAGGCCGTTATTTGTGACTTGCTAGGTTTGGTTTAATTTACTTAATTTTACGTAACATGGAAAAGGAATTAAAAGTAGCGGCTCTGAAAAACGGAACGGTCATAGACCATATTCCGTCTGAGATATTGTTCAAGGTTATCTCTATTCTTAAACTCGAAAATGTGCCTAATCAGGTTACTTTCGGTTATAATCTTGAAAGTCAAAAACTAGGAAGAAAGGCTATTATAAAGGTGGCTGACCGTTATTTTGAGCAAGAGGAGGTAAATAAAATAGCCCTTCTTGCGCCTAACGCCAAGATTAATATAATAAAGGATTATGTGCTGGTTGAGAAAAAAACTTTAGTGCTGCCGGACGAAATAATAGACACTGTAAAGTGCATGAACCCTAAGTGCATCACCAATAATGAGCCGATGCAGACCAAGTTCAAAACTGTGAATAAAGAGTCTGGACTCTTTAAATGTCACTATTGCGAACGTATAATAAATAGCGAAGAACTAGTTCTTAAATAAATTTACTAGCCATAATCGCAGTGATTTTACGGTTTATGGCTATTTTTTTGTTCAGAATGAAACAGACTTTCAAGCCGGGAACAATGATATATCCTGTGCCTGCCGCTATGGTTAGCTGCGGACGCTTAGAGGACGAGTATAACATCATTACTGTAAGCTGGGTCGGTACTATATGTACCAATCCGCCAATGTGTTACATTTCTGTAAGACCAGAAAGGCATAGTTATCATATATTGGAGAAAAACAGAGAATTTGTTATAAACTTGACTAACGAAGAGCTTGCGAAAGCAACCGACTGGTGCGGTGTCAGGTCTGGCAAAGATTTCTGCAAATTTAAAGAAATGAACCTGACGCCTGTCAAAACTGACGTGATAGATTCTGTATATATAGAAGAAGCTCCATTGTCTATAGAGTGCAAAGTGAAGGATATTATAAAACTGGGGTCACACGATATGTTCATTGCCGAGGTTGTAAATGTGCTTGCCGATGAACGTTTTATGGATCAGGAGACTGGTGCTTTTAGGTTGTCTGATGCTAAACTTATTGCGTACAACCACGGAGGCTATTATAAACTAGGAGAACAGATTGGTAAATTTGGTTGGTCTGTTCAAAAGAAAAAGGTAAAAAAGAAGAATTGCAAGAAAAAGATATAGAATCACGATAATTTTCGCTGTTTTTTTAACTGCCTCAGATTTCAATATTCTGAGGCAGTTTGCTATTTATACGGAAATTTTAAAATCTGACAAATAAAAGCAATTTACGTAAAAATCAAATAATATTACTTATGTTTTCACAAATGTAAAACACAAAAAAGAATAATCCGCGTCTATTTTACAAATGTGTCAATATAAATGAATTTACGTATGTAAACAATCAAAATTTGCTGTAATGGCAATTTACTTGTGTTTCAATACAAATGTAAAATATAATTATATGTAAAACATCAAGCTTTACAAACGTAAAATAACCTGTAAGGATACGTGAAACCTGTTTTACTTTATATATTTTGCATGGATAATAGGTTATTACACCTAATATGTGCTGTTAATTTAAAATCGCAGAATTGAATAATATGGAAACCCCTGTAACATCTAGTATTAAGGTTTTAAAAGCTTATAAAGATAAGGGTGAGGTAAATAACTGTTTTACAGTAGCTTTACAGTTGTAAATACAGCTCAAAAGCCTTTGTTTTTATATTGTATTATTATGAATAAACATTGATAATCAGTTATTTAGCCTTTCTTTATAAACATTTACTTTAATTAAATTCAAGATGTTTGCATAAATGATGCATATTGCGTTATATTTATTGTATATTATAGTGTAATACTCTGATTTATATATAAATATCACATGTATATTAAAATATCTGTTTAACTTTAGTTTTTTCTATTTATTCGTTACTAATTAGAGTATTATCTTCCCAAGTATTAATATTGCTCATTTGGATTCTTTACATCTGTAAAATAACAGTTGTAAGAATATTTACATTTGTTGTTTTACAGATGTTTGTTGTTTTTTTTACGCTTGTTTCTTGATACTCATGTAATTTATTTTTACATTTGTTCGTTTTTACAAATGTATGTGCTTATGAAAGATAGAATTCAGATTATAATGGATTACTACAAATTGTCAAAGGCTGAGTTTGGCGAACGAATTGGAGTGCAAACATCTGCAGTCCATCACCTACTCTCTGGCAGAAACGAGCCGAGTACTCGTGTTTTAAAGTCTATTTTAGAAAATTTTCCTGAAATAGATATGAATTGGTTTATTTTCGGAAATGGCGACATGCTGAAAAATAATGTTCAAACTCCTAGAACAGAGACTTTTATCCCTCAAAAAGGGCCAAGTCAACTTCAAATGCCTGACTTATTTTCCAATAATGTGGCTGACTTACCGAAAAAAACAACTCAGCCAACGATAAAAATCGAACAGACGGCTGCTCCTGTGAAAACAGAGTCTGCGGAACAGCGTGTGCAAACAAAGCAGCCGGCAGTGCCCAATACACAAGCTGTCTATCCGGCTGCTATGGAGACAAAGTCAGAGCTCAGATCAGTAAAAAAAATAACTATTTACTATACAGACGGAACTTACGAAGAATACGATGTTTCGCCCCGTTTGTAAATTAGTTGATTTTTGCACGCTAAATTCCTAAAATTTCGCCAAAAATATTAATTTTGCAAAAAAAGCGAATTTATGGATAAAGCAATAGTAAAAGAACAAATTGAGCGTCTCAGAATAGAGCTTAATCAACATAATTACAACTATTATGTGCTGTCGTCGCCTACCATATCAGATTTTGAATTTGACCAAAAGCTGAAAGAGCTGCAACAGCTGGAAGAGCGTTATCCTGAATTCAACGACCCTAACTCTCCAACTCAGAGGGTTGGAAGTGACCTGAAAAATGAGTTTAAGCAAGTTTTTCACAAATATCCGATGCTCTCGTTGGGAAATACTTACTCCGAAGGTGAAGTGTTGGATTTTTACGAACGTACGCGCAAAGCTTTAAATGAAGACTTTGAGATTGTGTGCGAACTAAAATATGACGGCACGTCCATCTCCCTCACCTATAAAGAGGGAAAGTTGGTGCAAGCTGTAACGCGCGGAGATGGTGAAAAAGGTGATGATGTTACTGAAAATGTAAAGACTATACGTTCTGTTCCGTTGGTTTTGCAAGGTGACTACCCTGACGAATTTGAAATTCGCGGCGAAATTCTTATGCCGTGGGAGGTGTTTGAACGCCTTAATTCTGAACGATACAAACAGGGCGAGCCTCTGTTCGCAAACCCTCGCAACGCTGCTTCAGGGACAATAAAGCTTCAAAATTCCAACGAAGTTGCAAAGCGCTCTCTGGACGCTTACCTCTACTATATGTTAGGTGAAAATTTGCCAGACGACAAACACATTAATAATTTGCAACAGGCAAAGTCTTGGGGATTCAAAATATCAGATGCCACACGATGCTGCAAATCAATTGACGAAGTTTTCGATTTCATTAAATATTGGGACGTTGAGCGTAAAAACTTGCCAGTGGCAACAGACGGTATTGTGCTGAAAGTCAATTCTTTGTCGCAACAAAAGAAATTAGGCTACACCGCAAAATCGCCGCGATGGGCTATTGCATACAAATTTCAGGCGGAACGCGAATGCACTCGCCTAAACTCGGTATCTTTTCAGGTTGGAAGAACCGGAGCCGTCACTCCGGTGGCAAACCTTGACCCTGTACAGTTGTCTGGCACGGTAGTAAAACGTGCGTCGTTACATAACGCAGACATAATCAGAGGGTTAGATTTGCATATCGGCGATATGGTATATGTGGAGAAAGGCGGCGAGATTATTCCTAAAATTGTGGATGTCAATCGAGAGCTTCGGAACGAATTGCTGGGCGAGCCTGTGAATTTCATTGAGAAATGTCCTGAATGTGGCACCCCCCTCGAACGAATCCCAGGCGAAGCTGCTCATTATTGTCCTAACGAAGAATTCTGTCCTCCTCAAATTAAAGGGAAAATAGAACATTTCGTGTCAAGAAAGGCAATGAATATAAACATAGGCAGCGAGTCTATAGAGTTATTGTTTAGTCTGAATCTTTTGAAGGACATCTCAGACTTGTACAAACTGAAAATCACAGATTTGCAAAACTTGGAAAGGTGGGGCGAAAAAAGTGCCAGCAATCTGATTAACAGTATAAACGACTCTAAAAATGTGCCGTTCGCCAGAGTGCTTTTCGCTTTAGGAATCCGTTATGTCGGAGAGACCGTGGCGAAAAAACTGGCAGCTGCGATGAATAGCATAGATGAAATTGAGTCCGCGTCTTTTGAACAGCTTACCGCCATTGATGAAATTGGAGAAACTATAGCGAGCAGTATAATAGCATACTTCAGAAAAGACAGCAACAGGCAGTTGGTCTGCAGACTGAAAGATGCTGGTCTGCAATTCGAGTGCGAAAAAAACAATATTGTCGCTAGCAATAAATTAGAAGGGCTTTCGTTCGTTATTAGTGGGACTTTCTCAAATCATTCAAGAGAAGAACTGAAAAGTCTGATAGAACAGAACGGAGGCAAAAGCGTTGGCTCAATTTCCTCAAAAACGAACTACGTGCTTGCAGGTGAAAATATGGGGCCGGCAAAGTTAGATAAAGCCAAAAAACTTGGTATTAAGATAATTTCAGAGGATGAATTTATCGCAATGATAACTCTGTAATCGAAACAATTACATTATGTTGCAATATCTTAGAAAAAAATACACGGACTACAAAGTCCTTGGCAATCAGCAAAATAACAAACGTTCAAAGAAATTTGTGAATTGGGCTGACATTCAGAATATTGTTCTTCTGTACTCTGCTGATAAGATTACAGCCAATCATCTGAATTTCCTTCTTGAACTTTTTGAAGGAAAGAACGTTTCCGTATGGGGATTCTCTAATAGAGAAATTGCTCCGGGACACGGCGGAAAAATCAATATCTTTGGCAAAAAAGATATTAATCTGTTGGGCAAACCGTCAGACCATACCATAAACACATTTAAAAATGTGTCTTGTGACGTGCTGATTGACTTGTGCACAGAAGAGGTATTACCAGTAAAATATCTGCTCAGTTTATCAAACGCTCCGTGCAAGTGCGGCTTGAAAAAGGTTGACTTTGACAAACTTTACGATTTGGAAGTTAGCGCGCCTGCAAAAACAAAGGAAGACGAATTATTGAAACTGATTATATTTTATCTGAAAGCGATAAAGTCAAAATAAAAAAGGCAGGTACAAACTCTATTTAAGAAGCTAAAGTCTTTTTTTTGTGTGTAAAAATAAAGCAGAAGGGTCTTTTGTTAAATTTAATCCAAATTTTTTGGCTGATTTCAAAGTTTTAAAATGATTTTTTTTTGTAACTTTGAGAGTTTTAATTTGATTTTAAACGAAGAATGATGATAGATACGAAATTTACAGGAATGGGCGTGGCTCTTATCACCCCGTTCAAAGAAGATGACAGCGTTGATTTTGAGGCGTTGAGCAGGCTTTTGGACTATCAGCTCCAAAACAACATCGACTATCTCGTTGTGCTTGGCACAACTGCAGAAACTCCGACACTCTCGGAGGAGGAGAAATCTGAAATAGTTCAGTTTGTCAAAGATAAGGTAAACGGACGTGTGCCTATCGTTTTAGGTGTAGGCAGTAACAATACTCGTGCTATCGTTGAAAAACTTAAGAAGGACAATTTTGACGGAATAGACGCAATCCTGTCTGTTGTGCCATATTATAACAAACCGTCGCAGGAAGGTATGTTCCAGCATTACAGCGCAATCGCGGAAAACTCTCCTGTTCCGGTGATTTTGTACAACGTTCCGGGAAGAACTGGTGTGAATATGACAGCTGAGACCACACTGCGTCTTGCTCGCAAATATAAAAATATCATAGGTATTAAGGAGGCTTCTGGCAATATCGTTCAAATGAATGACATTATCAAGAACAAGCCGGCCGATTTCGTGGTTATATCTGGAGACGACGGAATAACCTACCCACTCATCACAATGGGGGCTGTGGGCGTTATTTCGGTTATTGGCAATGCGTTCCCTAAAGAGTTCAGCCAAATGGTAAGACTTGCGTTGCAAGGGGACTACAACTCAGCCAGAATTATTCATCATAAGTTCACTGAACTGATTGACTTGCTGTTTGTTGACGGCAGTCCGGCTGGAGTGAAATGTATCTTGTCCATAATGGGATATCTTGAAAACAAATTGCGTCTGCCTCTTGTGCCAACAAGAATTACCACATTTGAAAAAATGAGACAAATACTTGACACCCTCAATATCAAGTGCTAAGCAAAAAAGAACTGACTAAAATATTGATTGCATAACTCAAAGTTAAACCTTTCTATTATGCAGACTATCAATATTTTAGTCAGTCTTTTTATTTTGTCACTTCAAAATTTGAGCCGCATGGTTTTTAGTTTCTACCTTGTCTATGATTTCAGTGCACACGCCCTGCTCATCAAAAACATACGTCTTTCGTAGCGTTCCTATACTGACACGTCCGCACATTTTTTTCTCGCCCCATGCTCCAAAATCTTGCATCATCTGTGTTGATTTGTCAGAAAACAAAGTGAACGGCAACGCATTCTTTTCTATGAATTTTTTATGCGAATTTGCAGAATCCTTGCTTACCCCTACAATCTGAAAGCCTTGAGCCAGAAGGGCTTCGTAGTTATCTCTTAAATTGCAGGCCTCGGCAGTGCACCCTGGTGTGCTGTCTTTCGGATAAAAATAAACTATAGTTTTCTTCCCTGCCAACATATCAGACGTCCAAATTTTCCCATCCTGATCCACAACCTCAAACTGAGGCATCTTATCACCTACTTTTATCATAAAAAAATAATTTTAAATTCTCGTTACCAACGCTTCAGAATCAAAGTTTTTCAATATCTTCAACAGACAAACCTGTCGCCTTAGATATTGTTTTAAAATCAACTCCAAGCTGTTTTAAATTTTTGGCATTGCAAGTGTTAGCTTCTCTGACACCTTCCGCACGACCAACTTCCAGACCTTCCGCTCGGCCTGCTGCACGACCAACTTCCAGACCTTCTGCTCGGCCTTCCGCACGACCGACTTCAATACCTTCTGCTTTGCCTTCTGCACGACCAACTTCCAGGCCTTCCGCTCTGCCTTCTGCACGACCAACTTCCAGACCTTCCGCTCTGCCTTTGTTTTCTGCCGTAGTAAGAGAATTGTACATATCACGGAAATTCTTCAAACTCTCTTCGTAATCGTATCGTTCATCTTTTGTGAACGCTGCAATTTCTGCCACTTCGAACAATTTTCTGAAAACACCTTCTGTCAGCGCTGCAGGCTTGCCCTGCAAATGGTACAGATTCTTTATTACATAAAGCCACTTGTCTATAATCGTTTCCAGCTCCGCCTCGGTCTTTCTAAATTTTGGCATTTCAACGAAGACAAAATTCAGTTTGTCGCTGAAATCACGATTCTTTTCGTCTTTCAGCTTAACCTTTGTTATCACCTCGTTTGACGCCTCTTCTGTCTCATCCATCAGAAAGTTGAGAATACCTATAACATAGACAGGAGACAGACTATAATCCCAAGACATGTTGTTTCTCGCACCTTTTTGGCCTTGTTCGCGAATAGCAAATGACGAATAATACAGCGAACGATCCTTGAAATTATACTGTTTAGCCTTCTGCATTTCCACAATAAAGCGGTCTCCGTCCTTTGTCTGACAATAAACATCATAGATAGCTCGGCGCTCGCTGGCGCTGTCACCTATATGCTCCGTGTTCATATATGTGAGATCTATGATTTCGTCATCGCCTTGAAAATTGAGCAAACCGTTCAAGAAACTGATAAGCAAGTCCTTGTTCGCCTCCGTCCCGAAAATCTTCTTGAAGGCAAAATCCGTATAAAAATTTATATAGCGACTCATCGCTGCACCTGGAACACACATGGCAAATTTGTTTTGTTTTTACATCACAAAAATAACATTTTAGTTTGTTTTTGCAAAATCATAATCACCTGCCCTTGTGACCTTCTTCACATACTCGCCATTTTCCATCTCGTATCGTCCAACTTCTATGGTGTCACCCTCCAAAAGCTTGACATACCGTATTACAGGGTATCCGTCTTTCTGGCTGAGCTCTCTATCGCAATACGATTCCACAGGCATATCAACAACACCATAGTAATCAAACAATCTAACATTTATAAATCTATAATCATCTACCTTTTCTCTGGTCTGCACCCTAAGAACAATCTTCTTTTTTTCCACGTCATAATAATTTCTAAAAAAAGATTTCCCGCACTCATGCACATGATGTTCCTCTATTTTCAGCAACGGCATCCCATTTTCTTTCGCAGTTTCAAAAGGCACCACATCATATCTATGGACACAAGAGTCATTTACAGCCTTAATAATATTTGAAGACGAATCAGAAAAAATGGCAATTGAACCCTCTTTCCCAAACTGCACATACCCCACTTTTTCAGGAGAATCCACAATAAAGTACAACATCGAGTCGTTTTCAATTTCTCTACAGAAAGTCCTCGAATCGCAATAATACTGGTCCAAAGGCTTATTATTGACACTTTTGATGATATATTCAAATTTTCCCTTATAATCGAATGGTCCAAATGTCATGTTCTTCGGACACTCTTCAAACCTGTGGCGATGGTCGAAAATTATATCATATTTGAGTTCTGGCGAATGTGTCCAATAGCATGATTCATTCGCAGCATCAATAAGCATGGTATCAAGGAACCACTCTCTTTTAGTATCGAGCCCCTCTCTTTTCACAAAATATCTGTACATTATAGTATCGTTTCTCCAAATGTAACTATATTTGTCATTATTAATTTCGCCCCCATAGCTTTTTATAATAAGGCTTTTTTCCCATTTTAACTTTCTCTCGAAATCATTCACACTACCCTTTAAAAAAGTCCCATACGTCACGAGAAACAACGAAAACAACGCAAAGTAAGTAACGATGCGAGTTACGATTTGCACCTCCTTCCCTTTTAGGATTTTATATAGAGTTCTAATCAAGAAACAAATGCCGATGAAGGCAATCAACAGAAAAGGCAATCCAAACAATATAAATCTCAATATATTACCATCAGACTTGTCAAAAGGAGAGTTGACATAAGCTATATAATTAACCACAACCAGCAGAATCATAAAGATATTTGCTGGCATCCCCTTTAATACTTTGTATATATATTCCTTCTTCATACTATCAAAATTCATTTTTTTAATCACCTGCCCTTATGACCTTCTTCACATACTCGCCATTTTCCATCTCGTATCGTCCAACTTCCAAGGTGTCTGAGTCAAACTCCTTGATATAGTCTATTATTGGATATCCATCCTTCATACCAATATCGCTGTAATAATCATACAATTTAACGAACTTGTAATTTGCATCAAAAAGTGAAAGTTCTGGATTCACACATTCGGTTGTTTTCACACAGAGGACAAATTTCTTTTTCTCTATGTCATAATAATCTGTAAATTCTCTCCTTTCACGTTTAACCCCCATGGAATCCTCTTCATAACAATCATATGAAATCTTCAGTAGCGGCATCCCGTTTTCTTTTTTTACAAAAGATCCTCCAATTTCGTAATTATAAACAGTGTCTTTATCAGCAGCCTTTAAAAGCGATGTTTCTGAAAACAAAGCAACAGAATCCTCTATCTGAAACCAAATGCACCCCATAGAGTCACGTTCATCATCATTTACTACAAAACACAAGAGCGAATCATTTCCACATTTCCCACGATAAGCTGCTCCATCACAATAATATTGGTCAAACGACTTATTATTAACACTCTTGATTATGTATTGGATTCTATTATTGTAACCATTTGGAGCATACGTCATGTTCTTCGGGCTCTCTTCAAACTTGTGCCGTTGATCCAAGATTATGTCATATTTGAGTTCCGGGGCGTGCGTCCAATAACATGAATTATTCTCTGCGTCTATTATCAACGTATCCACAGACCCTCTATCTCTATCTATTATTGTATCATTTCGCCAAATAGACATTCCATTATAGAATTCACCTCCATAGCTATGCAACAATAGCGTCTCGCTACGCTCCCACTTCTCCTCAAATGCTCTCCATTTGGAATCCGCGAGTCCCAAAATATTCCTTTCAGAAAACGTTCCAATCGTTACAAGAAACAGAGAAAACAGTGTGCAGTATGCAATGACACGCTTAGCCTTTCGCACCTCTACTCCTGTCAGGACATCGTATAGAGTCTTAATCATAGCGTACGTGCCAACAACTACAAGCGGCAGATAAAACAGCCAACATATTCTCACAAAAAGAATGGCGAGGGGACGAAAATCATGACCACCGCTACTTTTCATTTCTTCAAAAGGAGACAATCCAGGCTGATGAAAGAATAATATTAAATTGACTATTGCCAACACTACCATGAAAACATAGCATATAATTTTCTTTTTCATGTTCTTAACGTTTTATGTATTCTACACCTTCTGTCTTCTTCACATACACCCCATTTTCCATCTCGTATCGTCCAACTTCCACCGTGTCTGTTATCCTGACATACTCGCATCGTCCAACATCCAAGGTGTTTGATTCAATCATCCTGACATACTCTATTATCGGATACCCTTCCTTCATACAAACATCTTCGTAACTACGATATAATTTCACATCCTCGTATTTGTCTTCTGCCAATCTTTCTGATGTTTGCACGCTAATGAGAATATCCTTTTTCTCGAAATCATAGTAATCTGTGTGTTGATAGCCATCACACCTCTCCACCATTTCCACCAACGGCAATCCTTTTTCTTTCTCAAGGCAACCTTCAATCTCATATGTATAACATAAGCAACCTTTAGCCTTTATACTTGACGTCGAATCTGAAAAAATGGCGACAGAATTCTTTTTCTGAAACATCACATATCCTATTTCGCTACCAGATTCAACCATAAAACAGAGAGTCGAATCATCCTCAAATTTTTTTCTGTAAACACTTCCATCACAATAATACTGATCCAAAGGCTTATTATTGACACTATTGATGATATATTCAAACTTTTTCATATAATCATAATAAGGACCAAATGTCATGTTCTTCGGACTTTCATCAAACCTGTAGCGATGATCGAAAATTATATCATATTTGAGTTCTGGCGAATGTGTCCAATAGCATGATTCATTCTCCGTATCAATTATCATGGTATCCACAATATCATAATCTTCATTATTTCTGTACATTATAGTATCGTTCCTCCAAATGTAACGATCGCAGATAATTTCGCCTCCATAGCTTTTTAGGACAATATTTTTCTCCCAGTTTATTTTAGTCTTGAAAACTTCCATATCACTTTTGAAAAAAGTTCCGTACGTCACGAGGAGCAACGAAAACAGTGTGCAATAGGTAATAATCTGCGTTACTATTTGCACCTTCTTTCCTGTCAGTATATTCTTTCCTGTCAGTATATTATACAGAGATATCAACAAAGCGCAAATCCCAACGATTACGATCAACAGATAAAAAGGCAATACCAGTCTCAGAAAAAATATAGCCACCCCTCCCAAATGGTGCCCACCTGTTATTTCGTCAAAAGGAGACAAACCGGGCTGGGAGATATAAGCTATAAAATTAACCACAACCAACAGAAGCATAAAGATATTTGCCGGCAGATCTATTATGGCATTGTATATATATTTCTTTATCATATTCTTTAACGTATTGTGTTTTTCGTAATTTTGAGACTCACACCAATTAAATTCTAAAAGAGGCCTTAATATAAATCTTCTTTAGGTGCATTACGGTCATACAACAACCTATCGCCCTTATACAGATTACCGTCAACCGACCTGAAAACCTTATTTTGCGGATCTACAGAAACATAGTTTATATCACATTTACTCCAACGTATTTCACGTTCATCGATATGCACAAGCGTAGCTGGAATGAAAAGCGTATCACAGTTGAAGCTGTAGGCTTGAAAGCCTACCACTTTGTAGGAAATATCATTATGCACAACTTCCGATGGTATTGTGAAATTTGTACTTGAACTTGAATAACGTTCCCATGTCATAACCACCTCCTGCCTTTTCTTACTCACATATTTGAACTTGCAGCCATTTTCTTTCTCAAAACCATACTCATTATCCTCCAATTCCCTTGCAGGTTCACGTTCAGAACTTGGGGCAAGCATGTGTCCGTAGGTAATTACTGCCAATAAAAGGACTGCCGCACATAGCACTAAAGCTGAATTTTTTCTCATATTTCAAATTTAAATTAATTCATCAAACATTCTTCTGATGGACAAAAGTAATAATTAAATCAGAACATTTTACATTTTTTGCCTGTAGATATACGCAAAGCGTCATTTTTCACTTATAACTTTACATGTCTGCCATATTTTCTATGCTGACAAACAAAAACACGCAACATTTCTTTAAAGATTCTTAAAAAGAAGCATCCACTGTTAATTAATGTTAAAATTGGCAAAGCACACACAATTTTGCACACTTTTTGCACTTTTATAATTGAAGCGAATTACTTCATGATGTTAAATTAAAATTTGATGAATATGAAACAAGTAGGAAATATTTTAACAATAGCAACAGTTTCTTTGCTAAGCGCCGGACTGGGAGTTTTTGCTTACGCAAAATTTTTCGACACGCCCCAAGAGGTAAAAATATCAGATCAAAGCACAAAAGTGCACTATACTTCAATACCTAACAGCGGTGGCTATCCGGAAAATTTTGTGGTCGCCGCAGAGGCATCCGTGAACGCAGTTGTGCACGTCACCACAGTTTACGAATCTAAAATAACGATGCAAACGGACCCTCTGTTCGACTTCTTTTTCGGGGAGAGGCGAGGAAGCATACAGTCGCAGCCCAAAACAGCGTCTGGCTCTGGTGTGATCATATCTTCGGACGGATACATAGTGACCAATAATCACGTGATAGACAAGTCAGACAAAATAAAAGTGACGCTAAACGACAAACGCAGCTTTGACGCCAAACTGATAGGCACAGACCCGTCAACAGACTTGGCGCTGCTAAAGATTGAAGAGGAGAACCTTCCGACCATAAACATCGGAAACTCAGACGAACTGCACGTCGGAGAATGGGTTCTTGCAGTCGGAAATCCGTTCAATCTGACATCTACTGTGACAGCAGGCATTGTCAGCGCAAAAGCGCGAAACATAAATATTTTGAGCGCAGACATGAAAATAGAGTCCTTCATACAGACAGACGCCGCCATCAACCCCGGAAATAGCGGAGGCGCGCTTGTAAACACAAAAGGAGAGCTTGTCGGAATAAACACGGCAATAGCCTCTCAGACAGGCTCGTACTCAGGATACGCGTTCGCAATACCAGTAAGCATAATGAGCAAAGTGGTGTCAGACCTGAAGCAGTACGGAACAGTGCAGCGCGCGCTGTTAGGAGTCATGATAAATGACATAACGGCCGAATTTGCAAAAGAAAAAGAGCTTTCGACGCTGGAGGGCGCTTATGTTGCAGGTATTAACGAAAACAGCGCTGCCAAAGAGGCAGGCATAGAGGTTGGCGACATTATTACGGAAGTCAACGGAACCGCAGTCAAGTCTGTTTCTGAGCTGCAAGAGCAAATAAGCAGATTCAGTCCGGGCAATAATGTGGAAATAACACTGATAAGGGACAAAAAGGCAAAAACAGTGAATGTAGTGCTTAAAAATCAAATGGGCAATACGGACATTGTCAAAGAGACAAATATCAGCATGTTAGGAGCGACTTTGGAGCCTATCGACAAAGAGACAAAGTCTCGATACGGCATCAATTCTGGCCTTGTTGTGACTTCTGTCGATAAAAAAGGCAAATTTGCAGAGAACAATATACCGGAAGGCTTCATAATTGTAAAAGCCAACAACCAAAACGTGGGCAGTGTGGCAGAGCTGGAAACCATAATAAAGGAAACTAAAAAGAGTGTCGGAAAATTCAGCGACAACGCCCTGTTCCTTTCCGGCATTTACAAAAACAAAGTTGTTTACTTTGCGATAGACCTAAATTAATCTTTTAGTAATACAATTTTCTTTCATGCAGGACGATTTCGGTCGTCCTGTTTTTACTTTTTTGCATTTTCTCCATTTGCGCAAAAACTTTATTGTATAAAATTTGTTCAGTTCTTAAAATTAACTTATCTTTGCAGACCTAATTGTATATAAAAGGAGATGAGACAACTTAAGATTACAAAATCGATAACAAACAGAGAGAGTGCATCGCTTGACAAATACTTGCAAGAGATTGGTCGCGAGGACCTTATCACAGTCGAAGAAGAAGTTGAGCTAGCTCAGCGAATCAGACAAGGCGACAGAATTGCATTGGAAAAGTTGACGCGTGCGAACCTCCGTTTTGTTGTTTCGGTTGCGAAACAGTATCAAAATCAAGGTCTAAGCTTGCCGGATCTTATCAACGAAGGTAACTTGGGGCTGATTAAGGCTGCTGAAAAATTTGATGAAACCAGAGGTTTTAAGTTTATTTCTTATGCGGTTTGGTGGATTAGACAGTCTATCCTTCAGGCTTTGGCAGAGCAGTCTCGTATCGTGCGTTTACCGCTGAACCAGGTGGGGTCGCTGAATAAAATCAATAAAGCGTTCTCTAAGTTTGAACAGGAGAACGAACGCAAACCGTCACCGGAAGAACTTGCCGACGAGTTAGACATCCCGGTGGACAAGATTGCAGACACAATGAAGGTTTCGGGAAGACATATCTCTGTTGACGCTCCGTTTGTGGAGGGTGAAGACAACAGCCTGCTTGATGTGCTTGTAAACGACGACTCTCCTATCGCAGACCGTTCGCTTATGAACGAGTCTTTGTCCAGAGAGATAGACAGAGCGCTTTCTACTCTTACAGAAAGGGAAAGCGACATTATAAAGATGTTCTTCGGAATAGGTTACCAAGAAATGACCTTGGAGGAAATCGGAGAGCGCTTTGGCCTTACACGCGAGCGTGTGAGACAGATTAAAGAAAAGGCAATCAGAAGATTGCGCCAAAATTCGAAGAGCAAACATCTTAAAAGTTATTTGGGATAACAAAAAAAGCAACACGCGCTATCGTGTTGCTTTTTTTTGTAACCCTTTCAATCAGTCTCTAAATCTCTTTGTCAAATCATCAAAATAATCTATCCTTCTGTCTCTGAAAAAAGGCCACATACGACGCACTGTCTCCGTACGCTCCATCGAGATGTCTATAACCTTAACCTCTTCATCAACAGAAGCTTCGTAAAGCAATTCACCTTGCGGACCTGCCACAAAACTATTGCCCCAAAACTGAATTCCGTTAGTCACGCCAGACGGATCCTCTTCGTAGCCGCATCTGTTCACTGCAATAACGTGCAAACCGTTTGCCACAGCATGTCCTCGTTGAGCCAAAACCCATGCGTTTTTCTGCCTTTCCTTCTCGTCGTCACTATCGGTACTCTCCCACCCGATTGCAGTCGGATAAATAAGCAACTCAGCACCTGCAAGCGCCATAAGGCGAGCGCCTTCCGGATACCATTGGTCCCAGCAAACCTGCACACCGAGCCTTCCGACTGAAGTATCTATCGGCTGAAAGCCCAAATCACCCGGAGTGAAATAGAACTTCTCGTAATAAGCCGGGTCGTCAGGAATATGCATCTTACGATATTTTCCAGCAATAGACCCGTCCTTTTCCAGCACAACCGCAGTATTATGATAAAGCCCTGCAGCGCGTTTTTCAAACAAAGACAAAACAATGACCACGCCCAGCTCCTTAGCCAACGCCCCAAACTCGTCTGTTGACGGACCTGGAATAACTTCAGCCTGATCAAAATTAGCTGGGTCTTCCACCTGGCAAAAATACAGCCCGTTATGCAATTCCTGCAAAACAACGAGCTCCGCTCCTTGCTCCGCGCACTTGCGCACATTAGCCTTCAGCTTATCAATATTTTCACGGATGTCCTTACCGTTAGACTGTTGCACTATTCCTACTTTCATAGATTTCATTTTATTTGTTAAAACTCCCTTATTCAAATTTAAAGCAGCAAAACTTCAACCGCGAGCCTGCTTATTTCGCAGCAAAGATAAAAAATAAAAATATTAGTCTTTTAAAATGCGGCACTTTTTGCATAGCTCATCTCTATAAATCGGCCAAACGGAGTAATCAGACACAAAAACATTTGCATCTGTTCCGCCTTAATTGTATTTTTGTACAAACTTTAAAAATAACATTATGAAGCGTTTTATTTTATCTATATTGATGTTCTCTGCAGCTTGCTCTTACACGCTGGCAGACGACCCGGATTTTGAAATTCCGCAAGCTAAGAAGTATCAAAACAATGAAGATTGCATAGCAGACAACGGCATAGCTCTGAAATCTGCAAAATATCTGCTATCCACTGAGTTGCCAACAGATGCCTTTTACGCAAAAAAGGCCGGAGACTTTGTCCTTTTATGGACTTTTTCTACTCCTGAATTTACGGTTTTGATTGATGAGATTAATCTGGGATTGATAGAGACTTGCGGCAATGACATTGAAAAGAAAAAACTTTTAGATGAAGCTTACTTAAGTGCCTTCACTATTTACAGGATGGAAACAAAAAAAGTGCATGACTTCACTTTTGACGCTCATCACTTTGCCATGGAATCGACATTGGCTTTCTACAAAAAAAACATCGAATATTTTGGCAAATGCAAGGCGTTGGACAGACTTCTGAAATTGCAAGAAAAAGGCAAGTTAAAGGATGAACTCGAGAAAAAGTTTAACAAAATAATAAAGACGGCGACTCCAGAAAACACAAAAAAGATTAATCCGGACAAAGCAAAAAAGCACTCTTACTAATTTGAGCCAATAAAAAATCACGGCAAATTCTGCGGTTTACTTTAGCTAAATTTGCCGTGACAAAGTAAACTTCATTGCAAAAAAAATGAAACACAGTGTAAAAAAAATTGCGGCAGTGCACGACCTTTCCGGTTGCGGACGAGTTTCGCTAAACGTTGTGATTCCAATTCTTACGGAGATGGGGTTGCAGGTATGCCCTTTGCCTACCGCCATACTGTCTTCGCATACACAATACCCAGATTTCAGTTTTCTTGACCTGACGGAGCAGATGTCCTTGTTTGTAAAGCAATGGAAGAAATTAGGACTAAAGTTCGACGCGATATATACAGGATATTTAGGCTCACCTAAACAGGCTGAAATCGTGGAAGAACTGATAAGCGCGTTTCATATAAACGATGACCAAATCACCATAACAGACCCGGTGCTTGGAGACAACGGCAAACTATACAAAGCTCTTGACACAGAAATGATTGCCACGATGAGACGTTTAATCAGAAAGGCAAATGTCATAACGCCGAATCTCACGGAACTCTGCTTGCTGCTCGGCATTCCGTACGAACAGTACATGCCAATAGAGACTCTGAAAAAAAATTTGAAGACAATTTCGGAGATGGGCCCCGACATTGTAATAGTGACAAGCATACATGAGAAAGGCGACAATAAAAAAACATACGTCGTAGCGTACGACAAAAGCGCAGGACAATTTTGGAAGGTATCTGCAAATTACCTGCCGGCGCACTACCCCGGCACTGGCGACGCGTTCACCAGTGTGATAACAGGCGCGCTGCTTCAGGGTGACAGCCTGCCAATGGCCTTGGACAGAGCTGTGCAATTTATACAGATGGGCATGAGAGCAACGTTCGGATACGAATATGACAACCGCGAAGGAATACTTGTGGAACGTGTACTGAAAACCCTCGACGCTCCTGTGCAAATAAATAGTTACGAACTTCTTTAAAACATTATATTAACGTGATATTCAACAACATACAACTAACGGTCTTGCCTAATCAGGCTGCAAAATCTGATTTGCTAAAAAAGGAAATTGCAAAAAAACTGGACATCAGCGAAAAATCTGTGTCCGACTTTAGAGTAGTCCGCAAATCCATTGACGCAAGGTCAAAAACTCAAGTGAAGATAAACCTTTCTGTTGATGTGTTCACAGACGGCTCTAAACCAGAGCCTATATCTTATCCTTTTGAGTACAAAGACGTTAAGGACAAAGAGCCTGTAATCGTTATAGGCTCTGGACCTGCAGGGCTATTTGCGGCGCTTAGGCTTATTGAGTTAGGACTAAGACCCATCGTTTTAGAGAGAGGGAAAGACGTAAGCAGCAGAAAGGTTGACATTGCGCAGATGAACCGAAACAACGGCATTGACCCTGAGTCAAATTACTGCTTCGGAGAAGGTGGTGCCGGAACGTTTTCTGACGGCAAACTGTTTACCCGTTCCAAAAAGAAGGGCGACAATTACCGCATATTGCTGAACTTTCACAAACATGGAGCACAAGACCAGATATTGTTCGAGGCGCACCCTCACATTGGCACAGACAAACTTCCTACGGTTATAAAAAACATGAGAAGCACCATAGAACAGTATGGCGGCGAGGTTATCTTTCAAAAAAAGATGACGGAACTTCTTATTGAAAACCAAAAGATTAAAGGAGTAAAAACTGAAGACGGAACTGAATATACTGCTAAAGCGGTTATCCTTGCTACAGGACACTCTGCCAGGGACGTGTACGAAATGTTGCACTCGCAAAACATCGCGTTGGAAGCCAAAGGATTTGCTATGGGCGTGAGGGTTGAACACCCTCAAAGCCTGATTGACAAAATTCAATACCACGCAACAGGGCGAGACGAGAACTTGCCTCCTGCAACATACACACTGACAACACAGGTAGAAGGACGCGGGGTTTACTCTTTCTGTATGTGTCCCGGCGGATTCATCGTTCCTGCTTCAACTTTTGAAAAAGAGACTGTTGTCAATGGAATGTCGCCTTCCAAACGAAACTCTGACTTTGCAAACTCAGGCATCGCAGTTGAAATTCGAGTCGAAGACCTGAAAGACTACGAGGAGCACGGGCCATTGGCCGGATTGCGTTTTCAGCAAGCTTTCGAAAACATGTCTTACGCAAACTCATTAGGCAATCAGACTGCGCCAGCCCAAAGACTTGAAGACTTTGTGAAGGGCAAGCTCTCTTACGACCTGCCGGACTCTTCGTACTTGCCGGGGCTTGTGGCGTCGCCTATGCACTTTTGGATGCCTGAGTTCATAGCCAAAAGGCTTCGCCAAGGATTCAAAGACTTCAACAACAAAATGCGCGGATTTGTCACTAACGACGCAATTATTGTGGGTGTTGAATCAAGAACATCATCGCCAGTAAGAATTCCGCGAAACGCCGAAACATTTCAGCACATAGAGATTGAAGGCCTATACCCTTGCGGCGAAGGGGCCGGATATGCAGGCGGAATCACTTCTTCGGCTATGGACGGAGAAAAATGCGCTGAAAAAATCGCAGAATATTTGATGAATAATTAAGTTTATTTGCACGTTTTAGCATGAAAGAGATACGATTGACAGATTTTCTTCCTACAACAAAGAAAGAGCTTGAAATACGCAAATGGGACAGTGTTGACGTGATACTGTTCTCTGGCGACGCTTATGTTGACCATCCGTCTTTTGCCGGAGCTGCAGTTGGGCGAATACTCGAAGGGTGCGGACTAAAGGTTGCGATTGTGCCTCAGCCCGACTGGAGGGGTGATTTCCGCGACTTTAAAAAGTTAGGGAGACCAAATTTGTTTTTTGCCATCTCAGCCGGTTGCATGGACTCCATGGTGAACCATTACACTGCCAACAAACGCCTTCGCTCAGACGACGCTTACTCGCCAAACGGACAAGCTGGCTTTCGTCCTGACAGGGCTACGATTGTCTATTCTAAAATACTGAAACAGCTCTTTCCCGATGTTCCTGTGTTAATTGGTGGAATCGAAGCGTCGCTAAGAAGACTGACCCACTACGACTATTGGGACGATGAGCTGAAACCTACTATCCTGAAGGATTCGGGCGCAGACTTGCTGATATACGGCATGGGCGAGCTACCGCTTAAAGAGATTGCCTCCAGATTAAAAAACGGAGAGACCGTCGGAAACCTGAAAGATGTGCCGCAAACTTCGTTCTTAATACCTTCAAATAGTATTTCAGAGTATAAAAACGACCATTCCATCGAAATTTTCAGCCATGAGGAGTGCCTTAAAGACAAAATGAAACAGGCTAAAAACTTCAGAGTGATTGAGGAAGAATCGAACAAAATTGAGGCAAACAGAATTATTCAGAAAATTAACAAGCATGAAGCGGTTGTAGTCAATCCGCCCTATCCGGTAATGGACAGCAAAACGTTTGACGAATCGTTTGAATACCCGTACACTAAGCTGCCTCACCCCAAATATAAAGGGAAGACCATACCAGCTTACGATATGATAAAATTCTCCATAAACATTCACAGAGGTTGCTTCGGCGGTTGCTCTTTCTGCGCTATTTCCGCCCATCAGGGCAAGCACATTGTCTCACGTTCCGAAGAGTCTGTCTTAAACGAAGCCAAAGCTCTGAAAGACCATCCGGAATTCAAAGGCTACATAAGCGACCTTGGCGGTCCGTCTGCAAATATGTACAAGATGTCCGGACGAGACCAAAATTTGTGTTCAAAGTGCAAAAGATACTCTTGCATCCACCCTGCCATTTGCAAAAACATGAACACAGACCATTCCGCGCTGCTAAAACTTTACCGTGCGGTAGATTCGCTGAGTCATGTGAAAAAATCGTTCATAGGCAGCGGAGTGAGATACGACCTGATTTTGCATAAAGAGAACGACCCTCGCATAGACAAAAGTCATCAGCAGTACGCTGAAGAACTTATTGCAAACCATGTCTCTGGCAGACTGAAAGTTGCGCCCGAACACACATCCGACAATGTTCTGAAACTGATGCGCAAACCGTCGTTCTCTATGTTTGAGCAGTTCAAACGTATTTTTGACGCCACAAATAAAAAGCACGGGCTAAATCAGCAGATAATACCCTATTTCATATCAAGCCATCCGGGTTGCAAACAAGAGGATATGGCTGAATTGGCATGCCGCACAAAACAACTGGATTTTAGGCTTGAGCAGGTGCAGGATTTCACACCAACCCCCATGACGCTCGCAACAGAGATTTACTATACCGGCATACATCCATACACACTGGAGAAAGTCTGGACACCCCGGAGCGCAAACGAAAAGCTTGAACAGCGCAAGTTCTTCTTTTGGTATAAAAAAGAATACAAAAACAAAATCATCAACGACCTGAAAAAGATGGGTCGAAATGATTTGATAAGGAAGCTTATGTAACGCAGTTCCTACTAGATTACGTTTTGTAATTTTCTTAACTCGAATTAGCTTCGCTTATGAATTTACGTTTTGACACTTCTTTAATACGGAATTATAAAAGTGCCTCTCAGATTGCAAGGGTTCAGACTGGATTGGCTTGCTCGCAATATGTACTGCCCTACATCTGGCTCCTTGCCTTGCTTTGCGTCACGATATAGACACCTGAAAATATCATTGCCGTTGCGATTATGGTTATGGGTTTAAATTCGTCTATGCCTATGGCTACCGCAACGGTGCAAGCGATTATCGGCTGAACGTAGTTGTACATGCTTAGCGTTGTCGGACGAAGCCGCTTTTGTCCTACCGGAATAAGCAGATAGGTGACAAATGTAGCCAAGACCGTCACATACAAAATTCTTAAGCTGCCTGATACGGAAAGCATGCTCCACTCTATTTCACAAATGTCAGTCCAACAAATAGGCGCTGTTAATATCGCTGAATAGAGAAACATCCACTTCATAATGGTCACCGGATGGTGTTTATTGATAATTCCCTTAAAAACAGTCAAATACAATGCGTAAGCCACTGACGAAGCAAGGCAAAACATGTTACCCAACATACTATTCGCACCTTTTGAGGCTTCAATGTCGCTCCCTGAAACAATCAAGACCAACGCTCCTGACGCACCCAAAAGCACGCCTCCAACCTTCTTGCCTGTTATTGGCTCTTTTATATAAATCGCAGCCATCAGCATTGTGATTATCGGTGTCAGCGAAACTATCATCGCCGCATTTATCGGGGTTGTCAATGACAAACCTTTCACGAAAAGAAACTGATTTAGTATAATCCCCAGCACTGCCGCAAAAAGGAGCACTGCAAGTTCCCGTCTTTCTACCTTTTCCTCTTTCACAAAAAAAGAAGCGCCCCAGAACAGAACCATCGCCACCACAACCCTCAGATAATTCAGGCTGTAAGATGTAAGAAACTCTGGGATAAGCGTTTTGGACACTGGCGTGTTCAAGCCGAATATCACATTTACAATAAACATTGTCAAATGCCCTGCCACACTTTTTTCACCCTTCATACCCTTCGTAATTCATTTTACTTTATACCGCTCAGAACCCTTATCTTTTTGGGTATGTCGATATTCTGCATGATGCCAGAAAAGTTCTCCGCTCCCGGTCCGAACGCAAAAACCGGCACCATAACGCCAGTATGCTTCATCGTGTTAAACCGAACGTTTACATCCTCTTTAGAGAAATCGCCGTCGATGACAGTAACACCGCCAGTCTCATGGTCTGCCGTAATAACCACAAGCGTATTTCCGTCCTTCTGAGCAAAATCAAGAACCGCGCCAATCGCTTTGTCAAAGTCCAGCATTTCCGAAATCGTATAAGACTCGCTGTTTGCATGTCCGCCCCAGTCTATCTGAGATCCTTCGACCATCAGGAAAAAACCGTCCTCATCGTTCTTCAGTATGTCCACTGACTTCATAACAGCCTCTGTCAAATCATATTCGCGACCATGCTTTACCTTTTCCGGATGGTTGTTACAAAGCAAGCCGGCAAGTTTGCCCGAATTAACTTTGCGCACATCCTCAATTGACTTGGCAACAACATACCCTTTCTTTTCGAGAGCGTTCAGCAGATTCTGGTCATCATCACGTTTTGTAAAATATTTCAAACCGCCGCCAATAAACACATCAGGCGGACATTTCAAGAAATCTGCAGCAATCTCTTCGTCTTTCGAACGGTTATCCTGATGAGCCACAAAAGACGCCGGCGTGGCGTGCGTCACGGAACAAGTAACAACAAGCCCGGTAGCCTTTCCTTTCGCAGCCGACTCTGCAAGAACTGAATTTACCGGCAAAGAGTCCGGCGACATTCCAACCATTCCATTTTTAGTCTTGACACCGCAAGCCAGAGCCGTGCCGCCTGCTGCAGAATCTGTGGTATAATCATTTGCAGAATAAGTTTTGGAAAAACCCGTATGCGTGCATTTCTCTACGTTTAGAGAACCGCCATTGACGGTCATCGCCGCGTATATCGTACCCAAACCCATACCGTCTCCAATCATAAATATCACATTTTTAGGACTTTTGGCAACCCCAATCGCAAACGTGCTGCACAAATACGCCAACGCTATAGTTCTCAAGAAAAACCTGCTCATATCAAAAAAAATTAGTTGTTAGCCCAAATATTCAAACCCAAAATAAACGGCAAAAGTTCGTCAGCCATCTTTTTCTGCTGACGTTCTGACGGATGCCAGTCTGCCCCATAGCCGAGCGAGCCGTCTTGCGGAGCGAACGAGAACTGATGAACCTTGTCATCTCCTGATCTTTTGGCGTTCTCTACAATCTCTCTCTGCAATTCAGATAAAATAAACGCCTCCTTCTCGCCAAGCATGCATCCGGAAAGCAATACGATAACTGCATCCGGATATTTGCCCCTTACGGTAGAAAAGAATGTTGAATACTCCTCTCTCAGTACGTTCAGGTCGTAACCGGCAGTACTCAAATCGTTAGTTCCCAGATTAAGACAAACCAAATCCGGAACAAAGGAGAAATCCCACAAACTATCCTTTTCAGAAATAGCCGCACGGTTATAAACCATAGGCATAGTCTCCCCGTGATTATTAACAGGCTCATTATAGTTGCGATGCACACCTATGCCAGAACGAGCAACAACCGATATTTCCGCATCGAGAGCGCGAGCAAGCAAACCTGCGTATGATTTCAAAAAATTGGACGTGGAGTCACTGAAAGGCTCATCGGCAGCTGCCGCCTCCACTCCATACCCGCAAGTGATAGAATTGCCGATGAATTCGACCTTTTTCCTTTTATTTGCAGGCTTCTTGGAAAGCAAACTTCCGTCAACTTCAAAACCGAAGAACTCTGGCTGACAAAAAATGCCCTCTGAAACCAACGTTATTGAAACATCATGAGTTCCGTTTGCCAGACCGTCCGCAATGACGAACAGAGAATCGCCGGTTTCAGTGCTAAGTTTAAACTCCGGCAAATCATCGACCTCCACAACATAGTATCCGCTGCCAGGCTTAAATTTCGCACAAATCTTTGTCCCTGTAAAGCTCGCCTTTATACGGAATCCAGGATAGTCATACCTGACAGAACCACTGTCCGTCATAAAATAGCGGCCTTCATAGCCAATTTCAGGGCTATCAACCGTCACTCTGTCCATATTCATACTGCAAGACGAAAAAATCAAAAGTAAAAAAACGTATATAAACCTCATTTTGTCTAAAACCATCTTCATAAATTTAAATATGACGAGAGCAAAATTAGCATAAAAAGCGGTAAATGCACCTATTTACGCAGTAAAAAATCAAAAAAACATAACTTTTCTCAAAAAAAAGCCTTGAAAAATTTTGTCTTAATAAAAAAAGCACTACCTTTGCAACGTCTTAAGAAAAGAAGACAGACTTGAAATAAGGTTTAATAAATTGTCTCATGGTGTAATGGTAGCACATCAGTTTCTGGCACTGCTTGTCAGGGTTCGAGTCCTTGTGAGACAACAACGAAAAGAGAAATCCGTTCGGGTTTCTCTTTTTTGTTATGCTTCAAATTCAGGCAAAATACAGGCTTTGCCATGCTAAATATGCTTAAGGCTACTTCTATAAATTAGGTCAAGAAGATTTATAAAAATTGCCATTAGTTGCTTCTCTGCAATGCATTTACATTAAACGACTTTAAGATACCCGGCCCGCTCCACAAAATCATCTTTATTTTGTCCCGAAAAAACATACATCATGTAAAAAGAACACTTTTTTACGTTTTTTGTTAAATTATATTTTGTCTTCTGCTATTTTTTTATAAAATTTGCGAAAGGATGGAATTGTTCCCTTCTGGACATATTAGAATTTAAGAAGCGCTGTGCAGTTCTTATAGTTAGAAAAACTAGGAAATTTCGCAAAAACAGCACAACAGAAAACTTCTTTATGCACTAGTAACGTGGAATTATAAAATTAACTAAAAACATGGCTTGGAAAAAAACAAATATAACTCTTGAAAACGGAACAGTAGTAGAAGCTCAAGCTCCATACATCATTTCTGCGAGCAGGAGTACCGATATTCCCGCATTCTATTCGGATTGGTTTTTTCACCGTCTGAAAGTTGGCTATTCAGCGTGGACAAATCCTTTCAATGGGGTAAAAAGTTATGTGGCTTACAATAATACCAGGTTTATCGTTTTTTGGTCGAAGAATCCGAAACCGTTGCTGAACCATCTTGATTTTCTAAAAGAAAAAAAGATTGGGTGTTACATTCAGTTCACACTCAACGATTATGAGCAGGAAGGTTTGGAAAAAGGCGTACCCCCTTTAGTTGAAAGAATTGAGACTTTCAAAACTTTGGTCGATAAATTGGGGAAAGGACGGGTGATTTGGCGGTTTGACCCGTTGATTCTTACGGATAAAATTTCAGTGGAGGATTTACTGAAAAAAATAGAGAACATCGCCAATCAATTGGTGGGTTATACCGAAAAGCTGGTTTTCAGTTTCGCGGATATAACTTCATACAAAAAGGTGAAAAGCAATTTAGAAAAAAATAATGTCAACTACAGAGAATGGACTGAAACCCAGATGGAAGAGTTTGCAGAGAGACTGTCGAAACTGAATGAAAAGTGGAAATTTCAGTTGGCTACATGTGGCGAAAAAATAGACATTGAAAAATATGGCATAGAACACAACCATTGTGTGGACGACAATCTGATGATACGCTTCGCATATAAAGACAGTGAGTTGATGAAGTTTTTGGGCGTTGAAATCCACAATGTGGAAAGCACACTGTTTGGCGCGTCCCCCATCCCAGCGGGTGCAATCATGCTGAATGCGAACCAATATGCCATCAAAAAGAAAAACAATTCCGACAAAGGGCAACGCATCGCCTGTGGCTGCATGGTGAGCAAGGACATCGGCGAGTACAATACTTGTCCGCACTTGTGTGAGTATTGCTACGCCAATGCGAGCAAGGAGATTGCTGTGAGAAATTTTGAAAAGGCAAAACAAACTAATTGGAAATCTGAAACAATAACTGGATTATAAAGATATGAGCAAGTACCCTACTATAATTGAACAGGACACAAATTATTCATTCTCAATAAAGGAGAGTGCGAATCTTAGTTTTAATAAAATTAGGGAGTACTCTTCTACGTTCTATAAAATGCTTCCCTCCACACTACAAAAGAAGTTGTATGACGACATTCTGCATGGAGCATGTGAATTAGATTCAGAGCCTAAACTCAACGCCTATATGTTTGCCTTGGGCATGATGCATAACGCGAAGTTGCAGCGTGCCTACGACAATCTCTCTGCCGACTTCTGTTCCGAACAGAGCATTGATATAATAGACTATGCCTGCGGACAAGGTTTGGGGACAATCTGTTATGCCGATTTTCTAAAAAGGAGTTCTTCAAACCAAAAAGTGAGAAGGATAATCCTCATCGAACCTTCAAATTTAGCATTGGCAAGGGCGGCACTGCACGTTACGCACCTATTCCCTGATGCGGAAGTTATAACCATAAACAAAGGGTTTGACGATTTGACCTGCGAAGACTTATATGCGGAGAGAGAGACACCGACCCTCCACATCATTTCCAATGTGTTGGACATGGGGACAACATGGGAACACGAAGGCTTTTTCGATTTGCAAAACTTTGCCGAACTCATCACGCAAACCGTTGATGGTAAAAACGAGTTCGTCTGCGTTGAGCCACTGTTTGGTTACGAGCCCAAAGACGAAAAAGTCGACCTATTTATGAACCACGCCAACATCGACACCTACTACAGCCTGAACAGATCAAAAGGCGAGTTTGTAAGTGGAGAAAGTTGGTCATGTGTCATCAGGGTAGGAAAAGTTTATAAAAACGTTGATGATGGTGTAGAATACGATGGTACTCGCCTTGTAAAAGCAGACCCGAAAAAAATATCAGGGGAGTATATTATTAAGGACGGAACAACTGAGATAGTAGATTATGCTTTCCACAAATGTACAGGGCTTACAAGTGTAACGATACCTAAGAGTGTGACGGAAATTGGACATGAGGCTTTCATGGGATGTTCTGGCCTTACAAATATAACAATACCTGAGAGGGTGACGGAAATTGGACATGAGGCTTTCTGTGGATGTTCAGGGCTTACAAGCATAACGATTCCAGAAGGTGTGACAGTAATTGGAATGTGGGCATTCTGTGGCTGTACAGGACTTACAAGCATAACGATTCCAGAAGGTGTGACGAAAATTGGGTATGAGGCATTTTTTGGCTGTTCAGGTCTTACAAGCATAACGATACCAGAGAGTGTGACGGAAATTGGAGATAAGGCTTTCAATGGCTGTTCAGGGCTTACAAAGGTAGAGGTATCTGAAGACAATCAGAACTATTGTTCTAAAAATGGGGTTTTGTTCAGCAAAGACATGAGGTTTTTGATAAAATGTCCAATAAGTAAAAAGGGAACATATACGATACCAGAGGGTGTGACGGAAATTGGAGATAAAGCATTCGATGGCTGTTCTGGTCTTACAAGTATAGCGATACCTGTGGGGGTGACAGAAATTGGATATAAAGCATTCGAAGGATGTTCTGGTCTTACAAGTATAGCGATACCTGTGGGGGTGACAGAAATTGGAGATTATGCTTTCTGTGGCTGTTCAGGGCTCACAAGTGTGACGATACCAGAGAGTGTAACGAAAATTGAAGAGTCGGCATTCGAAGACTGTTCAGGTCTTACAAGTATAACGATACCAGAAGGTGTGACGGAAATTGGAGATTATGCTTTCTGTGGCTGTTCAGGGCTTACAAGTATAACGATACCAGAAGGTGTGACGGAAATTGGGTATGAGGCATTTTTGGGCTGTTCAGGTCTTACAAGCATAACGATTCCAGAGGGGGTGACGAAAATTGGGGAAGAAGCCTTTTATGGATGTTCAGGTCTTACAAGTATAACGATTCCAGAAGGTGTGACGGTAATTGAAGGTGGTGCATTTTATGACTGTACAGGACTTACAAGTATAACGATACCAGAGAGTGTGCGGTCAATTGGATCAGGTGCTTTCAAGGATACAGTTCTGTATAAAAACAAGGATAATTGGAACAATGGTGTGTTGTATATAGATAATTGTTTAATAAAAGCTAACCCAGATGTTGTGCCATCAGAATATACAATTAAAGATAATACAAGACTTATTTCGGATTACGCTTTCGATGGATGTAAAAGTCTTACCAGCATAACGATACCAGAGAGTGTAACGAAAATTGGACATGATGCTTTTTGGGGTTGTGAAAATCTTATCAGCATAACGTTGCCCAAAAGTTTATTAACTCAGATAGGGGATGAGTTTTTTGATGATTGTAACTCACTCACAATTACTAAAACTAAAAAATCAAGTGAGCCTAATCCAAACGACGACCTGCCGTTTTAATTAATTTTTATTCTTTTGTTGCATTGTCAATTTAAATTCAGAAATTCTCTGAAATCCATATGAAAAAAAAAATTTAGAAGCTGTTTAAATTTAATAAAAAAACTAATTTGAGAGGTTTGAAAAAGCCTCTCTAAATTACACTTAAAATATTTATTATCAGTTTGATAAGTGGATAATTTTTCGTAACTTTAAGGGTACAAAAAAACAAAGAAATGAATCATTATCC
>CALGHE010000112.1 GCA_937915765.1 uncultured Bacteroidales bacterium | reverse complement strand
CCGTCCCGAAAAACTTCTTGAAGGCGAAATCCGTGTAGAAATTCACGTAGCGACTTGTCGCTGTTCCCGGTATGCACATAGTCAGTCAATTTTTATGTTTTGTCGTGTTAATATGGTGCAAAGTTAGCACAAATGTTTGAATAAGCAAAGACAAAACCATCTCTGTCAATGTGTGAAACTAGAAAATCTAGTAAACTTAAAAGACAAGGGAAACACGGAATGTTTGCTCATTTTGACATTGGATTAAAACAAAGAGGCACAGTAAGCAACCGCACCTCTTTGTCTATATTGCAATGTTGAAGAAGAACTAGACTTCGCAGTTTTTCTTCTCTGCAAGTTCTTTTGCTATTATGTCCATCTTGTCTTTTGTAAGAGGGTACAAGAACATCAAACCTCCACCCACGCACGCAATTATAGCCGGAAACCAGCTCATCAGCATTATTATGCCTGGCACAGCCTCTTTTATAGTGTTAGGGATTTCAGAATTGTATCCGAAGCTGGACAAAACAATACCGACAACAAAGCCTGCTATTGCACCGCCAAGTTTCGTGACGAAGGAGCCTGCTGAATAGATAAGCCCTGTGGCTCTGCGTCCGAATTTGTATTCGGAATAATCTGCAGTGTCCGCCAGCATAGTGAAAAATAGTGTAGGCGGAATAGCGCTAAGCAGCTCAGATATAGAGCCTATTGTGAAAATAGCGAAGAGACTGTCTTTGTCGCAGAACAGCAGCAGGGAGTTTACAGCCCCGGTGGCGAATAGAGAGAACACAAACACGTTCTTCTTGCCAAATTTAGAGCAAAGCGTCGATATCATCAGCGCTCCGACTATAGACGCAAGCATAAGCACGGTCATGTAGACAGCCGCCAAGATCTGATTGTCAAGGTAGTGTGTGAAGTAGTACAGCACAGTGCCTTGTTTGATGCAGTTGTAAATATTGAACGCCAGACCGACACCTATAAGAATGAGCCAAGGCTTGTTCTTGAACAAGTCTTTCAGCTCCTCTTTCAGATTGCTTTTCTGCATGGCAGGAGGGGTCACACGTTCCTTTGTGAATTTGAATGTTATGAACAGACACAATGCAAGAACTACCGAGAGCAGATAAACCGCCTTGCTGTACCCCTGAGTCTGGTCGATGATAGAGAAACTGTCTGTAGTCAGGTCCTTTTCGCCTTCTACGGTGAAAGAATATATCTGATTGGCGGTCATTGCCAAACTTTTGCTGTTAGACGGAATGCTCATTACAGAGTCAGACGGAGCCGCATTGTTCAGCACTAATGTTGCTACTTTGTTTTCTGTTTGCACGCAGACTTTTGAGAAATCTTTCGGAACAGAAATTTCCACAACATATTTGCTGTCTCCTGTTTGTGTCAGGTTAACATTAGGATTCACGTCGCCGAAATAAGCAATCAGGAACAGAAGCGAACTCTGCACAATCAAACCGCCGGTAAAAGCCCCGACCATTCTGAATGAGCCTATGCTTGTGCGTTCCTTTTCGTCGGGCGACATAACCGCCAGAAGCGCGCCGTAAGGTATATTGTTTGCAGTGTAAATTAGTGTGAACAGCAGGAAGGTGACAAAAGCGTAAGCTACCTTCCACTCCATGGACCAGTCTGGAGTTGTGAACATCAACGAAAGGATTACAGCAAGCGGAATAGCGGTCCATAGAATCCACGGTCTGAACTTCCCGTATTTAGATTTTGTTCTGTCTCCGATTATACCCATGGCAACATCGCTCACTCCGTCGCTAAATCGGATGGAGGCAAAAAGCAACGCTGCTGTGGCAGGAGTGATGCCGAACACGTCGGTGTAGAAAATCATCAGAAACATGGTCTGGGCGCGCCAAGCGATGTTGGCGGAGGCGTCTCCGAGCGCGTACGCAACTTTTTCGTAAAAAGGAACTTTGTTGTTAAGCATCTGTTATCTATTTAATTGTTTTAAGCATATAGAGACGCATTTGATAGATGCGTCTCTACAAAATATTTCATATTCTCATGTCTTGCTCAAGAATCTTTATTCCGGCACGCAAAGCAGGTCGTTCTTCACCTTAGAAGCCTTTTCTGTAGCCTCTTCGGCGGAAAGCCCCACGTAGTCCTGAGCGCAGAACCAGCAGCCGCTGATGCCGTTGTCCAGCAAGGCAGGCACCACAGCGCCCGGCACAACGCTTTCCACTGCGTTAGGAGCTTTAGGGCCGCCAAGGTCAGTGCGCAGCCATCCCGGATCAAGCAGGTTGATGGTCACGCCGGTGCCTTCGAACTTAGGAGCAAGGTCCTGAACATATTTAGTGAGAGCGGCTTTGCTTGCAGAATAAGCGGCAAGCTCCGGCTCTTTGCGGATTCCGCTTGTTGTGCAGACAATGCGTCCGAATCCGTTCTTAATCATCTTCTGAGCGAAGTGAGTGCAAATCTGAACAACTGCAATCACGTTAGTTTCGAAACTCATGCGGTAATCTTCCATCGGCACTTCCCAAAACTCTGTGTAGTATTTGGTCATAATTGCCGCATTGTTAAAGACAAAGTCAACCGTCGGAACAAGTTCGTCAATTTTTTTCAGCATAGCCTGCACTTGGTCCGCTTTGGACAATTCAGTCTCAACCACAACAGTCTTGATTCCTTTTGCGGAAAGTTCCGACTGCAACCCCTCCGTGTGCGCCAAAGAGCGGCTGTGAAGAATAAGGTTGCAACCTCTGTCTGCCAAATAAAAGGCAATCTGTCTGCCGACCCCGCGGCTGGCTCCCGTAATCAGAGCCCATTTTCCACTAACATTTACCATACTTTAAATAGTTTTAAGATTAAAGAAGCAGAAAAACCTGCAACGGCTACAAATTTAATGATAAAAAATGACTAAGGAACAAAAAACTGAAAAAAACTCGTAGAAAGGAGACATTTTTTTGATTGAGGCGATGAGTGAAATGTTGTGCCGGAGTTTTTAGGGGTTGACATTGGTGTTCTGTTTTTCCTTTTAATAAGATAAATAGAACAAAAAGTATGGAGCCAAATAAACGGAAGTGTATTTCTTTGAAAGAAGATGAATTTATAAGGTTTTGCGGAAGAATATGAAGGGTCGGTATTATTGTAAAAAAAGTGAATAAAAGTCAAAAAGTCTTAAAAAAAGTTAAAAGTTAAAAATATAAGCCTTTTTTTTTATCTAAAGGTCGGAAACTCTTTTTTTTGTTTGTGTAAAGTCTTATTTTCGCTTGCCCTTGAAAAAACGTGCTTTAAAAGAGGATTGAGGAGTTCGTTTTTTTCTTAAGCAAGATTGTTTAAACGTAGAGTAAAGTGGAATTATACACCATAAGAGGTGCTTGAAGTTGAGACGGCGGGGATATTTAGAATTGTTTAATATTAAGGAAATGGAGTTTATGTACAGCAAGGTTAGCAGTGTTTATGATTTAGATTTTAGTATGGTGTCTAAAGTTTTGCCAAATGCAAAAATATTAGACAATTTTATGTTGGTTGACAATTATTCAGAACAAGCAGGAGTGGCAAAGCCCATGAAAACTCCGTATCCTTTATGTCTGCATCTATATTTTTGTATAATATGTCTGGATGGGGAGGCGGAGATAAAGGTCAATTTTAAAACGTATAAACTGACTCGCAACAAAGCGGCTTTTGTGATGAAAAACAATGTGCTTGAGATTGTGAGTGTGTCTGATGACTTCAGATGTGTCTCGATAGTCACTGACGAGCCAACAGACGGCTCTCGGATTAAAGGTGACACTATAATGGTCCTTTCTGTGCGTAACTGTTTGTCTGTCAATCCAATGTTGGAGCTTGACGACAAGGTGATGAGTCGGATAATGACCATCACAAAACTAATCAGAGAGACTATGGACGATTGCGAGATGAGAGACGAACTTAAAAAGTCGATGATAACTTCGATGTTTTATGCAATGTCTTGCTTTTTTATTCCAAAGATGGATAATGTGAAGACGGAACGTCTCGCAAATGTTAAACTGACGAGAAAGGAGATGATTTTCAGAAATTTCATCCATAACGTGGAAAATCATTACACGAAAGAGAGGCAGATAACGTTCTACGCAGATTTGGAGTACATAACGCCGAAATATCTGTCAACTGTAGTTTATGAGGTCAGCAACAGGCATGCAGGTGACTGGATAAATGAATATGTGATATTTGAGGCGAAGAAGCTTTTAGGGAGCGAGTTTCTTAGTATTCAGGAGATTTGTTACAAATTGAATTTCTCCAATCAGAGCTTCTTTGGTAAATATTTTAAGAGACATACCGGTATGAGCCCGTTGGAGTATCGGAAATCAGTGGTCAAGTAGTGGAGGAGCAGATTCCGCATTCAGATTTAATCTTTCGAATGGCGTGTTTCTTTAGGCAACTTATACAAATTACGTTTTTTGGGTTTGTGTGTCCGGAACTTGTTTCGGCTGCAAACCGTCTTGACCTAATTTATACGAGGTTGCCTTAAAGAAATTGCCTGTAGAAGCATGGCTCCTTCGTTTGGCTATTCAAAATCATCTCGACCTGATTTTCCTGAAATCCAGTGCTTACCGCATCTTTTTAGACAATATTCTAATAGTTCTCTCTTTCTCTTCTATAATATTTTCAAGATATTGGATTTTTGCTTTGTTGTAAGGCACAAACTCCTCTTCCACAAGGCCGGACGAGAATCGGTCGAAAAAGTAGTCGATGGGGAGTTCGAAAAAATCGGCGATAAGTTCCATCTTGTCGACGCCGGGATTTTTAATCTCGCCATGCAGCACCTTATGCAGCCATTGCTCAGAAACGCCGATTTTGGCGGCAAATTCGGTCTTTGGAACCTTATTTTCTAAAAGCAGCTTTTCAATCTTTTGAAAATTCAACATATAATACTATAAATTAATAAAAAATGTATAAATAGATATTTCTGTTATTTGTTTTGTTTTAAATTAGTTATAACTTTGCCTGATAAATATAGTAAGATAATTGGAATGTCAAAATGGAAAATGTTTTCAAAGTAAAGTACGGGGAGCTTAGCGACAGGGAAAAAAGAGTTTTGAGAGACAAGTTCTTGTTTGAGAGCGGAATCTCTTACACGGCATTTTATCACAAGCTAAGAAACAACGGTTTTGCTCCGCTGGAGAAAAAGTGTATTGCTGAAATCTTGGGCAGAGACAAGAACGAGTTGTTTGGTGATAAGAATTATTAATTAGTCTGTCCGTTCAACGATTTTTTTTTCTGAATGCGAAAAGTTTGAGGATGATGTTTTTTTTCGTCCTCAAGTTTTTTTGTTTTCTGTTTTTATAAAGTGAGATTGTTGTAATAATTTGATAAATAGGCGATTATGTTATTGAGGAAATTTCTTTTGATTTGTGGCTCTCTTGTGCTTTGGGGGTGTGGCGACGATGCTCCGTATGTTCCTTCTGAAAAAGAAAAGAGTGCTTTGAAGCAGGATATAGAGTGGTTTTATACGCATCAAGGCTGCAAGCTCCCTTCTGGCATGGCAGATCTGGCGGATAGTGGAATGAAGTCTTTGAGCAAACTTGTTTCGCACAAGGCGGACTCCATTGTATATAAAGGAGGCGTTTTGCATGCCTATATGAAGAGTGGCGAGGAGGTTGAAATTGACTCTACAACTGATGTTTCGTATCTCAAAGAGGCTATTTACGGACAGATTTTTTATGAAAAAGCGAAAGACTGCTTTGTGTTCGGCCGCGACAGCATATTGACGAAAGATGGAGAGCTGATTTTTTCAGAAACTCAGTTTTGGGATTCTGCCTGGCATGAGTTTGTATATGGGAGAAACGTCGGGCCGATATTGAAGATTCCTCTGACAATAGTCATGAAAAATGGAGAAGTGAGAAATTCCCTTCAGTGGGAGGACGATTCTGACGAAGCTAAGTTGTTTAAGAATGTGTTTAGTTTGATGAACGACACAATGTCTGTGTGGCTTGCGGAAAACAACGTGACGTTTGCGGAAGATGTTTCTTTTGAGCCTGCGATTGTGAGGGTAAGCCAGCAAGGCGATGTTTCTTATCTTTTCCGGCTTGTCGGTGATAAGGACGAGTTGTGTGAGCGGGTGATTTCCATGCAAGAGGAGTGCTTGGGCAATTTTATGCGAAAACAGAATGATTTCAGTGAAATTATAGTTAGAGTCCGAATACCGATAGCAGGGAAAGTGACAGAGCTGCGTTTCTGAATGAGCGAGGTGATTCAGGGAATATTTACATTTTCGAAATAAAATTAAAATCATTCTGTGAAAAAATAGCATCAATTTTGTATCTTTACGGAAAATTTTGAAGATTATTCCGTTCGGGCTGGAGGCGAAGCCGCTAAAGTGGCGGCCGAAGCTTGTCCGGCTCTTCGGAAAAGAGAAGAAGGCAGGTCGTGTTATCGGTTGCTGTCAAAGTGTAAGTTTTATAGGCTGTGCGCAGTTAAATTGCAACGGATGGAGGTGCGTGATGTTTTAAATTGCAAGTTAGCGTTGTCTTCCGAATTAAATAAAGGAAGAACGTTTGGCGGAGAACTCCGAAAAGCGGTAATTTTGCGCTCAGTATTTGTTTCATCAACCAAAAAAAACAGGAGTATGAAAGTATTAAAATTTGGAAGTTCTGCTGTGGCTAATGCTCAGAGAATAAAGGATGTGGCAAATCTTGTCTCTTCAAAGAGAGGGGAGAAAAACATAATAGTTTTGTCGGCTGTTGAAGGCACTAACGACACACTTGCCGAGATTGCGGACTATCTGTACAAGAAGAATGCAGACGGGGCGAACGAGCTAATAAACGAGCTTGAGCGCCGTTATCTGAACTTGGCGAAGGAGCTTTTTGCCTTTGACTCGAGGCTTGCGTCGGTCAATCTGGAACTGAAAGACCGTTTTGCGAAGATGCGTTCGATGTCGAAAGAGATATTCACCCTTTTTGAAGAGAAGAAGATTATAGCCCAGGGCCCGACTCTTCTGAGCTTCCTTTTTGCGGAGTTCCTTTCAACTCAGGGCGTGAAGGCTCCATTGATTTCAGCTCTGGATTTCATGAAGATAGACAAGAACGAGGAGCCGGACACCCAGTTTATAAAGAAGAGCCTGACGGCGGCGCTGGAGCAGGCTGGCGAGGCGGACCTTTACGTGACTGAAGGTTTTGTGTGCAAGAACGCTTACGGAGAGATTGACAATCTGAAGAGGGGCGGCAGTGATTTTACAGCTTCGCTTATCGGCGCGGCTTTGGGCGCTGAGGAGATTCAGATTTGGAGCGACCAGAATGGCATCTACAATAACGACATTAAAATCGTGAAGAATGCCAAGACTATAGAGAAGCTGAATTTTGAAGAGGCTGCGGAACTCTCTTATTTCGGAGAAAAGACGCTGCACCCTACAAGTCTGCTGCCTGCAAAGCTTGCCAACATTCCGGTAAGGCTGCTCAACGCGCTTGAGCCGGACGCTAAGGGCACGTTAATCTCGACGGATTATGCGGAAAACAAGATTGAAGCCATTGCTGCTAAGGACGGAATCTCGGCTATCAGGATAAAGTCCGGGAAGATGCTCCTTGCTCACGGTTTCCTTCGCAAGGTTTTTGAAGTTTTTGAACGTTTCAAAACGCCGATAGATATGATAACTACGTCGGAAGTGGGCGTATCTATCACCATCGACAACAGCAAGAATCTGGACGATATTATAGACGAGCTGAAGATGTTCGGAACTGTATCTGCAGACCGCAACATGACTATAGTGTGCGTGGTGGGCGACTTGGCAGACAAGAACGTCGGCTTCCAGTCTAAAATCACGTCGGCTTTGAAGGACATCACAATACGCATGATCTCTTACGGAGGCAGCTCGCACAATATGTCCTTCTTGATTCACACTGAAGATAAAGAGAAGGCTCTGAATGCGTTGAATGATAGTTTATTTAGTTGATTTTAAGATAATTGATAATGATAAAAGGTATTTTCCCAGTAGAGAAATTTAAAAATATAGAGACACCGTTTTACTATTACGACGTCGATTTGCTTACGCGCACATTGGACTTTGTGAAGGGCGAGGCGGACAAATACGGTTATGAGCCGCATTATGCGGTGAAGGCGAACGCGAACGCAAAGATTCTGGCTCTTATCGCAAGCAAGGGTTTCGGTGCGGATTGCGTGAGCGGCAACGAGGTGCAGGCTGCTGTTGAGGCTGGCTTCCCGGCTTCGAAGATTGTTTTTGCAGGAGTGGGAAAGACTGACAGAGAGATTAATCTTGCTCTTGACCATGACATCTTCTGCTTCAACGCAGAGTCTATTCCGGAACTGGAGGTGCTGAACGAGCTTGCCGGAGCAAAAGGCAAAAAGGCGCGCGTGGAGCTGAGGGTGAACCCTAACGTGGATGCGCACACCCACCACTACATAACAACCGGTCTGAGCGAAAACAAATTCGGCTTCAATATGGAAGACCTTGAAAAGATTGTGGCGCTTGTGCAGTCGCTGCCGAATCTGGAACTTATAGGTCTGCATTTCCACATAGGCTCGCAGATAACGGACTTGTCGTCGTTCGAGAACCTTTGCGTGCGCGTGAACGAGCTGCAGGATCAGTTTGAAAGCAAGGGCGTGAAGTTTGCGAACATCAACATAGGCGGCGGTTTGGGAATCAATTACGAGCATCCGAACCACATGCCGATAGCAGACTTCGAAGCGTATTTCCGCTTGTTCAACAAGCACCTTAAACTGAGAGAAGGACAAAGGGTGCACTGCGAGCCGGGCAGGTCTATCGTGGCGCAGTGCGGAAGCCTCATCACCAAGGTGACGTACGTGAAGAAAGGCAACGTGAAGCAGTTTGCCATTGTTGATGCGGGCATGACGGACTTGATTCGTCCGGCTCTGTACGAAGCGTACCACAGAATTGAGAATATAACTTCGGATGCAGAAGTGGAGAAATATGATGTTGTAGGTCCAATCTGCGAGTCGTCTGACGTGTTTGACAAAGACGTGGAACTGAACGGGACAAAGCGCGGCGACCTGCTTGCGATACGTTCGGCAGGGGCGTACGGCGAGATAATGGCGTCTCGTTACAACCTCAGAAACTTGCCGGGCGCGGTGCTGTCTTCTGAATTATAATTATCTGCAAAAAATAGTCTGCGGAGATGGTTCACACCGTCTCTGCAGATTTTGAATATATGGAGCGCCTTGATTTTCAAAGTCTGGCGTTAAGCCGAAAAAAAACGAGCTGGACTGTTTGTCCGTTGCAGAGACATGAAAAACATTATTATAGAATCTTATTCGTTTAACTTATGTTTTTAGAAAAATTTTTAGAACTGGATATTGCGACTCAAGTTTTGGCTGGAATCTTTTTGCTGTCGTTTGTTGTTCAGGCTTTTTATTATCTCTATTATTATGCCGGCGTGATATACTACAACCGCAAGCTGCACCGAGGTGATGTGAAGCACCGAATAAAACAGCCGCCGGTTTCTGTCATAATATGCTCTAAGAACGAGGCGGAGAATCTGGAAGCCTTGCTGCCCACCGTGCTGGAGCAGAGGTATCCGGAGTTTCAGGTTGTTGTGGTGAACGACGGCTCTACAGACGAAAGCACGGAGGTGCTGGACCGTTACGCCAAGAAATATCCTAACCTTTACCATACGTTTCTGCCTATCGGGGCAAAATATATGAGCCGCAAAAAGATGTGCATAACGGTGGCGGTAAAGGCTGCCAAGTACGACCATCTGCTGCTTATAGACGCAGACTGCCGTCCGGACAGCGACCAGTGGATCTCCGAAATGGTGCGTAACTTCACGGAAAAGAAGGAACTTGTCATCGGGGTTGGGGCGTATGCGCCGAAGGGCGGATTGCTGAACAAGATAATCTGTTTCGACAATCTGTTCAACACAATGCAGTACGTTGGCTTGGCTCTGCGCCGCTCTCCTTACATGGGCACACACAGAAACATAGCCTACACAAAAGAGGCGTTCCTCAGAAACAAGGGCTTCATCTCTAACCTTGGCGAGGCGTTTGGAGAAGACGACCTATTTGTGCAGGACGTTGCAACGAAAGAGAACACAAGCGTGGAGATTGCCGCAAACACAGTGTGTTACAGAGATTTGAACTTCAAGGCTTTCATGCTCGACAAGGAGCAGCGAATGTCAACGCGCTCGCATTATAAATTCGGTATTCGCATGAAGCTGGCCTTGGATACGCTCACAAGGCTCTTGTTCTTGGCATCTGGTGTGGCGCTGATAATCTTCTTGCTGAATAATCCGGGCTGCGAGCTGTTTGCAGCAATAGCCGGAGGCGTTATCTTTTTAAGGTATCTGATGATGTCTGTGATATTCCACAAGGCGGCAACCATACTCAGAGAACGCAAGTCGCACGTCTCCTTCATTCTGTTGGAGATATTGCTGCCTCTGCTCTCTGCATATCTGGTGACTTTTGGCAGAATAGGCACAAAGAAGAGGAGCATGTGGCGATAAGGAAGATTAAGCCTTCCCGATACTTTGTCCAGAGGTGCTCTATCTGTGTCCTGCATTGCCTTCCAGACAGAAAGGAATCAAGACTGGAGATGTGAATTTCAAACGGAAAGATTTTGATATAAGAACAACCGTGCCTATTTGTTTGGCATGGTTGTTGCTTTATTTATGTACATAAGTGTCAATCAAGGTTTAACAAAACAATACTACAATGAAGAGAATTTTTAATATCATACTATTAGCACTGTTCTGCACAAGTTTTGCGCAGGCGAAGGGAAACAAGACGTTTGAGTTTACTTACGAAGGACAGACGTTGAAGTATGTGGTTGCAAATGGTAACGAAGCGAAGGTCTCAAAGCAACAAAGTGCAAGAATTTCAGGCGATGTGAAGATTCCTGAAAGAGTGAAATTCAAAGGTGAAAAATTTCGTGTTACTACGATTGGAAATGATGCTTTTGCATTTTGCTACGGTCTAACCAGCGTCACCATCCCCAACAGTGTTACTACGATTGGAAATGATGCTTTTGCATATTGCGACGGTCTAACCAGCGTCACCATTCCCAACAGTGTCACAACGATTGGCGAGGAGGCTTTTAGGTTTTGCGACGGTCTAACCAGCGTCGCCATCCCCAACAGTGTTACGACGATTGGCGAGGAGGCTTTTTCCGATTGTTCCGGTCTAACCAGCGTCACCATCCCCAACAGTGTTACGACGATTGATGAGGCGGCTTTTGGGGGTTGCACCGGTCTAACCAGCGTCACCATCCCCAACAGTGTTACGACGATAGGCAAGTTTGCTTTTTTTGAATGCACCAGTCTAACCAGCATCACCATTCCCAACAGTGTTACGACGATAGGAGATGGAACCTTTTCTGGTTGCACCGGTCTAACTAGCGTCTCCATCCCCAACAGTGTTACGACGATTGGCGAGTGGGCTTTTTTTGATTGTGAAAACCTCAAAAGCATCAATGTGGCAAAAGACAACTCGCACTATTGCTCCGAAAATGGTGTGCTGTTTGACATCACAAAAAAGAGGTTAATCCAATGTCCCTGCGGAATAAAAGGCAATTATGCCATACCTGATGGTGTGACGACGATTGAAGAGACTGCCTTTTTGGTATGCGCAGGTCTGACCAGCGTCACCATACCAAACAGTGTCACGACAATTGGAAGAAGCGCTTTTGCAGGATGCGCAGGTCTGACCAGCGTCACCATCCCCAACAGTGTCACGACGATTGACGAGTGGGCTTTTCGCAGTTGCACCGGTCTAACCAGTGTCACCCTCCCCAACAGTGTTACAACGATTGGCGAGGAGGCTTTTTGGGATTGCACCGGCCTAACCAGCATCACCATCCCTAATAGTGTTACGACGATTGATGAGCGGGCTTTTGCAGGATGCACCAGTCTAACCAGCGTCACTATCCCCAACAGTGTGACAACGATTGGCGAGAAGGCTTTTTTGGATTGCACCGGTCTAACCAGCGTCACTCTCCCCAACAGTGTTACGACGATTGATGAGGCGGCTTTTTGGAATTGCACCGGTCTAACCAGTGTCACCCTCCCCAACAGTGTTACGACGATTGGAAATGATGCTTTTTATAGTTGTACGGGTCTAACCAGCGTCACCATCCCAAATAGTGTTACTGCGATTGGCGAGGCGGCTTTTGAAGAATGCAAAGGTCTGACCAGCGTCATCATCCCTAATAGTGTTACGACTATTGATGAGCGGGCTTTTTATGAATGCACCGGTCTAACCAGCGTCACCATCCCCAACAGTGTCACGACGATTGGCGAGTGGGCTTTTTTCGATTGCACCGGTCTAACCAGCGTCGCCATCCCCAACAGTGTCACGACGATTGGCGAGTGGGCTTTTTCCGATTGCACCGGTCTGACCAGCGTCACCATCCCCAACAGTGTCTCGACGATTGGCGAAGGGGCTTTTTGTGAATGCACCAGTCTAACCAGCGTCACCGTCCCCAACAGTGTCACGACGATTGGCTATGCGGCTTTTTTGGGTTGCTCCCGTCTAACCAGCGTCACCATCCCCAACAGTGTTACGACGATTGGCGATGAGGCTTTTAGGTATTCCAGTCTAACCATTTTAACAATTGAAAATGCCACACCTCCAGAGATGAAAGAAGATGTTTTTGAATATGTCAGCGAAAACATAACCATCTACGTCCCGGCGGAGAGCGTGGAAAAATACA
>CALGHE010000111.1 GCA_937915765.1 uncultured Bacteroidales bacterium | reverse complement strand
CGGAAAGAAACAGGCCGCCGACTTCCACAATCTCTTTCTCCTCGTAAACCCACAGGCGCTCGCCTGTCTTGGTGTAGAAGTGAAGCTGACGCTCGTCAAAAGAAGGCAGTATCAGAATAGAGTGGGATGGAACATACTGCATTTGCATAAAGAAATCTTTTGTCTCAACCTCGAAAAGATATTCCTGACCATTTTCTATAAAAAAATATTTCTCTACACCTTTCTCTCGGTCTCTCTCTTTGGAATAATAAACATCAGGACTGAAGTAGTGGTTGCACTCTCCATATCTCACTACTTCATCTTCAAAAACGCCGTTGTTGTATATCTGACATTTATCCTCTCCTAACAGACCTCTTGTCAGGCAATCATTTTTCACGAAGAAATCATCCTTAGGCCTCGTCTTAAACTCCTTGTCGCCTATAAGAAACTTATCTCTGTATATCAGGACCTCCTGACCTCTCCACAGATAAAATCCGCTTAAACCTTTTTCTCTCTTTATCAATCGCATAATTGTGTCTTTTTTTATTCCACTTTAAATATATCGTTAAAAATCACATCAGTCTTCAGTTTTTCTTTTAATTTTTCTGCACTGCTCATTCCAAACTTTTCCCAAGCAGGTTCCGGAATATCCAGAGCATCAATCCTGTTCTTCAGCGCTTCAAGGTCTGCCTTTTTAATCTTCTCCCCGTCAAAAATCCACTTGATCTGGCTGAGGTCTTCGACATCCTTGTTCAGCAGGTCTTTCACGAACTGGTCGTTGAAGTTGGGTGGCGGAACCTCTTTCACAGACTTGAACTCGAAGTAGGTGCAGCCGCCCATAAAAAAGACAGAGGGACTAAAAAGCCCCTCTGTTATAAAAAGTCGCACCGTGATTATATTAAACTCCCGATAAGCAGGATTTGGACTTTAGTCTATCTTTGTAATCCACCGTGCAAAGCATCCCGAAGGTGTGGCCCGCCATTGAAACGACCAGACGCCCGTTATTGTAATAGATGTTAAGTTTAACAATTAATGGACGATGCGACATTCTTTAAAGTCTCCCTAACCATTGGCACAAAGGTATGTATAATTTAATTTTATAAAAATGCTTTTTCTACTTTTATTTTCAGTATTTTTTGACTAAATAGCAGGGTTGTGCTTTCAGGATTGTGTTTGTTGTTGCGAAATGGCTTGGTTTTCAGCAAGTTATTAATCTCTGCAAGTTTTTTGTTCGCTGTCTGACATTTTTCAGTTATCTTTGTGGCGAAAGACGGAACTTTTTCGTTTGGTCAAAAAATACAGTTTATGGCAGGTGTTTTGTATTTAATACCGAACACGCTTGGCGAATGTGAGCCAGACAGCGTGTTTCCGGCATATAACTACGGCATTATCAGGAAGATAAAGCATTTTATTGTTGAAGATGTGCGTACAGCCCGGCGCTTTCTTAAAAAGATAGACCGGGAGATAAATATTGATGAGCTGACGTTTTACACGCTCAATAAACATACGTCGCCGGAAGACATATCCGGTTATCTGAATCCGATGAAGAGCGGGGCGGACATGGGCGTGATTTCGGAAGCCGGCTGTCCGGCTGTGGCAGACCCCGGAGCGGAGGTCGTAAGGATAGCGCAGCGCAAGGATTACAGGGTAGTGCCTCTTGTCGGGCCGTCGTCTATCCTGCTTGGCCTGATGGCTTCCGGATTTAACGGACAGAGTTTCGCGTTTGTGGGTTA
>CALGHE010000110.1 GCA_937915765.1 uncultured Bacteroidales bacterium | reverse complement strand
CGCGCCCTGTTGGGGTTCCTTTTACAGGGAAGCCAGATACTTCTTGATCTCCGGCACGCTGTAGTAGTTGGCGTGGTTTTCGCCGTCGGTGATCACCAGGGTGGGTGCGCCCTTGACACCGTACTTTCTGCACAGAACTTGAACACTGTCTGTGACGGTTTTTCCGGCAATTCCAATTTCGTTACCGTGAACTTCTGCACGGCGCTGGAGCATGCAGGAGCGGCGGTTGTCACAAGGCGATAGCTGTAGGTTGTGACGTTACCATTGGTCACACCGTCTCCTTCATAGGCTACGTTATAATCGCCTAACGTGTTCGGCAACGTTGGAGCATTTGAACCTGAACAATAGGAAAGGTCGCCCAAAGTTTCGCTTGGCAACGAAATCTCCGTCACCTCCACCGTTCCGTTTGCAGTGCAGCCGCTGGATTTTTCTTTTATTTTAAATGTGTAAGAATTGCCATTTTTTGATAGTTCTGAAATCTCATAACCATCTCCCAACTCACTCTCGATGTGCGACAAGAGGGCATCTTCCGAAAACGAGCCTGCGCAATAAGAGAAAGTTTTTACGGTCTTGTTTTCCATAACAATTTTGGCAACCTCTACCGTTCCGTCTGCGGAGCAGCCGTTAGCTGTGGCGGTGTATGTGTATGTGCCATCGCCGTTATAACCAGATACAGTGACATCGTAGTTACCTACTATTGTCTCTTTTATGTGAGCGACAACATCAACTTCCGACGGAGCGGACTCTGTGCAGTAGTTTAGAACTACAGGGTCGTTGCCCAGCTGCGGAGCCTTGCCTATGGTCACAGTCTTTTCGTAAGCGCCGCCATCTTCGTTTTCTCCTTTGTATGCTCTGAACACCTTGATTTTGTACTCGCCTTCCTTGACACCGTTCCCTATCTTAAACTTTGCTTTTCTGGAATCTCCTGAATCTACAGTCAGCATGCTGCTTGTGACATCATTTCCATCAGGGTCTCTTACAATCCAGCTGTAATTTACAGTATCATTGTCAACGCTTTGAATCGCTTCGTAGTCATACTCCGTCACACTCGCAGGCAAACAGATGGACGTATCTCCTTTTATATCAATTATGCTGACATCACAATACTTACCTACAATGTAAAAGTCAAACAGCTGGTCGTAAGTTGAGTTATCTTCCGTGTTAATCTCGCCCCCCTCTCTATCTACAAACACACGGAACTCTTTAAGACCGACCTCTGTAACTTTAATATCTGCATGCCCCTTGCCTATACCGGAGTATTCACTAATTGTACTCCAAGTTCCATCCTTATCCTTCTTCTGCCAGATAAAATTAGCTCTCTCTGAAAAACCTAAAGCGTTAACGTTTACCGCCACATCTTCTTCCAAACACGCTATGTTAGATGACAAACAAAGGCTTTCGCTTTCAAGAGATATGTAGTCGACGGCAAAATCAACACAACCAGAATTTCCCCATTGCCCAAATTCCGGCTTTACTGTTACAAATTGTTTTTGATTAGCATTATTTCTTAAATCAAATTTACCATAAATAGAAATGTCCATCTCATATACATACTCTTTGGTAAACTTTACCGATTTTTGTTCTGAATCTTTGATGTCTTTAAGATAAATCATATCAAAAGCCTTTGGGACTAAAGCGTAACCCAGCCTCGAATTGTTTTGCTTTACAATAATTTCCGTATACATTGTATTATCCTCAAAACAATCAGAAACCCCTCCTCCTTCCGACAAAGACATTTTAATATTAGTTCCATCTTGGATAGCATTGTTGTCGCAATTTATCTTAAAAAAGACTTTCATCCTAAGCTCAAAATATTTATGATTCCAAATTGGAACATTTTCGTCGCATTTATTATACCTTCCCGTTCCACACAAATTATTCTTACAATCTACACATTCATTTCTACAGCACCGTTCTTCCGTCGTCATTTGAAATCTAAAACTCAAAGGCTGCTGACAATTTGTAGGAGAAAAATACATATAATAATTCGTGTCGTTAGCCATAAACGACCCTGGATTAGTTTCATAAGAATTGGAAAGAAAAGCATTAGAACATGAATTAGAAAGCGTTATATGATTTTCTGGGAGAAAACTTTCTATATTGTCAACAAGTCCAGAACCAGTCGTTGTTCCGTTTTTATCAACCACACTAAAATCCGTCCCATCAAACACCTCTCCAGAAGACGTAGTATGGCAAGAGCTTGACTTAGGGCAGTCGGTAGTTTTTCGGGTTACTGGAGTTTCAGACACTACTGAGACTGTTGCAGTCGGATAAGAGACAACCTTGTAAAGGTGTGCATCGGTTGTCATAAAGTCCGTCATCTCGGCTTTTCCGTCTTTCACCACAGCACGCCCCACGTCAGTCCACGTAGAGCCGTCCGTAGAACGCTTAAAGTCCACGTACTCAACTCCAGAAAGGTCTGTCACCTCAATTTTCACAGATTCATCAACACATGCGCTGCTGCTCGTTGTCAATGTGGCCGCATGGGTTGCCACGGCAATAATGCACAACAAGGCAGTAAACAGCGCTCTTCTTATCTTTTTTTCAGTTCCCATATATTTTTTAGGTCTATATAGTGTATAAATAGGTTCATTGCTTGCGGCGGCAGGGGGTTCGAACCTTGTCTAAACCGCTCCTTCCGCCTGATGTGGCAAAGGTAAAATTTTTAATGATTCTACCCCCCCCCCGCAAAATATGCTGTACAACATATTTTGCATCTGTTCATCGTTTTCTTTGCGTTCGCATCCTTTTTGAGACATAGCATGCCACGCCCCTACAGAGGCAAGAAACGCAAATTGGAGACAAATATACAATAACTATTTTAAAACGCAACTATTTTTTCGTTTTTTTTGATTTTTCTCAAAAAAAGAGAAGAAAGGGCTATTTACAATTTAGGTTTAATGGAGGCTTACGGGGGTTAATTGTTAACCGCTAACTGCAAAACCGCTTCCTTGCGCAGCCCTGTGATTTCGGAGATTTCCTCTATGGACATGCCAAGCTGCAGCATTTTCCGGGCAGTGCCGAGCCGGGTCGGCTTTCTCATATACGGACGAACTTATCTTGTACGTACGCTCTCCTAAGTTTTTTATTATGCAGTAAAGAGACGTAGCGTACTACGTCTCTACAATGGGGGAAAACCTACAGGTTGCTTATCTCTTCCTTGCGCAGCCCTGTGATTTCGGAGATTTCCTCTATGGTCATGCCAAGCTGCAGCATTTTTCGGGCGGTGCAGAGCTGGTTCTCTTTGATGCCTTTTATCATGCCTTCCGATAACCCCTCCGCTTTGCCTTTCTCAATGCCCTCGGCTAGGCCTTTCTCAATGCCTTTTTTCACGCCCTCGGCTAGACCTTCCGCTTTGCCTTTTATCATGCCTTCCGATAACCCCTCCGCTTTGCCTTTCTCAATGCCCTC
>CALGHE010000109.1 GCA_937915765.1 uncultured Bacteroidales bacterium | reverse complement strand
GGACGTCGCGTTGGTCGGCGGAGGCGGTTTTCCGCAACCGGGAGAAATCTCGCTGGCCCACAACGGCGTGCTGTTCCTTGACGAGCTGCCTGAGTTCAAACGGTCTGTATTAGAGGTTATGAGGCAGCCGCTCGAAGACCGCAAAATCACAATCTCGCGCGCAAAATGCACAATAGAGTACCCGGCAAGCTTCATGCTCGTAGCATCAATGAACCCTTGCCCCTGCGGCTATTATAACCACCCGGAAAAACAGTGCGTATGCGCGCCCGGAATGGTGCAGAAGTACCTTAGCAGAATATCAGGGCCGTTGCTTGACCGAATAGACATTCACATAGAGATTGTCCCCGTGCCTTTTGAAAAACTGTCAGACAACCAAGAGGTTGAATGCAGCGCCGCAATTCGCGAACGTGTGATAAAAGCCAGAAACATACAGCTTGAGCGTTTCAAAGACAACCCGGACATACACTGCAACGCGCAGATGAGCAGCAAACTGCTGAGACAGCACACACAGCTTGACCCGAAAACGCAGGCACTGCTCAAGAACGCAATGCTCAAACTGAATCTTTCCGCCAGAGCGTACGACCGAATACTGAAAGTGGCGCGCACAATTGCAGACTTGGACAATTCGGAAAACATAGAGACAAACCACATTGCCGAAGCGATAAACTACCGCAACTTAGACAGAGAGGGCTGGGCCGGATAAAAAGAAAAGGAGGGCGATACACAAATCACCCTCCTTCTATCAAAACAACAATGAAGAAGATTCTATCAGAAAGTCCATTTCAAATCTGCACCGATTTGCAATGGTTTGCCTTTCTGCATAAAACCGTTTCCTAAACTTTCAAAATAAAACGTGCAATAATCCTCGTCAGTCAAGTTCTTAGCCCAAACACCAAGTTTCACACCCTTCTTCTGGAAAGAGACACCTCCGCTCAGCAGTCCGTAAAAATCCTGCGACTTGCTATTATCCTCCGTCCAATAAATCTTTCCGACACCAGCATAATTCACATTAAACAAAATTCTGTCAAGCAGCTTTCTGTTGACATTCAGCTCGTACTCAAGTCCGGCAGAGAAAGTGTTTTGCGGAGCAAACGGCACATATTTGCCAGACAAGTCAACCTTTCCGTTGAAATACTCCTTAAAAGAGGCGTGCGTGTATCCGTAAGCAGCGTCAAGCCAAAGCCCCTTGCAGATATTTGCGCGAACAGCACTCTCCACACCGTAACTTTCGGTACGGCCAGCGTTGGCCATCTTCCTGCCTAACCCGGACTCTGCGAACACAGTAAGCTGCTGCTCCTTGCAATCGATATAAAACAGAGCCAAATCAGCCTGCAACTTATTGTCTATAAAGGACAAGTGAGAGCCTATCTCATAATTCCAGCTATATTCAGGGTCATAAGATATCACCTCCTTCATATCATAATTAACCTTCTCAAGCAATATAGGAGCGAGCGTCTCCTTAACCTGAGTCAAACGGTCAGGAATCTGGTCGTAAAGGTCCTTTTTAATATCAACGCGCATCTGGCTCTGCATAATGTCGGCAAACATCTGAGTATTGAAACCGCCCGCCTTGTAACCTTTAGCAACAGAGAGATACACATTATTTTTTTCATTGAAATCATACTTCAGCGCGACTTTAGGAAGCACTTGCCAGAAGCTTTTATCTTCAGAACCGTTCACCATTGTCACAATATCCCTCGCATCCGTCAGCATCGGCGTAAAAATATAATTCACATCCGCTCTGCAATTATAATCCAGCGACGCCTTTTCATAATCAAGACGCACGCCCAAAGTCAAAGTCAGCCCATCTGTAAAGAGATTATTAATTTCAGACTGATGAAACAAAGCCGCACCAAACGTAGGATACTCAAATTCGCTGTCAATCAACAAATTATCATTAAGAATATCCAAAGCCATGCCCATATTGCTCAGATACTCCACATTATTGACGCCGCTCTCGATCAGAGAGCTAATACCATCTTTCTTAAAAGTGACAGGAGCCTCAACCTCAAGCCCTTTGTAAAACCCGAACGCGCCGAAAAGCCATTTATAATCGCTCTGCGAATTATACGGTTTGATAACAAACTCCTCCGTCAAAGAGTTTTCGTGCTGAGCCTGCGTCATAGCAAATATAGAGCGTGGAGAAAAATCCTGATCCAGCACCATTTCATCATCAAGGAACTGATAACCAGTTGCAGAAGAGAACTGAACTTTGTCCGTATTATACTTCAAGAAAAGACCGTTGCTCACGATAACGCGGTCATAACCGCACGGGTCATTGTAGTTCACCGAGCCGGGCTTACCCTCCGAATACATCACATACGGATAACCGCCTTGATCAACAACATCCAGATTACCAGTATAGTTCAGATAAAAGTCACCCTTCTTCCAGTTCAAACCTATTCTGCCGCCGTAAGACTTGCCTTCGTCGGCCTTCTTCCCGGTATATTCATTTTTGAAAAATCCATCGTTCTGATTAAAATATCCACCAACAGAAAAGCCAACCTTTCCCACATGATTATAGTGAGACAGCCTCAACTTCATATCATTATAACTGCCGTAAGACACATATGCGTTTGTCAGCGGATTAAAGGCATCCTTAGTCATAACACTGACAATGCCAGCCATGGTATTTCTGCCGTACAAGGTGCTTTGCGGTCCACGTAGCACCTCCACGCTGCGCAGTTCGTAAAAGTCAAAGTCGAACATACTCTTGTTCATGCAAGGCACACCATTCAGATAAAGCCCCACCACAGGCTGGTCTATACGCGAGCCCAGTCCGCGCACATACACAGACGACGTTGTCTTAGACCCGTAGTCCGGGATATGGAAATTAGGCACTACAGCCGAAAGCTCCTTCAGCGAGTTTGTTTTTCTGTTTTCAAGCTCGGAAGACTTGACAGAAGTTCCGGAAACAGGCTGACCGAAAATATTGTCACTCTCCCTTTTTATGTCCTTCACAATGACATACTCGTCTAATGTGACATCGCCAACGCCATCAGACATAGCGACATAATCATTCTGAACAAAATCTTCTTCTGCAGAAAGCTCTGTAAAAGCGGCCAGAATCAAAGCCGCAACAAAAAAATAACGCTTATACATAAATTTCTAATTTTTCGGTTGCAAAGGAACACCAAAAAATAAAATGCGTCAATCCCAATTTATGGGGATAAAGCGATTATTTTGCATAATGGCGCGCCGCATCGCAAAAAAAGACACTGCGGCACGCTATGCAAAAACGTCACACATCACCCCTTCTTCATCGAAAGCTGCAATCTTTTACGCTCATGGTCAACCGCAATCACCCTGACCTCAACTTGCTGATGCAGAGCAACCACATCTGCCGGATTAGAGACAAACTTGTCTGCAATCTGAGAAACGTGAACAAGCCCGTTCTCCTTTATGCCCACATCAACAAACACACCGAAATTAGTGACATTAGTAACGATACCCGGCAGCACCATGCCCTCACGCACATCCTCAAGCGACCTTACCGTAGGGTCAAACTCAAACGACTTAAGAGCCTGTCGCACATCACGACCCGGCTTCTCCAACTCGTCCATAATATCTTTCAGAGTAGGAAGCCCAACCTTGTCCGTCACATAAGACTGCAAATTCAGACCTTTCTTAATCGACTTGTTTTCAATAAGTTCCGACACCGTGCAATTCATATCCTTAGCCATCTTTTCCACTATCTCGTAACTTTCCGGATGAACCGCAGAATTATCCAACGGATTCTTAGCTCCAGGAATCCTCAAAAAGCCGGCGCACTGCTCAAACGCCTTGTCGCCAAGCCTTGGCACCTTTTTCAATTCCTTTCTGCTCTTAAAAGCGCCATTCTGCTGACGGTACTCAACTATATTTTTAGCAAGCTGAGGCCCAAGTCCCGATATATAAGTCAAAAGATGTTTACTTGCAGTATTCAGATTCACACCAACAAGGTTCACGCTGTTCACCACAGTCTGGTCGAGCGAGCGTTTCAGTTTAGTCTGGTCAACATCATGCTGATACTGCCCCACGCCGATAGACTTAGGGTCTATCTTAACAAGTTCGGCAAGCGGGTCCATAAGCCTGCGTCCGATAGAGACCGCCCCCCTTACAGTAACATCATGGTCCGGAAACTCCTCTCTCGCCACAGGCGAAGCCGAATATATCGACGCGCCATTCTCGCTAACGACAAAAACCTGCACATCCTTCAGTCCAAGCCCCTTCACAAACTGCTCGGTCTCTCTGCTTGCAGTTCCGTTACCTATAGATATAGCCTCGATCTTAAAATCCTTAACCAGCTGTCTCACCCGAGCCGCCGCCTTTACAGCGTCTGACTGAGGCGGATGAGGGTATATAGCCTCATTATGCACCAAATTTCCCTGAGAATCGAGGCAAACCAATTTACAGCCCGTGCGAAATCCCGGGTCAAGAGCCAAAACATTTTTCTGTCCCAAAGGAGCAGCCAGAAGCAGCTGCCTCAAATTTTCTGAAAAGACACGAATAGCCTCGTCGTCAGCCCTCTCCTTGCTAAGTCCTGAAAACTCAGTTTCGATAGAAGGCTTAATCAGCCTCTTGTAAGAATCCTCCACCGCATCAGAGACGAAATCAGAAGCCACGGTGCGCCCTTTTACAAAAAGCGGCACAAGACGGTCCAGAACAACCTCCTCGTCCGGAGAAATAGAAACTCTGAGGAAGCCTTCCGCCTCGCCGCGCCTCATTGCGAGCAATCTGTGCGAAGAACATTTTCTGAGCGGCTCCTCCATGTCAAAATAATCACGATACTTTTCAGCCTCCTTCTCCTTTCCCTTCACAACCTTAGACACAATCACAGCGTCCCTTCCGAAGCACTTGCGCACACGGTCTCTCGCCACTTCGTTCTCGCTCACCCACTCCGCAATTATATCCTTAGCCCCCTTCAGAGCCTCGTCCGCATCATTGACGCTTCCTTTAACAAAAGGCAAAGCCTTAGATTCCAAGTCGTTATCAACCTGACGCATCAAAATCTTCGCCAAAGGCTCCAGACCTTTCTCACGTGCCACCTCAGCCCTTGTCCTGCGCTTAGGCTTAAACGGAAGATATATGTCCTCAACCTCGGTCATAGACCATGCCGCCTCCACACGCTTCTTTATCTCGTCGGTCAGTTTGCCCTGCTCGTCGATAGACTTCAGCACACTCTCCTTGCGCTTCTGCAGTTCCGTCAGCTTTTCGAACTGCTCTTGAATAGCCTGAATGCTCACCTCGTCCAGCGAGCCGGTCATCTCCTTGCGGTAACGGCTTATAAAAGGCACAGTAGCGCCCTCCGCCAACAACTTCAATGTATTAGCAACCTGCCTTTCCTGAATATTCAGATTCTTAGATATAATCGCTTCAAAAGTCATACAAATATTTATTTTATTACGCAGAACAAATCTGCAAACCCACCTGAAAAAGTTTCTATAAACTACGGCTCTCCTCACTCCATCTAAAAAGCATCAGCCGCACAAAGCGTACAAATCTTTTCTCGGATTTATCACCATAACAGGAATTGTCGATTTTTTCACAATCTTCTCTTCCTTAGGGCCAAAGATAATATCATCGATACCATAATCGCGCGAAGCGGAAATCATAAGCAAATCGGCCTGCAGCTCCTCCTGCCTCTTCACGGCCTCCATCTCCACTTTGAAGCTGTCCTTTTTAGCCTCCACCTCATGATACACTGTCTTTGACTTTTCAAGCAAAGTCTTTATGGCGTCCGTATTCTGCCGCGCTCTGCTGCCATAATCCTTGGCAGGCATCAAATATATTTCCGCCTTAAAAAATCTTCCGAAACTGCTGCTGAAAGGCCCTTTCTCACGCTCTTCATTAAGAAACCCGACAGGCACAAGCACCTTGTTCAAAGCAATGCGCTGCCCCTCCTTCACAAAAAAATACGGAATACGCAACTGCCGGCAAAGTTCGAGCAGCGGCCTCACCTTTCTGTACGGGCTGTCCGGCATGATTTCAAAAACAATCATAGCCGCCTCGGTGTCCTCC
>CALGHE010000108.1 GCA_937915765.1 uncultured Bacteroidales bacterium | reverse complement strand
ATTTATCACACTGCCCACCACAGCTGCCGGCAAAGCCTCGGAGAACGTCTGCGAACGCATGTTGAAACGCAGATAATTGACAAGTTCTTCGCTTCCTGCCACAAATCCGCCCATGACACCCATTGCCTTGCCAAATGTTCCGATATGCAGATCCACCTTATCCTGCACGCCAAAATAATCAGCCGCCCCGATGCCGTTAGGCCCCATTGTGCCAAAACCGTGCGCGTCCTCCACAACCAGACAGAACTCGTACTTCTCCTTCAGTTTTACAATCTTATCCAGCGGAGCCAGTTCGCCGCTAAGGCCAATGACACCCTACGTAACCAGCAGCACACAACCGTCCTGCGCCGCCGCGCATTCGCAAGCCTTCTGCAACTGAGTCTCTATCAGTTCTATCTTGTTTTGCTGATACAAAAACCTCTTGCCAAGATGCAGCCGCACCCCGTCATGAATACTCGCATGCACATCAGAATCATAAACAATCACGTCATTTCGTCCGCACAAGCAGTCTATTATGGAGACCATACCCTGATAGAACGAGTTAAGCACGAAAGCGTCCTCCTTCTGTACAAAGTCCGCAATGACTGTCTCAAGTTCCTCGTGCAGTTTTGTATGTCCGGTCATAAGACGTGACCCCATAGGATAAGAGAGTCCGTACTTTTCCGCCATTTTCGCATCACAAGCCCTTAGCTCTTCATTCTCAGCCAAGCCAAGATAATTATTAACGCTCCAGTTAAGAACGTCGTGTCCGCGAAATTTCATTCTCGGACCAACTTCACCTTCCAGCTTAGGGTACATGAAATAACCATTTCCCTGCTTACTCCACTGCCCTAACGCCCCTGCGTTTGCACGTATCCTTTTTAGTATATCCATTTTTACAAATTCTCCACTTAACAGAAATCCGGTTTCGCAAGTCACCCGATAAAGCGACCCTGCCAGCCGCAGCCCGCACACTCCAAAACCGCGATGCAATAAACTCAATCTTCGAACACACTCACACCTCACACGGAAAGAAACGAAGCCCTCCCCGATTTATTGCAAGCCAACACAACAAAATGTCTTGCAAATTTAGGACGAGCCTCCATACCTCGCCAAAAAACATCACTCCCAGACACCTTCGACCGCCTCTTCGTCAAGCAGCACCTCTTTCTTCACACAATTATAATTGTCTTTGACATTAAAAGGTTCAGTGCGAGAGTAATTTAAAGTCTTATCATTGAAAACTTTGTTCATATACACGCCCCATACAGGCAAAGCGGTAGCCGACCCCTGACCATTACGAAGATTGTCAAAGTGAATGTCACGGTCTTCGCCGCCGACCCATACGCCAGTGATCAGGTTAGGGACAAATCCCATAAACCAACCGTCAGAGTTATTCTGAGTTGTACCTGTCTTTCCGGCCATCTGAGTCTCCCAAGGAATGCAGTACTTATGCTTTATCTTTCCGCCGTCAGCCCCCGGTTTCTCCCAAGGAAGTGTATAGTAGAAAGAGCCTCCGCAAGAACGGATACGCAAACCAGTACCGCCATCAACAACACCTCTCAACAGCGCGATCATCTTTTCAGCAGTCTCTTCGCTGAAGATTTCGTTCATACGCGGTGTGAACGCGGCTATCACATTTCCATTATTATCTTCTATACGAGTCACATACAAAGGCTCTGTCTGAATACCTTTATTTGCAAAAGCCGTATAAGCCGCGCACATCTCACCAATAGAAATATCAGCGATGCCAAGACAAAGCGAAGGCACAGCGTCCATCTTTTTCTTTATACCGAACGACTTAAGCAGATTCACAAAATTATCAGGACCGAACTCCTCAATCAATTTTGCTGAGAGCCAGTTATTAGATGTCTGCAAACCTCTTCGCAACGTAATCATCTGTCCGACCTCCTTCTTTCCGGCATCCCCGTACGGCACATTTCTCGGCTGCCAGATAGCGCCTGTCTCCTTTATGAGTATTGTAGGCTGCACGTTAGGCAATTCATCGCACGGAGTTCGGCCTCGTTCCATCGCCAGAGCATAAAGGAACGGCTTTATTGTAGAACCTACCTGACGGCGACCTGTTGTAACCATATCATACTGGAAGTATTTAAAGTCAATGCCCCCGACATAAGCCTTCACATGACCGTTAAACGGATCGATAGACATCAGACCAGAGCGCAAAAATGACTTGCAGTAACGGATAGAGTCTCTTGGCGACATGACAGTATCCTTCGACCCCTCAGCCCAGTCAAACACGACCATCGGAATTGGCTCTGAAAACGCCTTCTTGATTTCGGCTTCACTAAGTCCAGCCCCCTTCATCTTGCGATAACGGTCTGAGTTTTTTATGGCTCTCGCCATTATAGAGTCCACCTGAGCCTGAGTTGACTTGTTAGAGAACGGAGCGCGTTTTGCATATCTCTTTCCAGACTTTTCCTTGAAGAAAAGCGGCTGCATGTGTCCGCCCACATACTCCCTCACAGCCTCTTCCGCATACTTCTGCATACGCGAGTCTATAGTAGTGTAAATTTTAAGACCGTCTGTGTACAAATTGTACTTGGAGCCATCCGGTTTCAAGTTTTTGTTGCACCATCCATAAAGCGGGTCAACCTCCCACGCCAGCGAATCTTCGTAGAACTCTTGACGCTGCCAGCCCCTGTACTTAGAAGGGTCCGGCTTTTCTGCGCTCATATAAGTGCGCAGGAACTCTCTGAAATAGGGAGCCGGACCAAGTTTATGGTCAACTTTCTGAAAATTAAGCGTAACAGGAATCTGCATCAAAGAGTCTGCCTGCTGCTGCGTAATGTAATTAGCCTTAACCATCTGAGACAACACCACATCGCGGCGACCTTTGCAACGCTCCGGAAAACGTCTCGGGTTGAAACGAGACGGATTTTTAAGCATACCCACAAGAAGCGCAGACTGCTCCATCTTGAGCTTGTCCGGTGTTGTGTTGAAATATACGTGCGAAGCCGACTGGATTCCCACCGCATTGTTCAAAAAGTCAAACTTGTTGAAGTACATGGAGATGATTTCGTCTTTAGTATATAACTTCTCCAGCTTCACTGCGATAACCCACTCTGACAATTTCTGGCGAGCACGTTCCCATTTGTCCTTAGCCACTTCTGTAAACAGCAATTTAGCAAGCTGCTGCGACACCGTACTGCCTCCGCCAGCTTCGCTCTGCTGCAAAATACCGGTCTTCACGATAGCTCGCAGCAAAGACTTTCCGTCAATGCCGGAATGCTCCCTGAACCTTATGTCTTCCGTTGCAATCAACGCGTTTACCAAATCTGGCGAGATGCCATTGTAAGGCACAAAAACACGATTCTCGCCACTTTGGAAATACCTTCCTAAAACCTGATTGTCTGCAGAATATATCTCCGACGCATACTTATCCTTCGGGTTCTGCAACTCCTCAACAGACGGCAAATGACCTATTGTGCCGTTATTTATCATCACAAAAATGGACACAACTCCCGCAATACCCAATACAAACAACACCCAAACTGCAACAAGCAACTTGGATCCCAACGAAATTCCTGACTTCGTTTTACCTTTTTTCTTATTCTTTGCTTTGCTTTCCGCCATATTTCTCAGCTATTTATCAGAATTGAAAAAAAAAATTGCCATCAAACAATCAAAAGACAAGGTCGCCCATGTCCCGAAGCACAAAGTTAACCTTTTTATTCATTATACAGAATTTTATTCCTACTTTTTATCGTTTTAACCCGAAATATTATAATTGCACTTCGAAACTCACATCTATTTCAGGTGGTTTCTATAAATTCATTTCGCGAAATTTTTAAATTTATTTCGAGTAAATTGCTGCGCGAATGAAGTGCGCAGTGCGGGCTCTATGACCGACTGACAAACAGCAAGTTGCCGAAAGGAACAAAAAAGAGCCGAAAAGTTTGCCACCTTGATTTATACTTTATCAATTATAAACGGTGGAATTTATAGAACTCACCTTTACTTTGTTCCGCTCGCATAAAAAGCCTCAATCTGCCCCTTTACCTTTTTATAAAGAGTATCGTCAAAAGACCTTTCGTAGCACTCGTTGAGTTTGTTGTCCAATATTTCACACTCTCCGCCATACAAAATATTTGTAATATTACCGCGCTCGTCAATCATACCATAACCGATATAGCTGTCCACCAAAAGGAAGTCTCGCTTCGAGTCCTCAAAAAGAGTGAGACCGACAGAATAATCACTCGCTTCGTTCTTCACCTTGAACACATCCTCCATAATTGTAGGAACAATATCATAGTGAGCAGTCCAGTAGTCATACTCGGCAGGCACTCTATCCTTTGAGAAATAGAGCAACGGCACACGAATCTGAGCGTCTGAATAGTTTCCGTTATGCCCCCAGAAATTCTTCTTATTATCGTCAAACTCCTGTCCGTGGTCTCCTGTTATCACTATAATTGTATTATCTAGCAAACCTTGACTTTCAAGTTCTTTCAGCACATCAGCAAACACACCGTCAAGATAATAGACCATGTTTTTGTACAAATTAAAAAACTCTGTAGGGTCCACACCTTTGCCTAAAGACTCGTACTTGGCATACTCCCATGCAGGCGAGAACTTACCTTTGTATCCATCAGGCATAATCATACTGTGAAGCGAATCATAAAAAAGGAAAGAGAAGAACGGCTTTTTTGAGCCAGACTGTTTGCGCTTCCTTAAAAACTTCACAAAATTGTCTGTCAGATTAACATCTCTTTGCCAAGCTTTTTCGCCAGGAGCAGAACCACATTGGTCTGCAAATTTAACAAACACATTTTTATCCAACGGAGGATTCTGCAAAGACGCGCTAGGGAAAAGCTTCACGTCATATCCGGCCTTCTGAAACTCGTCCATCATGACAGGACTGACACCATTCTCTTTAAAGTCGTTCCAATAAACACCCGGAAGCCCAAAAAACATGGAGAAGACGCCCGTCCTCGTTCCGTTACTGCCACTGCAATGATGATTGAACTTAGAGCATCTTTTCGAAAAATTATATATGTTAGGGCTGACAATACTGTCCATAGTCTGGAAATGCCACGAATCCAGCACAAAAAACAGCACGTTCTTCCCTGTCGGTTCCGTAATCAACTCTGTTTTTGGATATTGATAGTTTTTGCCCGTAAAATTGCTCTCCACAACAAACTCGTTAACCTCAACCCCCAACGAGACTAACAGCGAGTTCATGTTGCAAGGCTTACACAAAGGAAAATATTTATCCAGACCCACAATGCTACGGTCACCCTTTGCCGCCGCGACCGCATGAGAAGCCTGACAAAAGATAAACATAGCAAACACCGAACCTAAACAAATGTATAAAGTTCTAAGACTAGTCCTCTCCTTCAAAGAACACGCAAATTTGAACAAAAACAGCTCGCCCGCAAATATTGCCGCAACCAGCACCACTGCCAGCACATATATTGCCGTCGATATTTCAAAGACCTGTCCGGCGCCCGGTCCCGCTATCTGCTCTATCACATAACTGTTTATATGGAAACGATAAAGCGAAAATATGTACGAATCTATCACCAGCACAAGCAGATACAAAGTGAACGAGACAGCCGCAGCTATCATGCTCTTGCGTTTGTTTCTCGTCAAGATTGTCACCGGAAGGAAAACAAACACATAAGGAATCAGCGCAAGCACAACGGAATGCGAGATTGCGAACAGCGTCAAATAAACTTTGCTGAAACCGTCCGGCAGATCCGGAATCTGCACAACATACTTCATAGACAGAAGTGCGATAAGCACTGCGTTGAATAATACGAACCACAATCCTGCGTTCAGCAAAACTCTTCGGCTAACTATATTTTCTGACATACTTGCTTGCTCTCCTAACTTTTAAATTATTTAACCGTACAATTCCCGCTCTTTGTCGAGCCGAACATTTTATTGTCATACATCGCTTCTGCCGTTATCGCAGGGACATAGAATTTGCCTGAATAAGTGGCGGACAGCTCCAATGTCACAGTTGCCGATGTATTTTTGTCCAGCTCGTCTATATAACTTAACACCCTGTCATCTCGGATATCCTGATAGTTTATACGCGAATCGTTTTTTGAAGACAGCGTCTCAAAGCCAGACGGCAACACATGTGTGAGCGACACATTTTTCAGGTCTTTTCCTGAGATATTGGTCACTGTCACCACAGCCTTAATCACATCTCCCTGAGTGACTTCGTCAAGGCCAACAGACTTACCTTGCATCTGATAATAGACAGATACAGCCAAGCCGTTTTTCATCTCTTCCACATTCCCCTGCAAAACGTCACCTTCCGATGTTGTCACCAGATGCAACGTTCCATTTCCTTTATTAGAAACACTGAACGAACCGGACGGAAGAACGCCGTTCCATGAAACTTCCGTATCTGAATCAACCGACGCAAACTCCGACTTGTTTGCCACCACCGTGAATTTCAGATTATCTGCAGACTTATTCTTCTGATAATACAAATCCATGCCGATAAGAGACATTGCGACATCGGCAGTTGACATCCAAGAATCAGACACCAAACGCCCTCTTATCTCTTCCGCATACAACTCAGCCTTCACGTCGCCAAGCAAAGAATAGGCAATTAGAGCCGAATGCGAATCAGAGCACCAATGGCTACTATACTTGCTGCTGCACAAACTTTCCATAAGCTGTTTTGCGACCTGCGGCTGCCCCACCAAGGCGTAACTTGCAGAGAGCAGGTTGCGGGCAGTCTCAGACAAATCAGACACAGACTCCTTCATTCTGTTCATAGTGCCTTGCTCCGACTTGTTGACCGAAGCCAACACATACAAAGCATAAGATGCTTCGAAAGTCTCTGACTTAGTACAGCCCGGCTTCCATAACCTCACCGAGTTTTTCACATAGCTGACAAGTCGTTTCTTCATCTCCGAATCTACAAAGAAGCCTTTGTCCTCTGCCTTATGAAGGAACATCAGAACATACGAAGAGACCCATCTGTTCGCATAACCGCCGCCAGGCCAGTAAGCCATACCGCCATCACCAGCCTGATAAGAAGAGAGTTTCTTTATTACAGCGCTGACATTCAGATTGACGCTCGTTCTCTGAGCGTCTGTAAGTTTTGCAAAGTCTATCATATTTAGCTACGCAAATCCGCGAGACGTTATCTGCTCTGCGCAACCGTGCGGATAAGCAATCAAGTCACTTGCCCTGCGCGACAAATTCAACGGTTTGACCTTAGACAGCTCTATATTAAACTTATGATTTTCAGTGCCAATAGGCTTCATATCAAACGTTCTGCTTTCTCCTGCATTCAGCTTAAAATATTCCACCTTTGTCAGATGATTAGACACGACCCTTATATCTATATCAGTTTCGTAAGATGACTTTTCGCTACCTGATGCGCAAACTATGCGAACCTTTCCTTTTCCGCCCTTAGCTTTGGCCTTGACCCTGAACTGCACCGTTTTGTCTGCCGGCTCGCTGAAGCTGAGCGTTTTCTCTTTAGAGCCGATTATCTCCAGATTGTCCGAACAGCTCAACGTCGTTTTCACGTTCTTCACACTCTTGTCCGTTGCAAATACCGTTGCGGCAACCGTCATCTCTTCGCTTGCTCCTATCTGACGCGGCATAGTTCCGACAACCATAACAGAGCTTCGCACCATAACCGACTTGTCTGCAGAGCCGTAGGCCTCTCCGTCTGTCGCAACCGCCATGACACGCACACGTCCGTTATAGTTTGGAATATCCACAAAGTGTTTATTCTCATCACCCGCTTCGAGTACAAACGGACCTTTGTAGTAAACCACCGGAGCGAATCTGTTTATATTTGCAATTTTGCCCCTGTTAAGACCTTCGTCGCCTCCAACACTAAACTGCTGGCTTATGCGGCCTCCGAACGCTCCGCAAATATCTCCGTACAAGTCCCACATACGCAAGCCCAAAGCCTCCTTCGCGTTGAAAGCAGCCCAAACGTCCGGAGTCTTGAAGCGTGTCAGATCCAGCAGACCCTCGTCAACAATCGCCAAAGTGTAGGCCATTTTGCGTCCGTTCTTCTCTTTTACGCGCACCTCGCACTTTGTCATCGGCTTAAACTCGTTCTGAGATATGATTTCCGGCTCCAGTCTGCTCTCTTTAGAAGAGACCATTATCGGCACCACTCCGTAAAGTCGGATAGGCATATCGTTTTTAGAATGTTCAT
>CALGHE010000107.1 GCA_937915765.1 uncultured Bacteroidales bacterium | reverse complement strand
TGTCGCAGCCCTTTGAGTAGTAGGCAGAAATCATGTTGCCCGCCATGCTCTTTCCGAAACGGCGAGGACGGGAGAGGCAGACAAAATTATCATCAGAATCTATCAAATCATTAAGTTCATAGATTATCTGTGATTTGTCCACATATATCTTTTTATTTCTATTCTGCATGAACGCATCCGCGTTCGGATTCAGATATAGGCCCATAATTTCTGCTTTTTAAAGTTTTTACAAAGATAATATTTTTATTAAGGTAACTTCTATAAATTACGATTTTATATTCGGGGATTACAAATTCCTTTTCAGATGCTTTTGAATTCATTGTCCTTATCTAGCTTATATCCACTCAGTCACAATGCCCAAATATACATCGCATAATTAGCCTCTTTCGCTCAGCAATCTGCTCAAAATAAATTCAAAAATTACGCGAAATGAATTAACAGAACCCACATTAAAAACGTTGCACACTACACCTCAGATGCAGCATGCAACGCACATACGTCCGTTACGATGTCTGTGTTTGTCCATCGCAATCTAACCACCAAAACATTTCACGAGAGCTTCTTTACACAATACACAGAAATCATCTTTACAATCAAGACCTTTTCTTTGCGTCTCCGCACTCTCTCTTTGCCGGGCATCCGCTGCAACATCCGCAGTCGCAACTATTTTTTCCCCCGCCTCTGATTCGTTTCAAAACATAATAAACAGTAGCCGCCACAGCCGCAAGCAGAATAACCCACATTATCAAAGTCTGAACATCTGCACTCATAGACATACTTTTTTCACATTAAATAAACACACATAAAAGGGCCATCAAAGCAGCGACCCAACCTGCGTCACAACAAACGCCACGATCCAGGCCACGCCTGTTGTATATACAGCCGAGAGAGCAGCCCATTTCGTCCCTGCCTCGCGCCTTATGGCCGCAAGAGCAGCGAAACATGGGAAATAAAGCAGCACAAAGATCATAAACGAATATGCCACAACCGGGGTGAACACAAGCTGCCCCACTTTGTCACCAGACGTGAATTTCTGCGTCTTCAGTTTTTCTTGCAGATTAGCCGAGTTTTCGTCAGCCTCCAAGTCCGACTGATAAAGCACACCCATGGAGCCAACAACAATCTCCTTCGCCGCCAAGCCCGTTATGATGCTGACGCCAATTTTCCAGTCATACCCAAGCGGCTCGATGACCGGCTCTATAGCGTGCCCCAGCTGTCCGATGTAAGATTTCTCTGTATGTTCAGACTCCTGCTCCACCTTAATCTGAGCCGTCAGCTCCTCGCGCTGCTCATCGGTCAAGGAACTGTTATTCTCCACTTTTTGCAGTTCCGCTTCATAATCCTTCGAGTAATCAACATCTTGCGGGAAATACCCCAAAGCCCAGATCAGTATTGAAGCAGTCAGAATAACTGTACCCATTTTAGACAGATACTGAACACTCTTGTCCCACATGTGCCTCAACGTGTTGCGCATTGTAGGCATTCTGTACGGCGGCAGTTCCATCACGAAAGGCACCTCGTCCTCTTTAAAGAAGAGACGTCTGAACAAGACGGCCGTCAGAATAGCGACAAGCACGCCCACAGCATATACAGACAGCAGCACAAGCCCCTGATTATCTGCAAAAAACGCAGATATCAGCAGCACAAACACCGGCAGTCTGGCGCTGCACGACATAAACGGCAGAATCATAATTGTAATAATCCTGTCCTTCCGATTATCCAGTGTTCTTGTAGCCATTATCGCCGGCACATTGCATCCAAATCCCATCAGCAAGGGGATGAACGACTTGCCGTGCAGACCGATTGCGTGCATCAGTCTGTCCATGATAAACGCGGCTCTTGCCATATATCCGGTATCCTCCATAAGAGAGATACATAAAAAGAGGATAAGTATATTAGGCAAAAATATTATCACACCGCCAACACCGCCAATAATACCATCGACAAGCAGGCTCCTCAGCGGACCGTCGTCCATGCTAGACCGCACAAAATCGCTCAGCGCGCCCACACCGGCGTCTATCCACTCCATAGGCACACCGCCCACCGTAAACGTCAGCTGAAACATCAGCCACATAAAGAACAAAAAGAAAGGGAAGCCGAACCACTTGTGCGTCAAAATCACATCAGCAGCATAGTTCAGAATATTTTTGGCCTCATCTTCTTGCTTCTGATATGTCTCCTGCAAAGCCCCGCGCACAAAGGCGTATTTCGCATCGGTCAGCACCGCCGATGACTTTTCGTCAAACTCATCCTCTATCTTCTTTATCTGTTCATTAGCCACGTTCAGAATATCATCGCACTCAGAGACCCTCTTCAAGTCGGCAACAAAAGTCTGCTCGTTCTCCAGAAGCTTTATCGCGACATACCTCGAATGGAACATATCCGTAAAAGCATGGTTCTTAGATATTTCCTTCTTTATACACGAAATAGCCTCGTTAAGCGAATGTCCGTAATTGATATGGATATGCCGATACTCCTCGCTCTTGTCTTCATAAAGTTCAATAACTTTATCCAGCAAATCGTCAAGTCCCTTGCCCTTCGACGCCACCGTAGGCACAATAGGGATGCCAATCATTTTTCCGAGCGTCTTGTAGTCAAACTTGTCGCCCTTCTTCTCCAGTTCGTCATACATATTCAGAGCCATCACAACTTTGATGTCCATATCGATAAGCTGCGTTGTAAGGAAGAGATTTCGTTCCAGATTGGAAGCGTCCACCACATTAATAACGATGTCCGGCATCTCCGTAGTAAGATGTTTTCTTACGTAGCGCTCTTCCGGCGAATACTCAGAAATAGAGTACGTTCCGGGCAAGTCCGTAACGTTAATCTTATACTCGCCCCTCGTGACGCTCGACGTTTTCAGGTCAACCGTCACCCCGCTGTAATTCCCGACGTGCTCGTGCTGCCCTGTAGTATGGTTGAACATGGACGTTTTGCCGCAGTTAGGATTGCCTACAAGCGCCACATTTATGACCTTGCCTTTCTCCGTCGCAATACGTTTGACAGTCTCTTCAAAAGTTCCGCCGAACGGCATCTTCTGCATATTTTCCGCCTCTTTTTCGGTCGCCACCTCAATTAAATCCGCCTCTCTCTTCCGGAGCGAAACTCGATATCCCATCACCTCGTACTCAACGGGGTCCTGCAGCGGAGCTTTCTTAATGACCGTCACTTTAGAGCCGGTCACAAACCCCATTTCAGAGATTCTCTTACGGAAAGCGCCGTAACCTTTTACCTTTGTGATGATGCCGTACTCGCCGTTTTTAAGCGACGAAAGCAGCGTCATCTGTGAATCTATATTTTCCATCAATTTAAAATTTTCTTCAAAAAAATTGCAGAACCTGCCTTAAAACTCAACTCCAAAACGCAGTATGGCCGCAAACGCGTTGCGCGCGTCCGTCTCTCCACCAGCCGGCGAAATTATGTACTGCAAGTCAGGCTGCAGATAAAAATGTTCAAGAAACGCCGCCTTGTAGCAGGCTTCAATCACAGTTTCGTGCCTGAACTCCGAATCATCAAACCCAGCATGCCCCACCGCCAAGCCAAGGCAGTTCTCACCCCTCTTGTCAAAAAGCCCGTAAAGATTCAGACCTCCGCCCAAGTAATAATTGTGGCAGTTCCTGTTTTTCGGACTAACGGCCGCCTGGGCAAAAAGGTCAAGCCTTTTACTCCCTCCGCTCCACAACGTCTGGTCTCCAATAAAATAGAAGCCGTAATTATAATCATCGTCAGAATCGGAACCATTGTCAAAATAATATCCGCCGACTTTATAAACACACGTCGAGCCGCACTCTGGCGTTATATTAAACTCAGTCACAGCAAGAACACCGTCGTTCGGATTTATGTTCCATCTGACATTATATTCGTTATCGTCAAAATCATACACCTGTCCGCCATACACAATACCTTTCCAGCCAAGAAACTCCGTAACGTTCCACTGCAACGAAAGCCCCACAGCCGTAAGAGGGAAAACTGGCGCCGGCACATTGTCCGGAATTACAGAAGGAATTCCGAACGAACTATTTATGAACAAAGCTCCATTGTCGCTATTTGCAAATTCGGCATTCAGGTCTTGCAGACCAAACTTCAGCTCCACATTGCCAATCGCCTGCTTGTACCAAAGCTCAAACAGGAACGTATGATTTCCGCCGTCAATGTTAGAAAGCGTCTGAAAATCGCCCACCAGCCTTTCTGTCGGAGACGACCCATGAGTGCTTGCGCCCTTCACAAAGAACTCTCCGCCTCGCCACCAGCCCGCATTCTCCGTATTGACAGACATCGCCATATTTGCAAGTCCAAGATACTTAGCTCCGGTCTTTATCCCCCCTCGAAGATTCCCTACCACATCACCCACATAAGAAGCTTCAAACTTCAACGGAGGCTCTCCGGCTTGCTCCTGAGAAAAAGAGTTTGCGGATAGTGACAAGCCTGCCGCAACAAAAAAAGCATACCTAAAAACAACTTTAATACAACTACTGTGTAAATACTTCATAAACCTAAAATTTGTGCATTGTTAATTATACCGCAAAAGTACTCCGCTAAAAAATTGCGCACAATCACCCATTTTAGGTAAAAAAGGCTCTGTCTTCTAATCATTTTTAAGTAACAAGCGTGCCGTCAGCGAAATTCGCGCGCAAATCCCCTTTAAAGCAGCACGAGCTGCCAGCAAATAAATCTCCATCATTTTTCATTTAATTAGCCTTAAGAAGCTGCCTTGACTTGCTCACAAACCTGTAAACAAGCAAGACCGCAGCCAGATTAAGCCCAAAAATAAAGCCAGTCCAAACTCCGGCCGCCTTAAATCCGCACACTTCTCCAAGCACATACGCGATAGGGAGATTAACGAGAATGTAGCATATAGTTGCGATTACCATCGGGCCCCTCACATCCGCCAAACCGCGCAAAGCCCCTAAGGAGACACACTGCAGCCCATCGGCAAGCTGATAAACCGCCACAAGCACAAGCAGTTCCGCCCCAATCTCAATCACAGCGGCATTATCTATGAAGAGGGCCGCTATCTCATATCTGAACAGCACAATCAGCGCAGCCATCACCAAGCTGAAAAAAGCGCTGAGATGCATTGACGCAAACCCGGCCTTCCGAAGAGAAAGATAGTCTTTCATCCCCAGCTGGTGGCTCACCCTTATTGTAGTAGCCGAAGAGATGCCGCACGTCACCATGAACGTCATAGACGAGATGTTCCATGCAATCTGATGACCGGAAAGCATTTCAGAGCCAAACCAGCCGACCATCACTGCCGACATGCTGAACGTGAAACCTTCGATGAGCATCTGCAGCCCAATAGGCAGCCCAACGCTGCCAAGCAAAAGCAACCTGCTCTTGCTGAAGACTTTATAATTAAAAAAATAGAAATATCTGAACAATGATTTATTTTTCCAGAACACGAACAAAAACATGAAAGGCATCATCAGCCTTGAGATGAGCGTAGCCCATCCGGCACCATCCACGCCCAGTTTCGGGAACCCGAACTCTCCAAATATAAGCAGATAATTAAATACAATATTGAACACATTAGCCACTATTGTTATAAGCATGGCTTTTTCCGTATCGCCCACACCCTCCATAAACTGCTTGAACGCCTGAAAGATCATAAGCGGAAACAACGAGACCACCACAATGCGGTAATACGGCACGGCAAGCCTGCACACGCTCTCTTCCTGCCCCATACGGTCCATGAACAAAGAGACGCCAAGCAGCACAGAACACACAAACAGAGCCGAGAACAAGTTCAGCAGAAAAGAGTTCTGGAATGTAGCCGCTGACTTTCTGTGATTACCATTCACATAATCGGCTCCCACGAGCGGAGTGGAGCCGAAAGAGATACCAAGCACGAAGAGCATTCCAATCATGACGATAGCGTTGGCGAACGACACCGCGGCAAGTTCCACCTTGCCTAACCGCCCCACCATCATAGAATCCGCCAGCATCACCACCACCTGCCCTAACTGAGAAAGCATGACCGGATACGCCAGCCTGAGATTTCTCTTATAGAAAGGCACGTATCCACGTAACCAACAGAGCATAACTTATAAAATATGACCAACAGAAAAAGAGAGCCATAAAGGCTCTCTGCCTAAATAAATATATTATTTCCAAAATTACTCAGCCTGAGTGCCAAAGTCCTGAGGCGCTGCTGTTGGCGGCAAATCGATAACTTCGATTTCCTCACCTGCATTCTCTTTACCCTCATCCTTGAAAGCAAAAGAGACAACACTAAGAAAAACAACAACTGAAATCAAAACCCATGTTGCTTTTTCTACAAAGTCTGTAGTCTTCTTCACACCCATAATCTGGTTCTGTGCTGAAAAAGAGGAAGCAAGACCGCCGCCCTTTGAGTTCTGAATTAGCACTACACCGATCAAAAGAACTGACACGATTAGAATCAGAATTGTAATAACTGTATAAACCATTTTTAATATTTTTTTTATAAATTTTCAACCAGCTTCTCCAGAAATCTGATTTGGTCTGCAAAGTAAATACTTTTTTCTGGATTTTTCAAACATAATTTCCTGAAAATTTTGATGGCGCTCTCAAATTTTCGCTGTTTGATGTAAATTTTTGCCAAAGTTTCCGTAAGAAACTCTTCGGACTCGCCCACCGCCTTGCTCTCTTGCACTTGCGGCACAACAGATTCGCCACTGTTGCTTTTTATAGATGTTGTAAAGCTTTCTGTCTCGCTCGCCTGTATGAAATTGTCTATCAGCGACTGGTGCTTCATCTTTTTGGGCTTCCGGTTAATAAACTTAGCCAGCTCCGAGAGGTCCTCAATCGGCTCGTCGTCCACCTCAAGTTCCTTAGCTATGTCAAAGGCCGGAACTACAGCAAGCGGGTCCGCCTCAGCATCTCTCTTTGGCCTCGCATTCGCTTTGGGCACTGCCGAACTCGCCTCTTTCACCGCCGCCTCTTCCCGGACGTCCTTCAGCTCCATCAGCGTCCGCAACGCCTTTCTGTCCTGCACATAAAGCGCCGCATGCCTAAGTTCGGAAGAGAAACGTATGTCATCCTGATTTTCAAGCCCTTTCAGATACAAAAGCCTGAATATAGAGACATAAGGGAACTCGGAGACATACTCTTTCAAATCAAAAATATGTTCCTTGCCCACCTTCTGAGGACTGCTCATTATATATCTCAACTCGTCTCTTGTCACCTCTTCGCTTATTACCAGTTTGCCACTGTTCTGTTAAATATCAAGCTGATAAGTTCCTTGACAATCTGCTCGTTAAGTTCCTCCTGAACTTGGTCTATGGTCTGCTCGTTAGAGAACTCCTGATATGCGCTGAACCGCTCCTCGAAGTCTTCTGTAGGATTTTTAGTGTTCACGAACCTCACATTCACTGTTATTTCCAGTTTTGTGCGCATGGACTCTCCGGACGAGCTTACCGCCATCGGCGAAAGATTATAGCCCACAATCTCACCGGAGATCTGCAGGTCGCCGTTCTGCGGCACAAAAACCAGACGCGTCTTGCTCGAATATTCGTCTTTCAGAGCTTCGTTAAAGTTTGTCGCCAGTGGCGGGTACACAAGAGCCGCCTGATTCGGAAAATCGACAATAGAAATCGTCTTTATTTTTGTATAGTCAATAGACGAGCCGTTGAACTTGTACGAAATCGCGCACGAAGCCATGACCAGCGTCATCAGTGAGAACAGAGCAAAAAAAGTCTTCTTCATCATTTAATTATTGTCAAAATCATTTTAATCCGTATTTTTCTATCTTTCTGAACAACGTCCTTTCAGAAATTTTCAGATCTCTCGCCGCATATTTGCGTTTGTTGTTATTTCGCTCCAGCGCCTTGATAATCATCTCCTTTTCCACATCTTCGAGCGAGCAATTCTCCTCCACATACTCTTCCGTGTCCTCTATCTCGTTCTCTTTTATCTTATTAATTCCGCTCTGCACAGAAGGCACCGTCACGACCTGCGACGAAGGCACAATCGCCCCGTTTTCCGGGTGAGACGGGAAAACCGTAGGTTGCGAGAACTTGCCCATATCAATGGTGCTCACATCTATGTTCTCCTTGTTTATTATGTCGTGAACCAGCTTTTTCAGGTCGTTCATATCCTTTTTCATGTCAAAAAGGACCTGATAAAGAATCTCCCTTTCGCTGCTGAATGATTTGTCGCCCGACTTAGAATTTGCCAGCACTGGCAGGTAATTATCATTCTGAACTGGCGGAAGATAAGTCAGCAGAGTGCTTCCTGTGATTTCGCGCGAAGACTCCAGCACAGAGATCTGCTCCGTTATGTTCTTCAGCTGGCGCACGTTTCCGTTCCACGCATAGTTCATTATGACCGGCAATGCGTCCTCTGTGAGCCGGACCGGCGGCATTTTGTACTTCTCCGCAAAATCGCTTGCAAACTTCCTGAAGAGCAGCGGAATATCCTCTTTCCTGTCTCTTAGCGCAGGCACAGAAATCGGCACAGAGTTCAGGCGGTAAAAAAGGTCTTCGCGGAAACGTCCCTCCGCAATGGCGCGCGGCATGTCAAGGTTAGTTGCAGCCACAACCCTCACGTTAGTCTTCTGCACTTTAGACGAGCCCACCTTTATGAACTCACCAGCCTCCAGAACACGCAAAAGCCTCACCTGCGTTGTCAGCGGCAGCTCGCCCACCTCGTCAAGGAAGATCGTGCCTCCGTCCGCCACTTCAAAATAGCCTTTCCTGTCCGACACCGCTCCGGTGAAAGAGCCTTTTTCGTGCCCGAACAGCTCGGAGTCTATCGTGCCTTCCGGAATCGCCCCGCAGTTTACGGCTATGTAGGTGCCGTGCTTGCGGGCGCTATGGCTGTGTATAATCTGCGGAAAGATTTCCTTGCCGACACCGCTCTCGCCGGTGACAAGCACAGACAAATCGGTCGAAGCCACCTGCACGGCAACATCAATCGCCCTGTTCAGTCCCTGAGACGAGCCTATAATGCCAAAGCGGTTTTTCACCTGCTGAAGTTCTGCGTTAGTCATTTGCGAAACAATTTGTTACTTTTGATGCAAAAGTAGAGAAAAATAACGACACTAGCCGCCTTTTCTGCAATTAATATAAAATAAAGATGCAAGGGCGCTTGTTCAGGTCTGGCAGGGCCTTCTCCTTTTTCCACTCTCCCACGCTCTTTGTCTTTATATATTCGCTTTCGAGCGTTATGTCGCACGCCACGCACAACAGGGTGTTGGGCTGGCACGCCGACAGTATGTCCTGCATCATCTTCATGTTGCGGTAGGGCGTCTCGATAAATATTTGCGACTGTTTTTCGCTCCTTGCCCTCCGCTCCAAATTTTTCAGCGCGGCCGCACGCTCATG
>CALGHE010000106.1 GCA_937915765.1 uncultured Bacteroidales bacterium | reverse complement strand
TTGCCCACCTTTGGCATTCATCATCACAACAGATATAACGCCTATTGCCTTGCCGACGATATTATGGAGCCGTACCGTCCGTATGTGGACAAGCTGGTGCTGGATATAATGGAGCGTTTTGAGGTAGGTGAGGAGCTTCCTGTAACGTTGAAGCGCGAACTGCTTATAGTTCCCACGATAGAGGTCTGCATAGCTGGTAAAAGAAGGCCGCTTATGGTGGCGGTGTCTCAGACAACTGCGTCGTTGTACAAATGTTTCAGCGGCGAGTTAAGGAAGATTGTTTATCCTGAAATGTAGCTTATGGACCGTTTTAGCGAATATCGTATCATGTGGGTGTTTGTTTTTTTTGACTTGCCGACGGAGACTGCCAAAGAGCGTAAAGATGCGGCGGATTTTCGCAAAAAACTGATACAGGACGGCTTTATGATGTTTCAGTTTTCTGCGTACATAAGGCATTGCCCAACTTGCGAGAATGCCGAAGTTCATGTGAAGAGAGTGAAAAAGATAATGCCGCCCAAAGGTGAGATTGCGATCTTGATGGTTACAGACAAGCAGTTCGGCTCAATAGAATTATTTTCATGTAAAAAAGAGAAGAAGAAACCAGACTCTCACTTTCAGTTGGAACTTTTCTGACAGGAAGCAAAAACTTGCATAAAAGCAAAAAATCCATTCGAAAAACGAATGGATTTTTTATTTCAGAAACACTTGATAAATAGCTGAGTATCAGTATTATGTACATAATGTATTGTTTCTGATACGTCAAAGATACAAATTTGAAACCAATTCACAACAAATTCGATGCTGAGAATTAAAGATTTATTATTGTTTCTGATACGTCAAAGATACAAATTTGAAACCAATTCACAACGAACCTGTAGTTCTTGTTTCTGTTTTTCAAATTGTTTCTGATACGTCAAAGATACAAATTTGAAACCAATTCACAACCCCTGTCGCGCGTGTGTTAATTGCCTTTCCATTGTTTCTGATACGTCAAAGATACAAATTTGAAACCAATTCACAACGACCTGTTGCCGGTTGGACGTATGATTACAATTGTTTCTGATACGTCAAAGATACAAATTTGAAACCAATTCACAACGAAACGACAACGGAGGTGTAAAACCTTTTTATTGTTTCTGATACGTCAAAGATACAAATTTGAAACCAATTCACAACGGCTGTCGCTTTAATGTATGTGTGAACACAATTGTTTCTGATACGTCAAAGATACAAATTTGAAACCAATTCACAACGTCCTCACTATCACGTTATATTTTTTTTAAATTGTTTCTGATACGTCAAAGATACAAATTTGAAACCAATTCACAACCATATAGAAGTTTAATTTCCCTTTTCTCCATTGTTTCTGATACGTCAAAGATACAAATTTGAAACCAATTCACAACGTAAGCAAAGAAAACAAAAATTTTAATTTGATTGTTTCTGATACGTCAAAGATACAAATTTGAAACCAATTCACAACGTAATGAGATTTGTAATGCTTGGAATAATGATTGTTTCTGATACGTCAAAGATACAAATTTGAAACCAATTCACAACAAAGGTTATGCGGTTGTCTGTCATGACGGCATTGTTTCTGATACGTCAAAGATACAAATTTGAAACCAATTCACAACTGGCGCGTGAGTTGGAGCATCTTGCATTTAATTGTTTCTGATACGTCAAAGATACAAATTTGAAACCAATTCACAACTAAATACGGATGTAGGCTCGTTTGAAATAAATTGTTTCTGATACGTCAAAGATACAAATTTGAAACCAATTCACAACGTGATACGTAATTTGCCAACCTTGCCAACTATTGTTTCTGATACGTCAAAGATACAAATTTGAAACCAATTCACAACCTTACTCCTCTTCGGGTGTCGGCTCTATGCATTGTTTCTGATACGTCAAAGATACAAATTTGAAACCAATTCACAACAGCAAAAGGACGATGTTTGCCGAAACAATTATTGTTTCTGATACGTCAAAGATACAAATTTGAAACCAATTCACAACAGAAGTTATGGCAGGTGGCGACACTCTTTTATTGTTTCTGATACGTCAAAGATACAAATTTGAAACCAATTCACAACCAGTCCCTTTTCTACCTCGGAGAGTTTACATTGTTTCTGATACGTCAAAGATACAAATTTGAAACCAATTCACAACCAAAAAGGTGTAGCCTTTTATTATGAGGGGATTGTTTCTGATACGTCAAAGATACAAATTTGAAACCAATTCACAACACGAATGGATTTTGACCAATTATTTTATTATTGTTTCTGATACGTCAAAGATACAAATTTGAAACCAATTCACAACAAAAATGCTATCTGACGATAAGAAATGCAAATTGTTTCTGATACGTCAAAGATACAAATTTGAAACCAATTCACAACATTACTTTATTTATTACTTAATATATACTATTGTTTCTGATACGTCAAAGATACAAATTTGAAACCAATTCACAACAAATATCGTCTCTTCACTGCGTTGCGTTCCATTGTTTCTGATACGTCAAAGATACAAATTTGAAACCAATTCACAACAGGCAGCGCATTACCTTTTATCGGTATGTAGTACACGCCTAGCACGTTCAGATTATAGTCGCGCTTTGCTTCTGTGCAAAATAGCGTCCTGTTGTCCCCTTTCAGGCGGAAAGAACGCATTTGAATGTCTATCTGTTTCATTTTTCCGAAAAAATTATTTTTTCTTTTTTTCTTTGCAAAAATCAACTACATTTGCAATCAAGAAAGCGTCGTCGCCGGGTAGTTTCGTTATCGGACGTTCAGCTTGGGGGGTCTCCTTTGAGACAGCATCAAATCCCCGGAGTGTTGACCTCGCTTTCTTTCTCCTTTTGTATCCTGTTTTATTTTCCATTTTAATGTTAGCTGAGTCTATAAACACGAAAACGGAAAAAAGTAAACCATCTTCATATTCTTTGACGAACTTGACGCAACCGCCTTTCGGTCTAATCAAAACATTATATCAGAAGGGAAGTATAACTTCTGGTATCATAAGGAAATCATCCATAGTCAAAGGAATTTGAGTTTTGTCCTTTTCGTTGTCAACTATTTTATTAATGCTTTTTTTGCTAACAAGTTCGGTGCACTCAATAGGCTTGCCTATTTTTGTATTCAGAGCATCTAATATAAATCTCTTATACTTAACTTATCCTCCTTCTCCTCTGCACCGTTCAGCCCCTTGCCAAGTCTCGCCACCATTTTGTGCGTAAAAACGCAATGTTTATAATAGTCAAATGATAGTCATTTGATTATCATTTGATAACTATTTGGTTATTTTAAAAAAAATATGCAATTTTGTGCGTGAAAGTGCAAGATTGTGAGGCTTTACGCACATAAAAAAGGGTGCAACGGTTTGATTTACAGGATATTCTTTGTACCTTTGAAACACAAACTATTTATTATATGAATGACATTTTTTCAATAAGGCTAAGGCAAGCGCGGACCATCAGGCAGTTGTCTGTTGATGATCTAGGAAAGATGGTGAATTTAAGCAAGCAGGAAATACTCCAGTACGAAGATGGAAGCAGCAAACCCGATGGAGCAGCGCTTATTAAGTTTTCCAAAGCTCTAGGTCTGAGTTTGGATTTCTTTTTCCGTCCCGTATCTGTGTCTATTGAAAGTGTCGAGTTTCGTAAAAGAAATAGTTTGACCGGAATGGAAATTGAAGCTATCAAAGAAATAGTAAAAGACAGGCTTGAAAGTTTTCTTGAAATTGAGGCTATTGTTGACGAGCCTGCAAGGAACTCTTTTGTGAGCAAGCACATTGTGGAGTGCGAAGATGATGTTTTTCCTCTTGCGGAGAAGCTAAAAAAGGCGTGGGGCATAGGCGAGGACGGCATCAACAACGTTATAGAGACTCTGGAAGATAACAACATTAAGGTGGTGGAAGTTGTCGCTTCGGGAGATTTTGACGGTCTGAGCGGTTTTGCAAACGGCAAAATACCTTTTATTGTTCTCAACAAGAACGTTGGCAGCGAACGCAAAAGGTTTACTGCATTGCATGAGCTGGCTCATTTGCTTTTTGACTGCAACTGCATGGACAAAAGAGACGAGGAAGATTTATGCAGCTTGTTTGCAAACGAAATGCTCATTTCAAAAAAAGTCTTTTTCCGTAAAATAGGAGAAAACAGAAGAGACATATCCTTACTTGAGCTTAAAGACTTGCAAGTGCAGTTTGGCATTTCCATAGACGCGCTTATGTGCAAGGCTAAAAGCCTTAATGTGATAACAAAGGAGAGGTACGGCTATTTTCGCAAAAAGAAAGCCGAAGATCCTGCCTTGAAAAAAGAAGTGGAAGAGTCCAGATACAAGGAAGAAAGCCCTAAAAGGTTTGAAAGACTGGTCCACAAGGCTTTGGCTTCTGACTTAATATCCATGTCAAAATGCGCCTCTTTGCTTAATGTGTCTGTTGTGAAGTTCAGGGAGGATTTAATGCTTATGTGATATGGAACTGGTAGTGACAGACACAAACATCTTTATAGACTTATATAGCGCAGACTTGCTGGATGCGTTTTTCTATTTGCCTTTTGAAATACATACGGTGGAATTTGTTTTAGAGGAGTTTAAGGATGAAGAGCAAAGGAAAAGTTTAGATAAGTTTGTTAACGAAGGGAAACTGAAGGTTAGGCATTTTGACGCTCATGAAGTGGAAAAGATAGGCGAGCTTATGAATGATGCGGGCGGCAACGTCTCTTTTGTGGACTGTTCCGCTTTGATGCACGCTATCGATCTGAACTGCACTCTTCTTACAGGAGACCGGCAACTGAAAAACAAGGCGACAGAAAGAAACGTGGAAGTCAGAGGGGTGTTGTACGTTTTTGACTTGATGGTAGAAAAGAATCTTTTAAACAAGAATTGCGCTATCTCTCGCTTAAAAGAGTTGCAGGCTAAAAATGTAAGAATGCCGAAAAAAACAATAGCCGAATTGATTGAAAAATGGAACAAACTAAGCAATTAATTTTGCCGATATGTACCAATAAACTATACTTGCAGATTGTTTCTGATTGGTATTGCAAAAATCGTTGTGGGAGAAAATCTCTCAAAAGATAAAAAATATCATTATTCTGTCACGGCGGTAGAGGGTGAGGGATGGTAAAAAAAATGGCGGCCCCCCGAAACGTAAATCCAGAACTGACCGCCGTCTGCGCGTCCGCAGGCTTCACTGCAAAGATAAGAGTTAAATTTTTAATACCCCAAAAAACAGAAAAAATGTATTGTTTCTGATACGTCAGAGATACAAATTTGAAACAATTCACAACTTTTAGACTCTTCAAGGAAATTGTGCAACAATTGTTTCTGATACGTCAAAAATTCACAACAGATATTGTTTTTTGATTGACTGAGAAGTCTGAGACTGTGCAACTTGCGAAAGCTGTGCAGTCTCCTTTTGCAAATATAGCAAATCTTCAATTATTTCACAATGGTTCGATTAAAACCCGCGAAAAAAATCAAAAAAAGATAGCACTTATTTTGAAAAAGTATTACATTTTTCAAAATAAAGAACTATCTTTGTAATGTAGTTAAGGCGATAACTACAATGGCTAAGTCCTGAAGCTAAAGCAGGGACATAACCAAAAAAGGAAGGCGATGAAAATTGAAATGAAGAAATTTCAAGTCGAATTTCAATTTAAAATCGGGAAGGCAACCATAACAATCAAGGTAAAATGGTAAAGCCTTTGGGGAGGGAAACCTCCCCTATTTCCTTTTTTTGCAAAAATATATTTTTTCATTAAAAAAAAAAATATGGAAGAAAAAAAAGAAAAAAGAGGAGGTGCAAGAAGCGGCTCCGGAAGGAAAAAAAGCCTCGAAAAGAAAATTACGTTCGGGGCAACAGCGGAGGTGGTGGCTCTGCTGGAGGGAAAACCCAATAAGTCTCGCATTATCTGCGAGGCGATAAAGGCGTATTTAGGGGACCAATAGAAGTCCCCTAGGTAGTGTAAACAGAACTGTGTCAAGCTATTTTTTACCTTACTCCCTTCAGCAGGAAAACATGCAGGGTCAAGAAAATTTTATATGCGTTTTTGTTTTGCGTTTCGTTTTTTTTCGTACCTTTGCACCATCAAATCCCGTTAAGGGTGGGCAAGGGGAGTATATACTGCGGTAGTCGTGGGCGATTTCCCCGTAGGAGACTCTTGCTCGGAAAAATCAAGCGCGGCTACGTAGATTTTATAACAGTACTTTTAGTGCTGTTTTTTTTTGGCTTATACTCTTCGTGTTTTTCTATATATCCATATCTTACATTTTATTTTCATATTGCTTCTTTTTTTACCTTTTTTTATGACAATTGAGCAGCCTTTTGTTTCTCCTCTGGACAAAAAGGTTTTTGCCGCTGCGTTATGGTTGCTAATTCTCAACACTTCCTCTTCCCCTTTTAAATAGAAGGATGCAGAACCCTTGCGCTTAAATTCGGTCAAATGCGGAGCGGCTTTGCGAAGAAAATATTTGTATTTTAAAATTATTTCTTCGTTTTCTTTGCTTTTTTCTTTTTTTTTCGTATCTTTGCACCATCAAATCCCGTTAAGGGTGGGCAAGGGGAACACATACTGCGGTAGTCGTGGGCGATTCCCCCCGGAGGAAGCTCTTGCTCGGAAAAATCAAGCGCGGCTACGTAGATTTTATAACAGTACTTTCAGTGCTGTTTTTTTTTGTTTGTATTCCTCGTGTTTTTCTATAAGTTTCTTGTATTGTCCGAAGTGGTTAGAGAAATTCTAATCTCTTCGGACAAACGGTTTGGTGTGGTAATGATGCATTCTTGAAGAAAATTTGCCTTTGCTTTTTTATTGAACTATCTTATCGTAGAAATCGTCAATAATTAGTTTCATCTCGTCAGGCAGGTATTTCATGACCTTTTCGCGTATATGTTCCGGTATTCCCCAGATGGCTTCTGCAATGCTTCCGGTGATGGCGCCAATCGTGTCGCTGTCGCCGCCAACCGCAATGGCGTATCGGATAGCCTCTTCAAAGCTCTCGGCTTTGTCTATTATTCCGAATACGATGGGCATAGTGCCTTGACACGTTTCGTAGAAAGGGTTTGCGCCAAGCACCGGCTCCTCCCATTCGGAGTAGTACAGCCTCATGGTTTTCAGCATCTCTTTCTTGCCTTTTTTGCGCGCAAGGAATATAGCCGAAGCCGTAGCCACCGCGCCTTTGATTCCCTCAGGGTGGTTGTGGGTTGGCTGGGCGGTTTTCTCTGCCTCAATCTGTACTTTGTCCAGCGAGTTGAAGAACCAAGCCACCGGCGAAACCCTCATGGCAGAGCCGTTGCCGAACGAGTTGTAGGGCTGCGGGTCTGCGGATCGAACCCATCGCGCAAAAGAGCCGCCGTAGCCGCCCGTCGGGTACGGGTATTTTCTGCACCATTTAAGGAAAGAGCTGCGGTAGTCGTTGCCCTTCAGCAAAGCCTCAGCAACAGCAACCGTGCAGATGGTGTCGTCCGTGAAATCGTTCTTGTCGGAGAACATTTCAAAATCAAAGTCAGATGTGTTGTCAAACTCGTAACGAGAGCCGACAACGTCGCCTATAATAGCTCCAAGCATAATTAAGCCTCCTGTAAATTAAGATGTGTATCAAGTTGTTTTAAAATATACGTCAAAAATACATAAATAAAATAAGAAAAGCAAATTCAGAGACGTAAAATATTGAAAATGTGCGTTGATTTATTCAGAATGATATAAAAATACAAAGATAAGCGACAAAAATACAACTCTGAGAATTATTTTTAGCATAGCTGCGCGAAAGGTTGGAATCATGAATTTTTTTTGCGAATATTGTGTCGTAATAGTTTAAATTAGTTTTATACCATGAGTAAAATCACAAGAAAAATTGCGGCAGTTGCGTTTTTGTTCTTTGCCGCGTTGGGGGTGTCGGCTCAGTCGGAAGTTCTTACGGGCAAGACGGCTCCGGAAATAATCAGAATGATGGGCACTGGCTGGAATCTGGGCAACTCGCTGGACGCGACAAATGGTTCCGGATTAGGCACGGAAACATCGTGGGGCAACCCGAAAACCACACAGAGCATGATAGACGAAGTGAAGAGGGCTGGCTTTAACACGGTCAGGATTCCGGTGTCGTGGGGCATGCACACAAGTGCGTCGGGCGGTTTCCGCTATAAGATTGATGACGAGTGGATTGCTCGTGTGAAGGAGGTTGTTGGCTATTGCCTAAAAAACGACATGTTTGTCATTCTGAACATACATCATGACAATAACACGACTTACTTTTTCCCTTCATACCAATATCTTGAGCAGTCAGAAACGTACGTGAGAGAGATATGGACGCAGGTCGCCGCTGCTTTTGCAGACTATGACCAGCACTTGATATTCGAGACGCTGAACGAGCCGCGCCTTGTAGGCACTGCCGAGGAGTGGAAGTTGGAGATAGACGATGTTACAGATAACGTAAGAAACGCTATTGGCATAATAAACAACCTTAACCAGATTGCGGCGGACGCCATCAGGGATAACGGCAGCGCTTATAATAAGGAGCGTATGATTATGAGTCCGGGGTATGGAGCAACTATAAACGGCAGCAGAATAAATTTGTTCAAACTGCCTGCAGACAAAGGTGGCGCGGCAAACAGAATAGCGCTGTCTATCCATATATATGCGCCGGTGGATTTGTGTTTGGGTGATATGAGTGTGACGTCGTTTCAGGAAAATCCTATGAAGTATGATATTGAGTGGCACTTCAAGACGCTTAACGAATTGTATATGAGCAAGGGTACTGCTGTTGTTATAGGAGAGACGTCTGTGTCTAACAAAAACAATCTAAATGACCGTCTTAAGTGGGCTGAGTGTTTCTACGGATATTCTAAGATTTACGGAATACCTTGCGTGCTTTGGGACAATAATATCTATGCAAACAACGGCGGCGAGGCTCACGGCTATTTGAACCGAGCGGCGCAGTCGTGGTATCAGGACGGAAAGATTATGGTGGACAAGATCATGAACACGCTGGGCATCACTCCGGGCACTACAGGCGTGGGTTCTGCAAATGCAAGCCTTGATGTGGACTTAAGTGTTGCAAATGACGTTTTGCAAGTGGAGTCGGGCTGCGCAGTGGAGCGCATCTCTCTGTTCGACATAAGCGGAAACTGCGTGCTGGAGGCTCAAAATTGCAGCTCTTGCAGTGTGAGCGCGCTTAACAAAGGTGTGTATATTGTCCGCATTGATACAAATATAGGTAGTTCAGTAAGGAAAATAGTGAAAAAGTAAGGCAGCCTTTGTGTTTTTTTCTGAACAATTTCTTACATTTATGGCAGTTTCTGTGAATGGTCTTTGATTTACGGAAATTGCCATAAATATATTGTACAAATTAAAAGTTTATACCATGAATAAAATTACTAGAAAAATTGTGGGGGCTGCGCTTTCCTTATTCGTTTCTTTAGGTGTTTCTGCGCAGAGTGTCCCTCTTACAGGCAAGACAGCGCCAGAGATTGCAAAGTTGATGGGAGCCGGCTGGAACTTAGGCAACACGCTTGATGCGACTAACGGATCCGGACTGGGCACGGAAACGTCGTGGGGCAACCCGAAAACCACACAGGGCATGATTGATGCGGTGAAGCAGGCTGGCTTTAACACGGTCAGAGTTCCGGTTTCGTGGGGAAGGCACACAAGCCAGTCGGGCGATTTCCGTTTCAAGATAAACGACGAGTGGATTGCTCGCGTGAAGGAGGTTGTTGACTATTGCTACAAAAACGACATGTTTGTCATTTTGAACATACATCATGACAACGACAAGGCTTATTATTATCCTTCATTCAGTTATCAAGGACAGTCTGAAACATACGTGAAGGATATTTGGACACAGATTGCTGCAGCGTTTGCTGACTACGACCAGCACTTGATATTTGAGACGCTGAACGAGCCTCGCCTTGTGGGCACGTCGGACGAGTGGTGGTTTGACGTGGATAATCTTTCTAACAATGTCAGAAACGCCATCGCTATAATAAATGACCTTAATCAGATTGCTGTGGACGCCATCAGAGACAACGGCAGCGCATGCAATAAGGAGCGTATGATTATGTGTCCGGGCTACTGCGCGTCAATGGAAGGCTGCAGGTCAAATCTGTTCAAATTGCCAACAGACAAGGGCGAGGCTGAAAACCGTATAGCTCTCTCTGTTCACGCTTACAATCCGTACGAGTTTTGCCTTGGAAGCAAAAGTGTGACCTCGCTAACTGCAAACGATAAAAGTGGTGTTAACTGGATGTTCAGCACGTTGAACTCAATGTATAAGAGCAAAGGCGTTGCTGTTGTGATTGGCGAGACTTCGGCTTCTAACAAAAACAATCTTGACAACCGTCTGGAGTGGGTCGATTGCTTTTATGGAAATGCAAAGAAGTTCGGAATACCTTGCGTGCTTTGGGACAATAACGTTTATGTAAATTCAAGCAATGCGGGTGAGTCTCACGGTTATCTGAATCGCGCCAGCTCTTCTTGGTATCCGGACGGAAAGGTCTTTGTGGACAAAATCATGGAGGTGCTGGGTGTTGGTGAAGACCCTGATGTTGACGACCCTGTTGTTGACGATCCTGTTGATGACGATTTGTATGGTGATGGTTCGGTTGCTGACGATTCTTCTGCCGTGGCTTATGTGGATGCAAGGACTGGAATTGAAATTAGTATTTCGGACGATGTTTTGTACATCAAGTCTGATGAGCCTGCGGAGAGGGTTGCTGTCTTTGATATTGGCGGAATTTGTGTGCTGGAGGCTGCCGAATGCAACACTGTTAATCTGGATTTCCTTAACAAAGGTGTTTACATAATCCGCATCTGTTCGAAAGAGGCCGTTTTGACAAGAAAGATTGTTAAGAAGTGATAGTTTTCGGTGTTGAGAATGTAGATAAGGGGCGACAAAATCGCTCCTTATTTTTTTATTATTTTTAACGAATTTTAACACAAAATATATTGCAGTTTCGTAACTTTTAATAATCTTTGCATCGTAAAAACGGGGAAGAAAAACAGTCCCCAAGTGTGAAATTTAACTATTAGTTTGTCTCAGTCTTTAGTGATTGAACGTAAGAAAAAGAAAGTCAATCGTAACCCTAAAAACTAAAGAGCCTTAGGCATCAGATGCTTGAGCTCAGAGAATTTTCAACACAAAAACAAAATCAAAATGTAAAATTTTATGGACCCTGAAGCATTTTCAAAAAAATTAGTGAGTTTACAGAGCAGCTTGCTTCACTTTGCTTATTCGCTCACTTCTAACAGAGATGACGCTTATGATTTGTTGCAAGACACAACTCTGAAGGCGCTGGACAATCGGGATAAATACATAGACAATACGAATTTCAAGGGATGGGTTTTTACCATAATGCGGAATATTTTCATCAATAATTACAGACGGGTTGTGAGAAACCAAACGATAGTGGACCAGTCTGACGACTTGCATCTGCTTAACGTGGTTCAGGACTCTGGACTGGACACTCCGGAGGGTGTTTTTGCTATGCATGAGATTAACAAGTGCATAAATAGCTTTAATGCAGAGTATAGAGAGCCTTTCTCTATGTTTGTGTCAGGCTATAAATATCATGAGATTGCGGAAAAGATGGCGTTGCCGTTAGGCACGGTCAAGAGCAGGATATTTTTTGCAAGGAAGAAACTGCAGATGTCGCTGAAGGATTACAGATGACTTCGCATTATTCATGGAGACAGCTTCTGTAAAGGTAGTTGTTTGTTGATTGTGGAGAGAAATAAATATTAAAGACAATGAATATGTCTCATACGTATATAGTTGGGATAGGTTCCAACTTTAATAAGGAGTTAAACGTGAGATTGGCGCAGGACATACTGGCTCAGCGTTTTCCGGAAGTGTTGTTTTCGGAAGTGCTGCAGACTGATGGTGTCGGGGTTAGCGAGCCTTGTGTGTACCATAATGGAGTGGCTTTGATAAAGGACAATGCCGACCCGGAGTCGCTTAAATCTTTTCTAAAGTCTGCGGAGGAGAGGCTTGGCAGAAGGCGCGGCTCTTCGACCGTGGCGATAGACCTCGACATAATTTCTGTTGACGGAGAGATTGTGCATAAGGATTTCAGCAAATATCCTTTTCTGAAGCACCTGATGGCGCAAGTGCAGAAATTGGTTTAGTCTCTGCGCAAGTGTGAGAAATGCATGTCTGAGCGCGCGCTTTTTCGGCTTGGTTTGTTGCAAAATCAAGGCCGAAAAGGCTCTCTAAGGCTTCTTGAGCGCTCGGTTGTCAGAATATCTCGATTCTGGCTCTGCTCAACGTGTTGTGCATGACTGGCGTGAGCGACATGTATCCGGACACAATCTTGCCGTCCTTTATTATGAGCGGTTTTTCGGACCTGCGTCTTTGGTCGTCGGCGAGCAGCGCGCCAGGCTCTCTGGCGTTGTCTATGGTGAACTCTCCAAGTTTGCCTTCTTCGACATATTTGTCGTAGAAAACTCTGGAGGCAAGTCCCATGGTCATTCTCATGTTGACCTCAACGCAAGGGTTCAGGATAAACTTGCCGTTGGTGTCTTTGCCGATTAGCATATCGACGCCGATGAAGTACTGCGCTTTTTTTCGGACGGAAAGGAGACGCTTTGCGTAATGGGTGACAAAGGCCTTTTTCACTTCGCAGAAAGCGTTTTGTATCTCTTCGGCTGGCACATACTTGGATAGAATGTTCAAGATGTCAGAGTTTGAAGCAAGACGGTTTTTGCGGTACACGCCGGCACTGTCTGTCTCGAACAGAGAGAGGCCGAAGTCTTGTATGGTGATGCACTCCGTTGCTTCTGGGTTGAGGCTGACGCCGAACTCAAAGGCGAAGTCTGCCACTTTGTCCCATATAGGTTCTGCCACTACGCAGCCTTGTGTCTGCAATGTTTTGGCAGCCCAGTTTTCAACCCTTTTCTCAAAACCGTTGCGGCACCAGCACAAACCGCGTCCGCTGCCAGAAAGCGGAGCTTTGAAGAGGGTGGGCGAGGCTTCCGTCGCGCGTCTTTCTATATCGTCTAAGGATAGATAAGAGCATGGAGGTGTCATGTTGCCGTACAGCCCTTTGTCGTGTATGTGTTGTGTGATTTTCAGCGAGAAGTCTCTTCTGGAAACCTCTCTTATTAAGTCGCATTCACTCGCGTCAGGTGCTGCTCCGAATCTCTCCAGTCCGTGACAGAAGGCGTGGTCTTTGCCCCACGGAATCACGAGAAAATTCTCTTTGTTTTCGGCGAAGAACAGTTTCTTATCGCCCCATTTGCAGCAATTTCCGAGTAGCCTGCGCTCTTCGGAAAGCCAAGACTCGTCAACTTTCAGGCTGGAGTGGACGAAGCACTTGTCGTTTCGGCCGTAAAACAGTCCGTCGTTAGACGCGAACCACAGAGGCAGAAGCGAGAGGTCATCTGCAAACTTCACGACGTTTTTAGGAGGCTGATAGTGCGGGCTTCCGTTAGCCAGAGCCAAGTCATGTTCCGGATTGAAGAAATATATATTAGCCATAGGGGAAATTTATGACAGGCAGGAGGTGCCCCAAACCATCACAAAATCGTCAAACATAAGAAATTTTAGGTTGAAGCTCTGCTCCTGTTCGGTTCTTGTTTCGTGGCAGTAAAACTCGCCGCCGTCAAAATCGCAAGAGAACGGGAGTATGTGCAGATGATCTATAAAGTCAACGCTCTGTTCGTCCATCAGCTTGAACATGGTCTCTTTGGCAGACCAATGCAGCAGGATGTGTTCTTGCGCGTCGTCCACGATAGAGTCAAGCTCGCTCTGAGACATAAACTTGTTTTTGAGGCGAGCCGCTTTGTCGCGTCTAACCTCGATGTCGATGCCTACTCTGAGAGAGGTGTGAGCCGCCACGGCCACGTAGTTCTGCGTGTGCGATATGCTTATTTCGCGCGAGTCGTCGGTCAGGAACGGTCTGCCCGACTTGTTGTACGTGACGGTCTTTTCAGAGTTGGTTATGATATTGAGCAGAAGCCTTGATATAAGAAACTCCAGTTTGCGTTTCGGAAACTGAAACCGTTCAATTTCCTGGGCATATTTTTTAGATTGTTTTTTGCTGAATAGAGTCAGAATCTCGTCAACGCTCTCTTCGATTTTCCACACTGCAATTTCGCAGCCGTCGTCCATTATTTTATGCCAGAACAACATACACTCAGTACCTTAGTCGCGTTTTTCAATGACGTTTTTGGTTGCAAACACAAAGATGAAAACAACTACGATGAAGTATATCACGTCTCGGCTGTCAATCACGCCGCGGCTCATGGACTCGTAGTGAGCGTTAATTCCGAAAGCGGATATTGTGTTTACTGCAGAGCCTGTGTTGGCGAGCATTGCCATCAGGTCGAATCCGTACCAGAAGAAGAAGCACAGCACCGCCGCGATGCAGAACGAAACGATCTGGTTGTCAGTAAGGCTGGAGGCGAACAGACCGATAGCCACGTAAACTGCGGCGAGGAAAAGCAGCCCTATGTAAGAGCCCCATGTGCCGCCTGTGTCGATGTTGCCCATAGGGTCGCCAAGTGCCCATACGGATGCGAAATAGATAAGCGTAGGCAGCAAAGAGAACAGCACGAGCAGCACTCCGGCGAAATACTTAGAAAGCACGATGCAGAGCTTTGACAGCGGTCTGGTCATGAGCAGCTCGATAGTGCCAGTTCTGCGCTCCTCCGCAAACAGCCTCATTGTCACGGCTGGCACAAGGAAAAGGTAGAGAGCAGGCGCAAGCGCGAACAGCCCGTCTATATTGGCGTAACCGGAGTCCAGAATATTGTATTCGCCTGGAATGACCCACAAGCAAAGGCTGGTCATCACAAGAAAAACGCCCACAACAATGTAGCCCACCGGCGAACTGAAGAAATTGCAAAACTCTTTCTTTAATAAAACTAACATAATGCCGAAAAGTTTTTACCGTTAAAAAATAGCCGACGCGCCGTTACTGCACAGACGTTCGGACAAAGCTTTGCTTCGCTTTGAAGTACAAAGATACATTTATCAGACTTTTTTTACAATTTTTTACCAATCATTTTATGTGTAAAATTATTTTGTGCAGTCTGGGTAAGCCAACGAGATTGTTCATCGAGTTTGCGTTACAGTTCTGCCGCAAGCAGTTCTGCGAGCGAAAGCCTGTAGTCCAGTTCCGCGTTCAACGACTGTTTGCGTATGTCGTAATACATTTCTATGTCTGAAATATATTCCAGCAAAGATATTTGCCCGGCGTTAAGCGCTTTGTCGAGAATTTGCACGTTGTTAAGTTCGTCCATGTTTTTCAGAAATTCTTCAGAAATAAGTTTCAGACCTTTTGTTCTATTGTATAATGTTTCTAAACTGCTGCGAGTCTGAGTGTTTGCGTCTGCAAGAAGATGTTCGCTTGCAATCAGTTCGCATTGAGTGTGTTTTGTCTTTTTTCGGTTTGACCATAAAGGCAGGTTCATGCCGACGAGTAGCGAGTGCTTGTCGAAAGCGTTGCTCCATTCTGTTTTGTAGCCGGCGAATATCTTAGGGGCGTTCTGCATCTTGCTCAGCCTGACCTGTTCCTTTCTTAAGTTGGTCTGTTCCGTGGCGTATTGCAGAGCCGGAACAGAGGATGAGACGTTGGCGAACCACTCTTCAAAATTGTCCGGCAGTGTTTCTGAAGGATATTCGGAGACGCTTAGATTGATGTCGTTGCCTCCGTTCAGCCGTTTGAGCTCTTCGGCAAGCGCAGCGCGTTCAATATCAAGGCGTTTGGCTTCGGCAGAAACTTTAGCGAGAGCCATTTTTGTTTTGTTCAGCTCGATGATGTTGCCGTCGCCGTTGTCAAGCTTTTTCTGATACATGCCGACAAGCAAGTCTGCGTTCTTCAGATTTTTGTCAATCTCGGCCTTTAGTTTGCTGTTGTGAATCAGTTTCAGCGCTATGACTTTGGCTTCGAGCAGAGTGTTTATTCTAACTTGTTTGTATTGCCAGTCCACGAGAGCACCTTGTTTGTCAGCCACATTGCCTCTGTATCCTAATATTGTGGAGAGGTCAAAACTTTGCTTTAAGCTCAGCTCTTTCACGTTTTCGGCGTTCTCGTCGGTAAGCCAGTGGTGCGCGAAGTCAATATCGGGGTCGGGCAGGGTGATGTCGGTCCTGAACCCGGCCTTGTCTGCCTCTCCGGAGCTTCTCATTGCGTTTAGATACGAGTTGTTTGCCTCTATGGCAGCGAGGGTTTCCTCCACGTTCTGAGCGTTTGCCGAAAACGAGAGAGCCATCAAAATTGCCGGTATATGTTTTACTAAATTCATAACAGTTTGCAAATTTATAAGTTTGAACTATCTGAAGCGTGAATTGCCTTCGCCTCCTTTTTCGTATGTCTTTTATTGTTCCAAAGATAGATGATCGGCACAATAAATCCGTTAAGCAGAGTAGAGGAAATCAGTCCGCCAAGAATAACTTTAGCCATCGGGCTTTGTATTTCATTGCCCGGCAGTTCACTGTAGAGTGCGAGCGGCACAAGCGCGAGGGCGGATGAGAGCGCCGTCATGATTATTGGAGTGAGCCTGTCTAACGAGCCTGCAACGACGCATCTGACAGGAGACAGACCTTGGTGGCTCAGCTCGTTGTAACGGTCAACGAGAAGCATTCCGTTTCGCGTGGCGATGCCGAACAGCGATATAAATCCGATGATTGCGGATATGCTTATTACGCCGTCAGTGAAGAATATGGCAAAGACGCCTCCCACAAGAGCCAAAGGCAGGTTGATGAGGATAATGGCGGCCTGAGCAGTGTCTTTGAACTGATTGTACAGAAGCATGAAGATTACCAGCACAGAAAGCAGCGAAGTGAGGAACAATGTTCTTGAGGCAGCCTGTTCGCTCTCAAATTGTCCGCCGTATTCGATGTGGTAATCTTGCGGCAGTGTTATGTGCTCGTCTATGCGCTTTTGTATGTCGGTCACAACGCTGTGCAGGTCTCTGTCGGCTATGTTTGCGGATATGACAATTTTGCGAGAAACATTTTCTCTGTTGATTGTGTTTGGCCCGAAGCCAGACTTTATTTCGGCAATGTTCTCCAGCGGAATTTTTTGACCGTTGACGTCGATGATTAAGTTGCGAATCTTTTCAATGCGGTCTTTTTCGTCAGTGTTGACTTTCAGCGTCAAGTCAAACGTCTGGTTGTTTTCATATACCTGAGAGACGACAGCGCCCGCGAGCAGCACGTTGATGTGCTCTCCGAACTCAGCCGGCGATATTCCGTATTTTGCAAGAATCTCTCTGCGCGGCTTTATGTGCAGTTGCGGACGTTCGATTTGCTGCTCTACGTTTAAGTCGGCAACTCCTTCTATGTCCTTTATCTCTTCCTTAATTTTATTTCCGATAGAGAACATTTTGTTCAGGTCTGTTCCGAACAGTTTTATGGCGATGTTGGCGCGTGTTCCGGAGAGCATTGCGTCTATTCTGTGCGAAATAGGCTGTCCGATTTCGATGTTGGTGCCGGGCAGTTCCTTCAGTTTGGCGCGTATTTCGGCTACCATTTCAGACTTAGAGCGGTCTTTAAGCTCGAAAGGGGCTTCTATTTCCGAAGCGTTGACACCGAGGGCGTGCTCGTCGAGTTCGGCGCGACCTGTTTTGCGGGCTACTGTCTGCACTTCGGGTATGGTCATCAGTATCTTTTCGGCTTCGCGCCCTATGCGGTCAGACTCTTCGAGAGAGATGCCCGGCAACGTACCGATGTTTATGGTCAGTGACCCCTCGTTGAAGTTGGGCAGGAAGCTGCGGCCTAAGGTGGAGAAGACGATTATAGTTGCCACTATCACGCCGATGGTGCATATTATTGTGACTTTGCTGTTCTTTAGCGTGAATATCAGCGCTTTGTTGTAAAGAGTTTTCATCTTTCTTGTGACAAAAGGCTCTTTCTTGTCCGAGTTTTCGTCTTTGAGCATGTAGCTGCACAGTACCGGAGTGAGCGTCAGCGCGATGATTGTGGAGGCCAAAAGCGCGATGATGAACGCGATGCCGAGCGGCGCAAGCATCTTGCCCTCCATGCCGGAGAGGAAGAAGAGCGGCACGAAACTGACGATGATGATGAGCGTTGAGTTCAGCACCGGCATGCGTACCTCTTTTGATGCTTCAAAAACAACCTGTATTGTGTTTTTCTGCTCAGAAGCCGGCTTCTGGCGGTTCTGTTTCAGGCGTTTGTACACGTTTTCGACATCCACGATGGCGTCGTCCACCAAAGAGCCTATCGCAATAGCCATTCCTCCGATGCTCATCGTGTTTATTGTGAGTCCTAATGCTTTGAGTATCAGAATGGAAGTTAGGAGGGACAGAGGTATTGTCACTAACGATATTATCGTAGTGCGAGTATTCATCAGGAATATGAATAGCACAATCACAACAAACACGCCTCCCTCTATGAGCGATTTCTGTATGTTGCTTATAGAGCTGTCAATGAAGCGTGACTGGCGGAATATCTGCGTGTCCAT
>CALGHE010000105.1 GCA_937915765.1 uncultured Bacteroidales bacterium | reverse complement strand
AAATACGGACGGAAAGCCCCCTTCCCGTCCGCAACAGGTCAGCCGTTTATTTTTTGTTTTTTTCAAAAATAAGGCGAAGACCTTCCAGCGTGAGCATCTGGTTGCCCTCCGCCAGAGTTGAATAACTGCCGCCCTCGATAGTATCGCCGCTGACAAACCATCTGTAAGATGTTGCGCCCTGACCGGCAAGCGACACAAAATCGCCCACGCACACAAGCGTATCGCCAAGGAAAGAGAGAGCCGGCGGCATCACTGGAAGCACGATGTGCGAAGCCTTGTTTTTACATCCGAACTTATCCGTAGCCTCAACCTCAAACGTAGAAGGCTCGTCTATACGAGGGTTAATTTGCTCGCCCTCTTCGCCATTGCTCCAGATAAAAGAGACAATATCCTTGCCAGACACCTTAATCAAAGCCTTTTCGCCACGGCACACCTCCGCGTCACTATCCGGGTCTATGGCCACATACGGCTTAGAATGCACAGTCACAGGCACATCAATCACAGAAACACATCCGTAAATATCCTCGCCAGTCAGTTTATACGTTGTTGAAGTAGTAGGCGACGCAGTCAAGATTGGGTTTTGAGTACCGTTGCTCCACTTGTAAGAGTTAGCTCCCTTAGCCTCAATCTCCAACGCCTCGCCGGCGCAAATTTCGGCAACGCCCTCCGTCCATATTGTAGGCGGCTCAAGAACCGTTATGCGGATAGAGGTGTCGGCAGTACAACCGTTCAGCGTCCCCGTAACAGTGAAAACCTCGCTGTCCGCCATATTCTTCACAAACTGAGAACCTTTAGAACCATCATGCCAAACGTAAGAAGAAGCACCCCTTGCCACAATCATAGCTGTTTTGCCTTTGCAAATCGCAGTATCTCCGGCGAATGTTATTTTAGGCTTCGCAATTAGCGACACCGTATGAACAGCAGTGCCCACGCAACCTTTCAAGTTTTCTCCGCGCACGGTAAAAGTCGTCTCGTCAGAAATCAAAGACTCAACCTTAGGACTTATGGCGCCGATGCTCCAATAGAAGACAGACGCGTCGCCACTGACAGAAACAGCCTCCAAGCTTGCATAAGAATTAGCGCACACACTCGCGTCGCCTTTAATTTCGATCACAGGATTACGATTAACCACAACCTCCTTAGACTTAGTTACCGTGCAACCATTCTCACTTGTAGCCACAACTTGGAACACAGTAGATACAGCCGGTTTCAGCACAAGCGAGTCGGTCTCCGCACCAGTGCTCCACTTGTAAGACTTAGCGCCAGCCGCAACCAAGCGCAGCGTGTCGCCTTCGCAAATTTCAGAAACGCCGTCAATCCAAACGTTAGAAGGCTTTTTGATGTTCATCATTCGAGACACAGTCACAGAACAGCCGTCGGTAGTTCCGGTCACCGTCCATACCTCAGGCTTATCCAGCACCTTCGCCAGATAGTTCAGCGTGGTCTCGTTGTGCCATTCGTAAGTATCAGCGCCAACAGCCTCCTGCCTTGCAATTTCGCCGACGCAGACAATAGAGTCGCCGCGCATCGCCACATCAGGCGTAGGCTTCACATATAAACTTTTAGTGGCAGTTGCAGAACAATTATTAGCGTCAGTCCCTGTAACAGAGAAAGTCAACTGTCCGGACGTTTCTGGCGACAAGGTTCTTTCAGCGCCGGCAAAAAGGTCACTCCAAATATATGTTGCAGCACCTTTAGCTGTAAGCGTGACACTATGATTCTCGCACACTTCATCATCACCCTCTATAGTCACAACCGGCAGGTCCAAAACCTTTACGACAGTGTCAACCACAGCCTTGCAGCCATTGTTGGCAGTACCCACAACGGTGTATTTCGTATCCTCCAACGGCCTCACTTTCAGAGAGTCATCAGCAACACCTACATTCCATGAATAAGACGTAGCCCCGCTGGCGATAAGCAGAGCCGTATCACCATAACATACATTGAACGAGCCGCGCAACCTTACAGTAGGTTTCTCATAGACAGACACATAAATATTCTTTTCGTATTCACAAGAGAATCTGTCGGTCACCTTCACATCATAATACTTGCTTTCAGTTGCCAGAGTCCTGATTTTCTGAGTCTTATCACCAGTGCTCCATAAGAACTCGCTGCCAGTCTCAGCCTCAAGCACCTCAAGGTCTATGGTGTCACCCTTGCAATATTTAGTATTTCCGTCAATTTCAAGATTAGGGAAGTAACGCACAATCACGTCCTGCTTAACAGAATCTACGCACCCTTTTTCAGAACGCACAATGAGTTTTGCCGTGTAATTTCCCGGTTCAGGATACTCATGTACAGGATTTTTCAGCACCGAATAGGACGAATCGCCAAAGTCCCACGAATAAGAGTAAACCTCGTCACCCTCCACAACCGACTTGTTTTCGTACTTAATTTTCCCCCCGCAAGTATCTTCAAAGACGAAGTCCGGCGCCACAGTCACCTTGTCCAGTTCAGCCTCTATCTTGATAGTTGAGCCACAAAACTCAGACACCACCTCGCAGGTATAAGTCACACCGTCAGTAACCGTAGCCCTGTCCACCTCCACAAGCCAAGGCTTTTCGGGGTCCGGGGTCTTGATTGTACCCTCCACGCCGTCAGAGCGTGACCATTTGTAAGAGTAAAAACCTTCCGGAGCCTCTAACGTGGGATTTTCGCCGACGCAATTTTTTGTTTTAAGTTCAAGTTCTCGCGTCTCAGCCCAGAAATACCCCCAGGCGTCATGTCCGCCCGCCATACGAGTAGCCACACCGTTGCAAGTGTTTTCCACCAAACAGTCGTGCGTCCAAACATCTATAGTTACAGTATTTCCAATCTGAGAAGTCAAATCAATAGCTCCTGTAGTCCAATTCTTAAACTTATAATCTTCCGGGTCATTTCCACTTCTTGTTGAAGACAACGCACACCTGCCGTTAACTTCAAGGTCACTAGAGCCTACCTTTACAGAATATTCGCTGCAGCTCAAAGACTTTTCAGCACCGTCTGCACCAACTGAAGATATTTTGAATGAAAACTGCGGCAACTGCTCTCCCGTATGTGCAGAGTTCTGACCCGCAGGGTCCGCAAGCACAAGAGCGAACTTATATGTCAAAAGCGCTGTTTTTTCGGTAACGACAAAAGTGTACGTCATACGCTCCGCTGCAGCCTCTAATCGTTTACATCTTTCAGTTAACCCAGATATCCCTGCCGGCAAACCTTCTGTGTTGCAAGGGCGTCCTATTCGAGCCACCGGCACTCCATCCGGATTCACTAAAATGTTTTTTTCCTTACACGTAATCGTCGGGTCCATCGTGCCTTTCACAGTGTTCATCACCTTTATTCTCTCTCCACCTGCAGCTACCGGAGCCCAATCATATACATACCGACCGTCGTCCGTTTCGTAATAGTCACCATAATACAAACTCCACCCTCCGAAATCACCGTCTTCAAAACTCAGATTCGGAGTGTCCTCATTTGCTGAATAAGCACAAAAACTGCTCAACAAGAAAAAGACAACAAAAAGTCTAAAATAACCCATAACTATAAATATTTGACTACGTGTTTTTTTAATGCGAATCATCCACGCCCCCGTCTCCTCTATTAATATTATATCCAACCAAACATCTTCTAACAGAACTGAAAAAGACGAACAACAAAATTCAGAGCATAAAGATACATCAATAATTTTAACAATACAAACTTTAGACTAACTTTTCGGCAAACGCCCTTATTTTTTCAACAAAACTCACTCTTTTGAGAGAAACAGTTCTATGCTTTCTTCTGTCAACCCTCTATAGTTCAGTTTGTCAACAACCTTGCCGTCCTTCAAAAACACAAACATCGGAACAACGTGAGTCATGCTCCACAAATCTGCATCCTTTACAAAATGACGCTTCTCCACCAGACGAGCCTCCGACTTTTCACTAAACGCCAACAACTGGCTCTCCAGCTCGTCTTCTATGCCTTCTGCCTTAAAATCCGTTCCGTACGCAGCCTTGAACAACTGCACCACAGATGTGTCCGGTATATTATATCTGTCCATAAAAAGATCCATCTTACGGGCAGACAAAAGACAAACCTTGCACTTTGTGCTATAAAAACAGATGATATATTTACCTTTTTGAAAATCGGTTCCATCAAAAGCCGCCTCCTCGTTCAGATATTTCATCAAATTATTCTCCCCTACTTTCAGCTCTTTTTTCTTCAAGAGGAAGTCCGGCGGAACATAAGCAAAGACCCCGACAAAAGCGAAAACTGCAACAAGCGCGACTGCCAATTTATCTAATCTGAACCCAAACCTTCGCTCGCCAAAATAAAGAAGCGCGACAAGAGCCACATTCTTCAGGACTGACTTGCCCGGAGAGAGTTCAAAGGCCTCGCCCATGCAGTGACAATTGCCCTCCTCGCCCATCACCAAAAGTGCAAAAAGAAAAAGCGTGAAGACTGCAAGAGCAAAGAGCGCCGCCAGTTTAAAGAAACGGCTGTAAAGGCCACTCAGAAGCCCCGTCCCTAAAAACAGCTCGCCACCGACCACAAGCCTCGCCAAGACAGAAGAAACGTCAAAACTGAAAAATCCGAAACTAAAGACGTACAACACAAACGAATCTATCGAACTTAGCTTTGCCAACGCCGACACAATGAACACAACGCCCACCACTACCAGAGCCAACGCTCTTGCACATTTTTTCAAATCTAACTCCATTCTTACATATTTCACAACAAAAAACTGCCTGTTCGGAGGACTTTGCCCCGCACAAGCAGTTTATAGGCAATCTCTATAAATACCAATCTACAAATTATCAATTCAACTCCCGACAGACCCTGCCTTCATCCTCCAGTTCTGAACACTCGCCGTCATATTCAAGTATCTGCACCTCGTTTAAAGGCGGAGGATTTTCATTCACACACTCACAGTCGTGCAACAATATTTCTCCGGCACAGGATGACAACAACGCCGACAACACAACCAACGAAAAAAAATGTCTCATAAAAAAAATATATACTTCTTAGTTTATTTTATCATAAAGAACACGTCATTTCCCGAACTTCAAAGACCCGACAATATCAGTCAAATAGTCGTAATGTCTAACTCTTGTTCCGTACGGCATGCTTACCATGATATTGTACAATCTTCCGTCAATATCGTTAATCACATAGTAAACCTCAAAAAGGAACTCAAGCTTATTATCCCCATCCTTTTCAATTCTTCTGTACGAAACCTTCTCTGCATCGTATCCGTTCTTCAAAGTCACGTTCGTTCTGCCCAGAAGCGTATCGCAGCCATTATCAGGAGACATGTAGATGAGGATCTCCTCATCAATAATGCCTTTCAACTGCTCGCTACTGATTTCTATTTCAGAACGTCTGATAGACACTGCCAACGAGTCGTTCGACTTTGAATAGCAAGAATAGCCAGGTTCATATTTAAAATACTCACCGTCAAGTATAGACACTCCGCCTATTGAATCCTCAAAAACCTTAAAATCACAAATATCATGCTCCACCGCCGGGAAAAGAAGATAAGCACCGTCCAAATTCAACTTGGCCTTACCTTTCGGTATATCATCTAAGTTTTCAATCTGTTCTGTATCATCGTCATCATCCTTGCACGACACAAATCCTGTCGCAAGCAAACCCAAAATTAAAAAATACTTTAATGCTTTCATAAACTACTATTTAAAATATACTACAAATTCAAACTCACCGCACATATTATCCTGTTCATGATTAACTGCGAACAAGACAAATCCGCCACATCATTTCCGCAAAGGTACAAAAGTATATCACAATATCACAAAAAAATATAACTTTAATTAAAAAAAATTACGGACAACAGCTCCACACGATTGCAATCAAACCTTCAGACCGGCAATTTCCTCCTGCAAAATATCGAGAAACGCAGCAGCATGCCCGCCGTCCATCTGAGTATGATGAAACTGAAACGACACAGGCAGCTTAACCTTGAAGAGACCCTTCCTGTACTTTGCCCACGCGAGAAACGGATTGTTAAAAAAGCCAGCGTAAATATTCACCATACCGTCCAGCTCATGCTTCACAAGCGCGGAAGTTCCAACCACCATGCACTCGTTATCCAGACAGTACTCCTCCCCGCTCTCGTAAACCTTCTGCGTAAGCTCCAGATAAGCGCTGTTAAATTTACGTATATCGTCTATAAAAGGGACATCGCACGTAGTTATGCCGCCCGCCTTCGTATTCACGACCACGCTCACCGCCAGTTTGTCGAAACGCATCAGTTTACCGTCTATCGGAAGCATGTAAAACTCCTCGACACGGCTTGCCGCTCTGACCACGCAGAAACACATCAGCATATTAAATTTCAAATGATTTTTCTTGCTTAACCTCACAAGGCGCGAGACGTCCAACGTCTTGAAAATGGTAACCATAGGCACAACAGCCTTCATCCAAGAGTCAAAGGCCTTCGCTCTGCCAGTCTCTTCAGGATTCACCTCCCACATACAAAAAAAGATTTAGTGTAAACAAAAAAAGAAAGGAGTGCGCAAGATGAGACTCGAACTCACACGCCGTAACCGGCACTACCCCCTCAAAGTAGCGTGTCTACCAATTCCACCACCTGCGCTCAATAAAAAATGTCAGATTACTCTGACACAGAAGAGCGGAAAACGGGACTCGAACCCGCGACCCCAACCTTGGCAAGGTTGTGCTCTA
>CALGHE010000104.1 GCA_937915765.1 uncultured Bacteroidales bacterium | reverse complement strand
GAGCGGAAAACGGGACTCGAACCCGCGACCCCAACCTTGGCAAGGTTGTGCTCTACCAACTGAGCTATTTCCGCAGTTTGATAGGAGTGAGATTTGTTATCTCTCAAATGCGATGCAAAGGTAGGTATTATTTTGAAAACTCCAAAAAAAACGGAGGCTTTTTTTTGAAAAAAAACAGACTTCCTTCGTAAGGGTATGATATACAAATTGTTATTGAGTATTTTTTTTCAGCTCTTGTGTTTCTTTTGGATATGATTTATATTTGTGCCGAATATTATTTACGTTTTCTTATGGCTGAGCATAACGAATTAGGGCAGGCGGGGGAGCGTTTGGCGGTGGAGTACATCCTTTCCATAGGGTACACTTTGCGCCATTGCAACTGGGTCTGCGGAAAAAAAGAGATTGATATTGTGGCTGTAGATGGCGACGAGCTTGTCATTATTGAGGTTAAAACTCGCAGCACGGATTTTTTTGAGCATCCTAAGGAGGCTATCACCAACAGCAAAATCAGGAATCTTGTGGCGGCGGCAGAGGAGTATATTTTTGAGTTCGACATTCTCATGGAGACTCGCTTTGATATTGTCGCGGTTGTTCCGGAGGGCAACGGCAGTTACAGGATAGAGCATGTGAAAGATGCTTTTCTGCCCCCGGTATAAAAAAGGCGGCTTCTATAGATTTGCGGGAGTCTGCCAAGCTTCGGACAAGGAAGTGACAGTCTCGAACCGTAAATTTATAGAAGCCGCCGTATATTTTTTGCGTGCGTCACACGTTGAAGCGGAAGTGCATCATGTCGCCGTCCTGAGCCACGTACTCTTTCCCTTCGATAGAGATTTTTCCGGCTTCACGGCAAGCAGCCTCAGAACCAAGAGCCACAAAATCTTCGTACTTGATGACCTCGGCGCGGATAAAGCCCTTCTCGAAGTCGGAGTGGATAATTCCGGCGCACTGAGGCGCTTTCATGCCGCGGATAAAAGTCCAAGCGCGAACCTCCTGAACACCTGCAGTGAAATAAGTCTGCAGGTCGAGCAGCTTGTAGGCCGCTTTGATCAGACGAGCGACGCCAGACTCTTTCAGCCCTATCTCTTCAAGGAACATCTGTCGCTCCTCGAACGTTTCAAGTTCAGAGATGTCGGCCTCCGTAGCAGCCGCCACGATAAGCATCTCCGCATTCTCCTCTTTTATAGCTTCGGCAACAGCCTCGGTATATTTATTTCCCGAAACCGCGCTGTTTTCGTCCACGTTGCACACGTACATGACAGGCTTTGTGGTAAGCAAGTAAATATCCTTAACAAGAGCTTTTTCCTCTTTCGTCAAGTCAACAACACGAGCCGACTTTCCTGCAAGAAGGGCTTCGCGGTATTTCACAAGCACCTCATACACCGCCTTCGCCTGCTTGTCGCCGCCAGTCTGAGCCTGCTTCTGAATCTTCTGGATTCGGCTCTCGACAGTTTCAAGGTCCTTCAGCTGAAGTTCAGTATCAATGATTTCCTTGTCACGCACCGGATTGACGCTGCCGTCCACGTGAGTCACATTTTCGTTGTCGAAACAGCGCAAAACGTGCAGAATGGCGTCCGTCTCGCGTATGTTAGCAAGGAATTTATTGCCAAGACCTTCGCCCTTGCTCGCGCCTTTCACAAGTCCGGCGATATCGACAATCTCGACGGTTGTCGGCTGCACGCGCTGCGGCTTAACCAACTCTTCTAGTTTGACAAGTCGTTCGTCTGGAACGGTTATAACACCCACGTTCGGTTCTATTGTGCAGAACGGGAAGTTTGCAGCTTGAGCCTTTGCGTTGGACAAGCAATTGAAAAGGGTCGATTTGCCTACGTTAGGCAGCCCGACAATACCACACTGTAAAGCCATTTTATATAAAATTCAAATTATTCTGTTTGGGCAATTCCTATAATTAGGTCGAGATGAATTTAAAAGACATTTATAGAAGTCGCCTTTAATTATGAAGTGCAAAAGTAGTAAATTTTGACAAGATATTAGTGATGAGAGTGTTATTTTTTCACGATTAGTTTTTGACGGCGGAACATATTTTCGTTACGGTGCGGTTCCTGCATTGATGCTCAGGATTTTATTTTTTTAGGTTGATGAGGCTGGCTGATTATGTATGTGACTGGGTATTAGCAATATTAGATGTCAACAAAGCCGAAAAGTTCTGTTTTTTATTTTAAATAGAACTCAAAACTTGATGATTTGGGCTGAATTTGCGTATATTTGTATTTGTAAAAAATTAAAGGGATGAATCACAATCTTAGAAAAGAGCTGGAGAACCGTGTTCTTGTGCTTGACGGCGGAATGGGCACAATGGTTCAGAAGTATGGACTGACGGAGTCGGACTACAGAGGAGCGCGTTTTGCGGACTCCGAATTCAATCAGAAAGGAAATAATGACTTGCTTTGTATAACTCGTCCGGACGTTATACGAGAAATTCATGCAAAATATTTGGAGGCTGGCGCGGATATTATCGAGACTTGTTCTTTCAACTCTCAGAGAATATCTATGTCGGACTATGGCATGGAGGGGTGTGTTCGTGAACTCAACATTGCGGCGGCTCGTCTTGCTCGTGAGGTGGCGGACCATTTCACTATTCAGAATCCGCATAAGCCCCGTTTCGTGGCAGGTTCTGTCGGACCTACTAACAAAACGGCGTCAATCTCGCCAGATGTCAACAATCCGGCTATGCGCGGTGTAACGTTTGCAGAGCTTGCAGAGGCTTATCAGGAGCAGATGGAGGCTCTTATCGAGGGGGGTGTTGACGCTCTCCTTATCGAGACTGTATTTGACACGCTCAACGCCAAAGCGGCCATATTTGCAGCGGAAAAGGCTATGGACAGCTGCGGACGAAGTGTGTATCTGATGCTTTCGGCCACGGTTGCGGATGTCAGCGGAAGAACGCTTTCCGGACAGACCATCGAGGCGTTCCTTAACTCTGTCTCTCACGCAAACCTGCTCTCCGTGGGGCTTAACTGCTCTTTTGGAGCTAAGGATTTAAAGCCTTACCTTCAGGTGGTCAGCAATATGGCTCCGTGCTACGTGAGCGCCTATCCGAACGCGGGGTTGCCTAACCAGTTTGGCGAGTACGACGAAACGCCGGAGACCATGGCAAGCCAGGTTGTGGAGTATGTGAACGAAAAACTTGTCAATATAATAGGCGGATGCTGCGGAACGACTCCGGAGCATATAGCCGCTTATCAGGATTTTGTGAATGATGCAGAGCCAAGGATGCCGCGCAAGAGGTCGCACGATATGGCCCTCTCCGGTCTTGAGCCGCTTGTGGTGAAGTCTTGCAACTTGGAAAAGGGCGAGACGGAGCGTTCGCTTTTCGTGAATGTGGGCGAAAGATGTAACGTGGCAGGCTCGAGGAAGTTCCTCAGGCTTATAAGCGAGAAAAATTATGAAGAGGCTCTGAGTATCGCTCGCCAGCAGGTTGAAGACGGAGCGCAGATTATTGATGTGAATATGGACGACGCTATGCTCGACGCAAAGGCGGAGATGGTGACGTTCTTGAACTTGATTGCTTCCGAACCTGAAATATCTAAGCTTCCTATTATGATAGACTCGTCTAAATGGGAGGTCATCGAGGCAGGGCTTCAGTGCGTGCAGGGCAAGTGCGTGGTTAATTCAATCTCGCTGAAAGAGGGCGAGGTGGCTTTTGTCGAAAAGGCCCGCAAGATTCGTTCGTACGGCGCGGCTGTGGTTGTGATGGCTTTCGATGAAAAGGGGCAGGCCGACACTTTTGAGCGCAAAAAGGAGATTTGCGGACGTGCCTACAAGTTGCTTACTGAAGAGGCTGGCTTCATGCCTCAGGATATTATATTTGACCCTAACGTGCTTGCCATTGCTACTGGTATTGAGGAACATAACAACTATGGAGTGGATTTCATAGAGGCTGCCCGTTGGATTCGTGAGAACTTGCCTTATGCAAAAATCAGCGGCGGCGTGAGCAATCTCTCGTTCTCGTTCAGAGGCAATAATCCTGTGAGAGAGGCGATGCACTCCGTCTTTTTGTATCATGCTATCAAGGCTGGCATGGATATGGGTATTGTAAACGCTGGTATGCTGCAGGTTTATGAGGATATTCCGGCCGACTTGCTGCAATGTGTTGAGGATGTGGTGCTTAACCGCAGGCCGGACGCTACGGAGCGTATGATTGAAAAGGCTGAGGAGATTAAAGCGCAGGCTACTGGCGAAAAGGCGGAGAGACGCGACGAATGGCGCTCCAAACCGCTTGCCGAACGTATTGAATACGCTCTAATAAAGGGAATTGTAGATTACCTCGAAACGGACATGGAGGAGGCTCGCGCGGTTTATCCTAACGTGGTGGAAATTATAGAGAAGCCTCTGATGGACGGTATGAATACGGTGGGCGAACTTTTCGGAGCCGGAAAGATGTTCTTGCCTCAGGTGGTTAAGACTGCAAGGGTGATGAAGAAGGCGGTCGCAATTTTGCAGCCTTACATCGAGGCTCAGAAGGCTGACAACGCAAGCAAGTCCGGAAAAATATTAATCGCAACGGTAAAGGGCGATGTGCATGATATAGGAAAGAATATCGTTTCGGTCATCTTGGCTTGCAATAACTACGAGATCATAGACCTCGGCGTTATGGTTCCGACAGAGAAAATCATCCAGACGGCTCTTGAGGAACAGGTGGATATAGTGTGCCTTAGCGGCCTTATCACTCCTTCGCTCGAAGAGATGTGCCAGGTGGCGGCGGAGATGCAGAAGGCTGGAATGCGCATCCCGTTGATGATTGGCGGAGCTACGACGTCTAAAATACATACTGCTGTGAAGATTGCAACTCAATACGAAGGCCCTGTCTTTCACATGAAGGACGCTTCGCAAAATACGTTTGCCGCAGCTCAGGTGCTTAATCTTAAAACAAGAGATGCTTATATAGAGAAAAACAGGGCGGAACAGCAGGCTATACGAGACGAACAATCGGCAAAGAGGAGCAATCTCATGTCTATCGATGAGGCAAGAAAAAATAAGTTGAATTTGTTTTGACGTGTGATATGAAGAGGTGGTTTTGCGTCATGGCGTTTGTCGCGTGCGTTGTCTTGGCTTATTCGCAGAAGGACTCTACTTTCAGAAAGACTGGCTTCAGCATGGGGGCGCTGCCGGTCGTCTCTTATGACTCGGACTTTGGCTTCCAGTATGGGGCGCTGACTAATTTGTACTGGTACGGCGACGGCTCGTCTTATCCTAAGTACAAGCACTCTCTCTATCTCGAAGGAAGCAGGTTTGTGAGCGGCTCTTATATTTTGCGGGCTTATTATGATGCTCCCGACCTGCTGGGCAAAGTGAGGCTGACGGCCGACTTGACCTGCATGCATGAGCTGAATGCGGATTTCTTCGGATTCAACGGCAGGGAGGCTAAGTTTTGCAAGGGGTTTGAAGATGAGGAGAGCAGTTTGTACAGAACCAAGTTTTACTATAAGTATGACCAGAAAATGACCAGAGGAATGGTTAATTTCCGTGGCGCGTTTTCTGATGGCGGACGTCTATTCTGGCTTGCCGGACTAAATCTGCTGAATATGGAGATGGGAAGCCTCGACAGAAGCAAGATTGACAAGGACGCTCCGGACCTACCGTCTCTTTATGACGAGTATGTCAAGTGGGGTATTATAGATGATGTTGAGGCCGACGGCGGATTTAATTCTCAGCTGAACATTGGGGTCAGCTTTGACAGCAGAGACCGCGAAAGCTGCCCTACAAAAGGAATGTGGACGGAACTGCTTCTGCTTTATAATCCGTCAATAACAAGTTCGGAAGAGGCTGATTTTGCTAAAGTCACGCTCTATCACCGTCAATATTTTAACTTGTACGCCAAGCGTCTGATTCTGGCTTACCGTATCGGGTGGCAGCATAAGTTGTGGGGCAAAACGCCTTATTACCTTCTGCAAAACTGGAATACAACGGTGCTGACTGGAGCGTCGTCAACTGGGCTTGGCGGTGCGCGTTCGGTTAGAGGTGTGAGGCGAAACAGAGTTATTGCAGACGGCGAAGTGATGGCTAATGTTGAGCTTAGGTGGAAGTTTGTTGAGTTTATGCTTTTCAAACAGAGAATAGCTCTGGCCACAAATATTTTTGCAGACGGTGGCATGGTCACTCAAGAGTATGACGTTAATCTGGATGGTGTGCCGGAAAGCGAGTTGGAGCGATGTTTTGACCTTGACGGAGACAAACCGCACGTGTCTGCAGGCGCAGGGCTGAAAATATCTTATAACGATAATTTCACCTTTTCTGTCGATTACGGAAAGGCTCTGAACGAACAGGACGGAACACAAGGGTTTTATGTGGGTATGAATTATTTATTCTGACAGGCGGATATGTTGTGCCGTACCCTCCTGTAGAGACGTAGCACACACTACGTCTCACTTCCTTATATTCCTTCATTTTGAAATAAAATCCAAACTATGCAGTAAATTCAAAAAAAATCTCTATATTTGAAAAATTAAAGTTTGTGTCAAATTAAATCATAAAAAATAAAATTTAAAGTATGCAGTACGGATATTTTGACGACGAGAAAAAAGAGTATGTCGTTACTAAACCGGATACTCCAAAGTCATGGAGTAACTATCTAGGTGATACACGCTACGGCGCTATCATCACAAACAATGCAGGCGGATATTCTTTCTTCCGTTCTTCTGTGCAGGGGTGTTTTCTAAGAATCAGATTTAACACGGTGCCGTTGGACCAGCCTGGCCGTTACATCTATTTGCACGACTGTGACTCAAAGGACTTCTGGTCTGGCTCTTGGCAGCCAGTTGGCAAGCCGCTCGACCAGTATAAGAGCGAATGCCGCCATGGTTCGGCTTACACTAAGATCTCTTCTGAGTACAGCAATATCAAGACTGAAACTCTTTACTTCGTTCCTATGGGACAGGAGTTTGAGGTTTGGAATGTGAAGGTGACTAACAATGACACTAAGAAACGTAACTTGCGCGCGTTCACTTACGCTGAGTTCGCTTCGAACTGGAACATGAACGACGACAGCAACAACCTTCAATATACTCAGTATATCGTAAAGACTTCTTATCAGGATGGTTTTATCGACCACGGTAACAACCTTTACATGCCGGAAGAGCCGGAAAACTTCCAGAACAAGGACCAGGCTCGCCACTCTTTCATCGGTGTTGTAGGTCAGAAGGTTACTGGTTATGACAGCGACCGTGACAAGTTCATCGGAAATTATCACACTTATGCAAATCCTATCGCTGTTGTTAATGGTCAGTGCAGCAACTCTGTTACTGAGGGTGACAATGGCTGCGGTACTTTGCAGATGGACCTTGAGCTTGCTCCGGGCGAAACTAAGGTGTTCTCTGTTGTGCTTGGTATCGGTAAGGCTTGGGAAGAGGGCGCTAAGGCTGCTAAGCTTGTTGATTCTGAAGACAAGGTGCAGGCTGAGTTCGACAAGCTTGTTGACTACTGGCACGGACGTATCGAAGGCCTTTCGGCTAAGACTCCGGACGCTGCTTTCAACAGCATGATTAACATGTGGAATCCGTTCAACAACCTGATCACTTACGCATGGAGCCGCGCCGCTTCGCTTATCTATCGTGGCGAACGTGACGGTATGGGTTATCGTGACACTATTCAGGATATGCTTGGCGTGGTTCACAACATCACAGACGAGGTTGTTGAGCGTCTTGAACTTATGATTACTGGTCAGAACTCTAATGGTGGCGCTATGCCGGTTGTTAAGCCGTTCGCTCACAACCCGGGCAAAGAGGCTCCGACTCCTGAAAACGAGTTCCGTTCTGACGACTGTATGTGGCTCTTCAACACTATCCCGACTTATGTTAAGGAAATCGGCGACATGAGCTACTACGAAAAGGTGCTTCCTTATTCGGACAAGGGCGAGGGCACTGTGCTTGACCACTTGCGCCGCGCTATTCAGTTCAACCTTGACCGCCGCGGAAAGAACAACCTTCCTTGCGGATTGAAGGCTGACTGGAACGACTGTCTTGTTCTTGGCGCTAAGGGCGAAACTGTGTTCGTGGCTATGCAGCTGCGTTATGCTCTTACTGTTTATATTGATATATGTACTCGCCTTAACAAGGCTGACGAGGTTAAGTGGGCTGAAGGTCACTTGAGCCAGTTGACTGCTGACATCGACAAGGCGGCTTGGGATGGCGAATGGTATGTGCGCGCTATCAAGGAAGATGGTTACATCTTCGGTACTAAGAACGACCCATTGAACGAAGGAAAGATTTGGCTGAACCCTAACTCTTGGGCTGTCATCTCTGGTCAGGCTACCGGCGACAGAGCGGAAACTATCATGAACAGCGTTGAGAAGTACCTCGCTATCGATTACGGTTTGGTTCTTTGCGACCCTCCATACGAAAAGACTGAGGCTTCTGTTATCAAGGCTCCTTTGTTTATCAAGGGTATGAAGGAAAATGCGGCTGTGTTCCAGCACACTCAGGGTTGGGGTATCATGGCAGACTGTATCTTGGGCCACGGTAAGCGCGCGTTCAAGAACTACAAGAACTATTTGCCGGCTGCTTACAACGAACGTGCTGAAGTTCGCCAGATTGAGCCGTACGTATATGCTCAGACTACTTGCTCTACTTACAACATGCGCGCGGGCCAGAGCCGTTGCCCTTGGTTGAGCGGTACTGCTTCTTGGGCTTACTTCGCTGCTGCTCAGTATATCTTGGGTATCCGTCCTGATTATGATGGCTTGATGATTGACCCTTGTGTTCCTGAATGGGAAGGATTTACGGCTACTCGTCGTTTCCGCGGCAAGGTTGTTAACATCAAGGTGGAAAACCCTAACAAGGTGGAAAAGGGCGTTAAGTCTATGACTTTGAACGGTGAATCTATCGTCGGCAATGTAGTTCCTTTCGCTAAGATGAAGGATGTGAACGAAGTTGTCGTTGTTATGGGATAACTTTATATTTTGCGATTGACAATTAATAGTTAACAAATAGTTAATCTGTTAATTGTCAATCTTATTTTGTCTTACCAAATCTGTTAATTGTAAATATGAAAAATAAATTTATTATTTTGCTGCTGTCTCTCTTTATTGTCTCTTGTGGCAACAAAAACGAAAAGGCTTATGCATTGTCAGCAGATGAGGAATTAGTTGAGGCAGAAGTCTATGTGGAGTCTGATGAACTGCCGCCTCCGCCTCCGCCTTCTTTGAAGCAGCACGCCTTGCCTTCAAATGTGGGAGGTCCAAATGTTGATGTCATCAAAGACCGTAAAATTAAACGTAGGGCGGAAATTGAAATAGACGAGTTGAAAGATGTGGATGCGTCAAAGGAGCGTGTCGGACATTTGCTTAGCTCATTAAATGGTTTTGTGGTAAGTGAAGAATTCCGTTCAACTTCAAACTTTGAAGAGTATGAGATGAAACTGAGAGTCCCTGCAGATTCGTTAGACAAATTTGTGGCAAGTCTGAACGGGTTAGAGGGGAAAATTAGGAAAAGAAATTTCTATTCCGAAGATTTGACTGCAAAATATCTTGACAGCAAGTCCAGAAAAGAGACCAAACAGGCCATGCTGGAGAATTACAGAAGGTTGCTTAGTACTGCAAAAGATGTGGAAGACCTTTTGGAGATACAGGAAAGAATAGACGAGATTCAGGAAGATGCGGAAGCTATGTCTAAAGTAATCATGAAGATAGATTATGATGTAGAGTTCAGCTCAGTTGATTTGACTTTGTCTGATAGCTACAGATACAGCTATTATGGCGAGGAGGAGGAAACTTTCCTTTCTAAGGTTGCAGACGCTTTCAAGGGCGGTTTGGATGTTATTGTAGGTTTAATCAAACTTTGGCCTCTTTACATAATAGCAGGTGTGATTGTATATTTTTTACGCAAAAGAAAGTTGAAAAAGGCGAAGAAAATTAATGAGTAGGCAAAATGTAAATAGAGAGGAAGAAGAGTCTTTGCTGACTCCGGAAGAGATGTATCAGAAAGCTCTTCAATGTAGCAAAGATGGTGATATGGAGAGCGCGGCGGAGTGGTATCGCAAAGCGGCGGAGCAAGGTGTCATTAAGGCACAAGTCAATTTAGGTTATTGTTACCACAGTGGAGCAGGCGTGGAGCAGGATGATGTTAAGGCGGCAGAGTGGTATCGCAAAGCGGCGGAACAAGGAAACTCAGTGGCTCAATATAATTTAGGTGTCTGTTACGATGATGGCACAGGCGTGGAGCAGGATTGTGTTAAGGCGGCAGAGTGGTATCGCAAGGCAGCGGAGCAGGGAGATGCTAAGGCTCAATACAATTGGGGCAATTGCTACTATTACGGCGAAGGTGTGGAACAAGACTTTGCGCAGGCTGTCAAATGGTATCGCAAGGCCGCAGAGCAAGGCCATGTGTTGGCACAAAATGACTTGGCTTTTTGTTATGGAAACGGCGTAGGAACGGAACAGGACTTTGCGCAGGCTGTCAAATGGTATCGCAAAGCGGCGGAACAGGGTGATGCTAAGGCTCAAAGCAATCTGGCAGCTTGCTACCATAATGGTAAAGGTGTGGAGCAGAACTTTGCTAAAGCCATTGAGTGGTGTCGCAAAGCAGCCGAACAGGGGTATGCAACAGCGCAATGTAATTTAGGATGGTACTATGATAACGGAATAGGCGTGGAACAAGACTTCGCACAGGCTGTCCAATGGTATCACAAAGCGGCGGAGCAGGGAGATGTTATGGCTCAAAACAATCTGGGGGCGTACTACGGAACGAAACAGGACTTCGATCAAGCTGCCAAATGGTATCGCAAAGCGGCAGAACAGGGAGATGCTAAGGCTCAATACAATTTGGGCAATCGCTACTATTACGGCGAAGGTGTGGAACAAGACTTTGCGCAGGCTGTCCAATGGTATCGCAAGGCCGCAGAGCAAGGCCATGTGTTGGCACAAAATGACTTGGC
>CALGHE010000103.1 GCA_937915765.1 uncultured Bacteroidales bacterium | reverse complement strand
CTCCGTAATACGGATTGTAGCCGTAGCCCCACCAGTTATTGTGCCAGCCGTCATTGAAACCCGGACGTTTGTCCGGCTCTGTCTGCGTTGTGTCTAACGACACAGCCGTGCACCTCGACTCAGTGCCAAACAGATAACCCGAAAGCGAAACTCTCCACTGCCTTGGCAAGGCCGCCCTCAAATTTACAAGATAACCGTACTGCTCGTAATCTGTAGAGCCGTCCAGTATCGCAACCATAGCCGAATCCGCTCGCTGCTTTCCGGACGTATTCAAGTAATTGAATCCGTGTCCGATCTGAAAACCGCCTGCTACATCGTGCGTAAGCGTCAACATGACATAAGCTCCGCCTTGCTGGTCAAAATCCTCTGAATAAAGCGACCCTTCCGGCACTTCAACTCCTTTCTGGCTGTACAGCAAAGCGCCACCCTCCACATAAGCGGACGACAAGACCTTAGGAAAAACAGGCTTGTGCTCAAGACGTTCCGGAGACAATTCACTGTAAACTCTCTTCGCCTCCATATCTCGCCCCATATTCACGTAAGCCCAGTAAAGAAGTTCGCTGACATGCTCGTCCGAAGGCCTGTAGCAATAAGCCTTCTCTAAAAAATGAGACGCCTGCGCATATTTGCCAAGTTCAAAAAAAGTAGTTCCTATGCGCACATTTTCATAAAATTCGTTCTGTTCAATCAACTCCGAATATTGCAGACCGTCAGAAACCACAGAATCCTCAGCCTTCACAAACCCAAGCCCGAAAAACAAAAGCAACATCAATATGTAAACGCATCTACTCATTTTATCTCATAAACAAATCTTTCCTCAGCAAAAGAGATGACAAATCTTTCAGTTCCGCCCTCAACCTTCACCGATGAGATGACTGAATTATCCGCAGAAATATCAAACTTTAAAGAATCTATAGCTCTACCCAAAATAGACTCGCTAAATTCAGTTCGTAAAGTTATACTTTTTTCTGCAATTTTAGCCATATTATCTCCCTTTTCAGCATAAAATCTTAATTTTTTGAACACAAAAAACGGAGCCATCAGATCTTGCAGCACAGCCACCGCCCCTCTTTTCTGAACTGAAAGGGGAAATTCATCTTCTAAAGTCCACCGAACTTCATCGCACAAAAGAATTTTATAGCTTGACAAGAAAAAATAATACAGATTAGACCTCCTGCATCCTTCGAAGCGCAAAAACCGGAAGGTCTTTCCGTCGTTCACAAACCACGCCTTAGCTCCTTTTTCTTCACAATCCAGATAACGTCCTCCATACCCGTCTGCACGAACGAGCCATCTCTCTGAGCCAAACTTTTCCGAACGCGCCTCTATGCTCTTCAAGTCTGCAAAATTATATACTTTGCACAAATTTTCGGCTATCGGTATATTTCGCACCACATCATCTTCAGTCGGGAAACCGCTCTGAAACTGCATATCTTCGCCTGCTCTTTTCAGATATCCGTCCAGAGGATACTTCCAAGTAACATCACCCACAAACGGCGACTTCTGAATCTGAAAATGCAGATGAGGATATAGCGAATGGCCAGAATTGCCACACAGACCAATCACTTCGCCACGTAAAACCGTCTGTCCTGCCGCGCACTTCACCGAACCTCTTTTCAGATGGCAAACAAGCGAATATAGCTCGCCATTTCTCAACATAACATAATTTCCCCAGTTCTGCAAAAGGTTGTCACAACCTGGCTCGTTATCCGCGACAGACTCTACAACAGACTCTACAACCGCGTCAAACGGGGCGGTCACCGGCTTTCCGAAACAATAGTAATCAGACAGTTTAGAGCCGTCCTCATCATACTGCAAGCCAGACTCGCCATCTATTACAAAATCCCATGCGTAACGCCACGCATCTTTGTGCGTAAATTGCCCGTCATGCCCCTGCATAACCCTCCACTCACCAAAAAAAGGCAAAGAAACACAACACCTTGACAAATCGGCAAGACGTTTCTTGCTCACCTTCGCCTCGTACAGCGTCTCCTCCGGAGTGTTCATTATATCCTCAGCCAACAGAAGCCCAGCCGTCCTCTCTTTTAGTCTAAGCATCTGCAAAAACAAGACACTCACAAGACAGAACGTGAAAGAGAAGGTCGGAAGATATAAATACGAAAACAGACGGGACGACGAATATATCACCAAAAACTGCAACGGGACAAGCGCCGCGCACCATGCAAGGGAACGCCATGACGGAATTACGAAATAACAGCCCACAGCAACCGACGTCAGTATAAAATTAAACCCAACGTAAGCAAACGGAACATTAAAAAAGCCGCCGTCAAAGAAGCTATAGAAAAGATATGCCACGGCAAAGCCGAACAAAGAGAAGAATGAGGCTATACGAGAAAAGCAAAGCAGTCCGCAAGCAATTAGCAGTCCGCAAAACACATCAACCTGAAAAAATATAAAACTCAAGCTTTTAAGATACTCCGCCGCAAAGTTAGGCAAAAACCCCGCCAACCCTGCAAAAGAGCGGCCAAAAACAGAAGCGGAGCTTTCGCTGAATGTCATGCCGAACCCCACAAGACTGTCTGTCTGCTGCAAAAGGAGAAGCACTGTCCATAAAGTTATGAGGAAAGGAAACGCCAGAAAAGGGAGCCCACGTCCGGACATGCGAGTCTCAAGCCACACTTCGACCAAGAACACCAGCAAAGAGGAGGCCAGCACCAGCCATACCAAAACCTTGCCGAACGGCAAAAACACCCCTAAGGCGATGCCTGCAAACACTGCGTTAAATCCATAAAATCCGCTCACGACCTTCGGCTTACTGTCAAGCATAAACCATGAAAGCAGATTCACGACAACGCAACAAGCAAGTCCGCAAGCTCCCGACAAAGGGCTTGAGAAAGACACCGCAAGGAGCAACGCGCCAAACAGGCGGCTCTGTGAAAAAAACACAGAACTGTAACTCTTCAATATGCTCGTCACAAAATCCATACAAACCAGCCCGACAATCGCTTTACTCATTAAACAGACTACAAACGCTCCAGCCTCGTCACATCATCAAATTTTTCTGCTTCCCGAATCAACTTTGTTCCGCCGTTCTCCTCTATCATCACTATATTCGGACGAAGCGTGATAAACTGCATCCACTGCGTCATGTTGTACGCTCCGACATTATGCACAACCAGCAGGTCTCCCTTATTAAGCAAAGGCAAACTGACCTGTTCCCTGACCACGTCAATATTCATGCACAACGGTCCGTAAAGCGTCGTGTTTTCAAAATGCTGCGAATACAACTGAGCCGGCGAGATTTTATGATTATACCAGAAAGACGTGAAAAGAAGATTCACACCGGCATCCATAACCGTGTAACGACCGCCTTGCGCCGACCTCTTGTTTGTCAGCACCGACGCTAAAAGGAACCCTGCGTCGTCAACCAACGCGCGGCCAGTCTCCAGCAACAAAGCCGGAAACTCTCCCTTGCCAAACGGAGCTTTATGGAAAGCATCTGCAATCTCCTCCGCATAGTCGTCCATAGACGGACAAATATCCGCCCCGACAAGATACGACGCTTTCAGCGTATTTTTAGAAGCAAAGCCACCGCCCATATCAATATACTCCACAGCGACCCCAAAGAGCCGCCTTATATCACATGCAAAATCTGCAAGTTTCTGAGCTGCAACACCATAGACTTTGGACGAAAGGATAAACGTGCCTATATGGCAATGAAGCCCGCGCAAATCCATACATCCGAAACTCATTATCTTAGACACCGCATCCAGAGCCTGCCCGTTCTCTAAGTTAAAGCCGAAACGGTCCCAAACCGGCAATATACCTGCGTTTAGATTGACCCTTACGGCAACCTGCGGCCTGCACTGCAACTCGCCTGCCAACTCTACCAACATATACAATTCGTCCAGATTGTCTATGTGTATCAGCGACGCATTCTTCAGGGCTTTTTCTAAATCCTCACGTTTCTTGCTTGGCCCGTTGAACACGATATGATCTCCCGGCACGCCGTTATTCAGAGCTTTGTCATACTCAAAGCCGGAGACCACCTCAGCCCAAGAACCCTCCTGATGAAAGGCGCGGCACACTGCGTCCAGATAGTTTGTTTTGTAAGACCATGCAAAGACCACTTTAGGGAGACGAGTGGAAAACGCGCGTTTCGCCATGCGTATGTTCCGCCTCAGCTGTTTCTCCGAAATCACAAAAAGCGGAGTTCCGAACCGCTCCGCAAGAGACTGCACAGAAACGCCGTCTATGTCGAGCATCGGACTGATGTAAGCGTCAGTTCCGGACTTGCCCGGCATAGTTGCATTTATAGGCTTTATCAATGGCCTTTCGTATTTTTTTTTCTTTTCCAAACTAAAAATCTGCCTTAATTAACATTTAAGCGGAACACACTCTAAGTTCTGCCCTCCATAGAGAATTTGGCAAACTCTTCCTGCTCCACTATCATATCCCACGAATAACGCACAAACATCTTTCCGACTTCATAAGATTCAAACGCACAAAGATTCTCACCAAGCGCCATACGCACCACAGCCTCCGGAATGTTTTGTCCTGCGGCAGTAGCCAGATATATCCAGGCCGGAATCCTCGGGTTAACCTCAATAAGGAAGAATCGCCCGTCTTTAGACTTGATCAGTTCAAGTTCAAAAGCACCTCGCCAGTTCGTCTGCTTCACGAACAGCCCGGCGAGCTCGACAAGCCGCCGGTCACCAACAGTAACACCAGCCCAAGCCTTGCCTTTGTCAGTTATGAAACGTTTGCTCATCGGCACAGCCGCAAGCAAGTTGCCGTTCCCGTCGCCAAGGCCAGCCACGTTAAACTCCGCGCCGTCAACAAACTGCTGCACAATGACCGGCACGCCCCACTTTGCCGCAATCTTTGAGAAATGATACTCAAACTGCTCTCTGCCCGTAACGACAAACGCGTCATAAAACTTACCTTTCACGACAATAGGCTTATCAGCCGGGCAATCCTTAAAGTCTCCAACAGAGTTGCAAACCACACTCTCCGGCACCAAGATTCCAGAACGCTTGCCAAAATCCGAAAGATTGTACTTATGACGCTCCTCAAACTGCTGAACCGTAGGCAAAACAACCTTGACGCCAAGGCTGGCAAGACGTCTTTCCAACTTGATGTACGAATACAGTTCCGCATCAAAATTAGGAATGATGACATCAAGCTTTTCCTCTTCGCATATCTGCTCGATACGCTGAAAAAGCGCCTCCGTTCCTGCACTCGGATAAGGCACCTGATACGCGCAGTCCACAATCTCCTTCATATAAATGCCCGGCTCCAGCAATTCATAAGCCAGTCCAACAATACGGCACTCAAAAAGCTCCGACTCCCTAAGGCTTCTTATAACAGAGACCCCGGACCCGGGATTGTCAATTGCATTAAGTCCCGTAACCGCAACAGTAATCTTTCTACGCTTCATCAGTCAATTCATATCGCCTGAGCATCGCCACAAAATCATCCAGATCAGTAGAAAACGAATGCGCAGACACGTCAAACCTGTCTGTAATACTCTTAACGACCTCCTCTGTTGAAAATCCGTCCCTCAAAAGGCAAATAATCTCGCTCCCCATCGGGTTCAGCGAGAAGCTCTCTCCCGTCTGCGGATTGAACACAAAGCCAGTCTTGCTTAACGCTATATCACTCTTTATTCTGATCTTCATAAAACAATCAAAGGAAATACGGTCCAAACGTAAAAAACTTAAGCTACAGTTCAAAAATAGTTCAGCCAACGCGCCTAAATTTCAAACGAACACTCAAAAAAAGAGGAAACACCCGCACTCTGACGGCGGGCGCTTCGTTATCACTTAGACTGAGCCTTGCTAAGCTTTTTATTGGCCTTTTCAAGTTTTTTCTGAGCTTTTTCTGCCTCTTTTTGCGCTTTAGCCGCTTTCTTTTCTGCTTTTTCTATCTCCTTCTGCTTCTTTTCTGCCTCTTTCACCGCTTTTTTATGCTCCTTGCGAATATTTTTAAGTTCTTTGTCTGATGTAATTCTGACAGCCGACTTAAAATTTCCTGCAAAAGGCGGATACGCGCTCGAACCTACGGTGACTCCGTGCTCTTTAGAGACGTAAATCAGGTCAAAAGAGTCGTCATCCTTCATCTTGTCAACGATAGCCACAACAGTCTCGTTGTTAACATTGAAGAAAACAATGTCTCCCTCTTCCAATTTCTTCGCCTTCTTGATCTTTTTGCCTTTAGCCATCATTTCGGCCTCCGACATGGGCAGATTCACGCCAAGCTCACCATACGCAAACGCGGCAAGCCCTGCTCCGTCAAAGCTCTCAGGACCTCTTGCCCCTGGACTGTACGGCTTGTTCATTTGCTGCTTAGCAACTGTAAGCATGTTCTCTATGTCCTGCACTTTCGCATTAACAACACGCTCTTTATCTTCTTTGTCCAACGAAAACGCAGACATGCACGCCATGGAAAAAAGCGCAACCAAAATCAATCTAATTTTCATCATTTTTATAATTTAAGGTGGGTTCTATAAATTCATTTCGAGGAATTTTTGAATTTATTTCGAGTAAATTGCTGTGCGAAAGAAGGAAGCAGTGCAAGCACTGTGACCGACTGACAAGCAGCAATTTGCCAAAATAAATCAAAAAGTACCGAAAAGTTTATCAATCTTCGATTTACACTTTTTAAATTTTAAACGGTGAATTTATAGAACTCACCTTAAACCTATTTTTATTCTCCTTTTTTGATAATAGTCCACTATTTTCTGCAAAAGAAGACTAAAAATAGATTTAAAAATCTCTCTCAAATATGCTCGAAATAAAATTTAAACAACTTCTTATTTGAGATTGACATTTTTTTTTTTACTATTTTTGTACTGGATTTTTAAAGTATAATTTTATGAAAAAATTTTTTTGTTTAGTATAGCACATATAAACCCCCTTGTCAATAAAATAATAAAAAATAATAGATAAGTTTTCACCCATCACTATAGTATATGCAAGATGCTTGCATTTATAAAGTGCTATCGGACTTGATTTTTTCCAAGTTTTTTCGAAAACCCGGAAACAAACCATCATTGTCTAACGCAACCATATCATCGAATTCAAATTCAGATTGTTCTGGATATCTGACGCCTAGAACATGTGGATAGTGCATCATTATCAACGACCTAATACTATTGCCCGCACCTGACACAGAAGTGGCATCAATTACAATTTCACCAAACGCTTTTAATCGATCTTCATAATCTTTTTCTCTGTAAAGTTCACAAATCCAAACAAATTGCGGCATTGGTATCATCGCATATGCTTCTCTTGCATATAAAGATATCGCATCTAAAAACTCATCTTTCCATGCTTCCTCTGATAAATATTCTTTTAAAACTTTCGTATATAGATCACATAACAAAGTCCATGATTTTTGT
>CALGHE010000102.1 GCA_937915765.1 uncultured Bacteroidales bacterium | reverse complement strand
CGGATGATTATGTGCAGTCTCATGGGCGTGTGCAGAAGGCAGAGGGGGTGCAGCAGAGCAACAACACGTTCGGCCGCAGGTTCAATCTTAACCCGTCTGTTCAGAGCCGTCAGCCGGCGGCTACGAGGATAAAGCCGAATTTCTCCAGCCTGAGAAAGCTGACAGAGACAAATCCGCTGAAAGACAATGCCAATTCGTTGGCAAATATGGCACGGCAAGGCGGAGCGAGCGGAGAACTGAAGGTTGGCTCAAGGGTTGAGCACGCAACTTTCGGCATAGGTGTGATAACTGCCATGAACGCCTCCATGGGCGGCGCGGTCACCATAAAGTTTGAAAATATAGAGACACCTAAAAATATAATTCTGAAATACGCCAAGCTGCGAGTTCTGGAATAAGACAGCTTCCGCTTGTAAGGTTGCGTTGCAACGCAGCCTTGCAGGCGGTTTAGCCAAGGTCAGGATTTAGCAGGACCCTTTTGGCTGAATTGAACTCTTTTTTTGTAGGAATCGTGAATTTCAAATCTCCCATGCGACGGTTTATTTGACGTAGCAATCGCCTGAAGTTCTTGTAAGAAAGGTCTCTGCTCGTCTTTTCGTCAGACTTCCATTTGTATTTAAACTGAGGCATTGCTTTCAGAGCTTTAAATTGCTCCTCCGTGATGTCTTCGGACCAGTAGATATAGTCCGGATTCGGGTTTTGGTGGCTTGAGTACAGAACCATCTGTTTAGGTGAGAACCTTAGGGTGTATCGCCCGTCAATCTGCCAACTGTCCCAATAAAAACTTATCACATTTTGTCTGTTCTCGGTCTGAAACCATCCAAAGGCATATTCATATTTGCCGCTTAATATGTCGTCTGGCAGAATAAGATAGCCACCCAAGGAGTCTTGGCTCAGCTTTACAGCGAAAACAGCGTCAGTCTTGCCTGTCACGACAAAGTCCGGCCCTGTTTTTTGACGTTCGTCCTTCTCAGCAAATTGCTGGCCGTTGACAGCAAGCGTCGGCAGAAGCAGAAATAAAAGAATGCAATGTCTCATAATCATTATTTAAAGTGAAATAGTTACTCTGTCATTTCGTTTATTACGTTTACAGTATGGCAAGCTACCACGCCTGCAGTCTCTGTGCGTAACCTGCTTTCTCCGAGCGAAATAGGCTCAAAGCCGTTCTTTATAGCGATATCCACCTCCTCTTGGCTGAAGTCGCCTTCAGGACCAATCAGGATTGTTACATTTTCACCAGCCTTGTACATCTTCGAGAGGTTTTGTTTCTGACCTTCGTAGCAGTGCCCTATGAATTTCATTCCGACATCGTTCCGTTTCATAAACTCGGCGAACGAGCACTGTTCGTTGAGTTTCGGCAGATACGCTTTGAGCGACTGCTTCATCGCAGAGATTATAATCTTTTCGAGTCTGTCGTGCTTCACGACCTTGCGTTCCGAAAATCTGCAGATGATAGGGGTTATTTCGTCAATGCCTATTTCCGTGGCTTTTTCGGCGAACCATTCGAGCCGTTCTATGTTTTTGGTCGGAGCGATTGCGATGTGCAGATGTATTCCGCGTTTCTTGAAATCGCTAATCTTTTCAAGAATCCTAACTTCGCACCGTTTGTGATGAGGGATTGAGACCTCCGCTTTGTAAAAATTGCCCTTTCCATCGACAAGTTCGACCTTTTCACCTGCCTGCAGGCGCAAAACTTTCACGGCGTGCTGAGACTCCTCTTCGGGCAGCAACGGTGATTTGTCTATGTCTGGTGTGTAAAAAAGTGCCATACCGATTATATTGATGTTCAGGCGACAAAGATATAACAAAGAAACGAAAAGGCCTTCAATGAAAAAAGCCAAATTGACCAATGCGGCAAAAAAATAGCAGAGAAAAAGGCATTCAATTGCGAAAAAGTAGTATTTTTGTGAAATTTAACAGATAATTAAAGAAAAAGGCTGTATATGCGCAAATATCTTTTGGACCTTATTGTTTCGAGCAACGAGAGGCTGAACAATAATTACATACTGATGAAGCTGACAAGTCAGGAGACGTTGCCGGAGATGCGTCCGGGTCAGTTTGTGGAGATTAAGGTGGAGGGGTCGCCTTCAACGTATCTTCGCCGTCCTATCTCTATCCATTTTGTTGATAAGAAGGCTAACGAGTTATGGTTGCTTATTCAGATTGTTGGAGACGGCACAAAGAAACTTGCAGAGTTGAAGAGCGGCGACACGCTGAACGTGATGCTGCCTCTTGGAAACGGATTCGGGCTTCCGGAAGGCGGGCAAAAAGAGTTGCTGCTCGTTGGCGGGGGTGTGGGCATCGCTCCTTTGCTGCAGCTCGGAGCTGAACTGAAGGCTGCCGGCTATTCGCCAAAGTTTCTTCTTGGAGCAAGGTCTGCGAAAGATTTGCTGCAGCTGGACGAGTTCGGGAAATATGGCGAGCTTTTCATGACGACAGAAGATGGCTCTGTGGGCGAGAAGGGCTTTGTGACAAATCATTCCGTCTTGAAGAATGTTAAGTTTGACAAGATTTTCACTTGCGGTCCGACTCCGATGATGAAGGCGGTGGCTGCTTACGCTTCGGCTGAAAATATAGATTGTGAGGTCTCGCTCGAAAATACAATGGCTTGCGGGCTGGGCGCGTGCTTGTGCTGCGTGACAGACACTAAAGAGGGACATAAATGTGTGTGTACGGACGGACCAGTGTTCAACATAAAAGATTTAAAATGGCAGAACTGATAACAAATATAGGCGGATTGCGGATGAAGAATCCCGTAATGACTGCCTCTGGAACTTACGGTTACGGCGAAGAATTTGCCGATTTCATCGACATTAGCAAGATTGGCGGTATCATAGTTAAAGGGACAACTATAGCGCACCGTGAGGGCAATCCTTATCCGAGAATGGCGGAGACCCCTTCTGGTATGCTGAATGCGGTGGGGCTTCAGAACAAAGGTGTGGACTATTTTATTGATAACATATACCCGCGCATAAAGGATATTGACACGAATATGATTGTGAATGTGTCGGGCTCTACTATAGACGACTATGTGGCGACTGCTGAGAAGATTAATGCGCTGGACAAAATTCCTGCAATTGAGCTGAATATCTCTTGCCCTAACGTTAAGCAGGGCGGAATGGCGTTCGGTACAGACTGCAAGTCGGCTCAAAGCGTAGTGGAAGCGGTGCGCAAGGTGTACGGAAAGACTTTGATCGTGAAACTGTCGCCTAATGTCACAAACATAGCAGAGATAGCCTTGGCTGTGGAAGCGGGCGGAGCAGACAGCGTGTCGCTTATTAACACTTTGATGGGCATGGCTATAAATGCGGAGAAGAGGAAGCCTGTTCTGTCAACTGTTACCGGAGGGCTTTCCGGCGCGTGCGTGAAGCCTGTCGCGCTGCGTATGGTGTGGCAGGTGGCAAAGGCTGTCAAAGTGCCGGTAATCGGGCTGGGCGGAATTTCTTCCGCTACTGACGCTATCGAGTTCCTGCTGGCTGGCGCTACGGCCGTGGAGATCGGTACTGCTAATTTTATAGACCCTACAATAACTATTAAGGTTGCCGAAGGCATTAACGAATACCTTGACCGGCACGGATTTAAGTCTGTAAGCGAGATTGTGGGCGCTTTGGAGTGTTAATTTACTAATAGAAAAATTATGACAAAGAACAAACAGACTGCTATTCTGCTGATTCATTGTCCTGATAAACAGGGCATTTTGGCGGCTGTGACAAATTTCATAAATGTGAACAAAGGTAACGTGCTTTATCTTGACCAGCATGTGGATTATGAGCAGAACACGTTTTTTATGAGGATAGAATGGGATTTGGCTGATTTTATTATACCTCGCGACAAGATTGAGGAGTATTTCTTCACTTTGTTCGGGCAGAAATATGACATGAATTTTGACCTCTATTTTTCTGACGTGAAACCGCGTATGGCGCTGTTCGTGTCTAAAATGTCGCACTGCCTGTTTGATATTCTAAGCAGATATTCTATGGGCGAGCTGAACGTGGAGATTCCTTTCATCGTAAGTAACCATTCTGATTTGGAGTGGATTGGAGAAAAGTTCGGAATACCTTTCCACGTCTTCCCTATAACAAAGGAGAACAAGAAGGAGCAGGAAGCGAAAGAGATGGCGCTTATGAGAGAAAACAATATCGATTTCATCGTGCTTGCGAGGTATATGCAGATTATATCGGAAGATATGATTAAGGAGTACCCGAACAAGATTATCAATATTCATCACTCGTTCTTGCCGGCGTTTATAGGTGCTAAGCCTTATCATGCGGCGTATGAGAGGGGCGTGAAGATTATCGGCGCCACAAGCCATTATGTAACTACTGAGCTTGACGCAGGGCCTATAATCGAACAGGATGTGGTTCGCGTGACTCATAAAGATACGGTGAAAAGCTTTATTCACAAAGGGCAGGATCTGGAGAAGATCGTGTTGTCGAGGGCTGTGGAGAAGCATATTGACAGAAAGGTTCTCGCTTTCAAGAATAAAACGGTTGTTTTTAGCTAAATATTTAAGAATCATAGATTTGCAGAACGCAAGTTTATGGTTCTTTTTTTGATATGGACGAACTTAGACAATTTATAGAGGAACACAAGAATGATGATGTCAGGGCTTTGGCTCTGCAGGCCGGAAAGTATGGCGGCTTTGACTTCCAGTTTGCCTTGAGGCAGATTGCCGGCTGGCAGATAGCCAGACAGAAGCTGCCGTCTTGGGCTGCGACCGAAGGCTTGGTATATCCTCCGCATTTGTCCATGGAGCAATGTTCGTCCGAACTTACGGCTAAATACAAAGCTGCTCTCTGTAGCGGAGATAGCTTGACCGACCTGACGGGCGGGTTCGGAATTGACTGCGCGTTTATGTCGGTCAATTTTCAAAGTTCCTGCTACGTGGAGCGTAATGAGGATTTGTGCAAGATTGCGGAGCATAACTTCAAGATGCTGCAGTTGCCAAATGTATCTGTGAATTGTGCCGAAGCGGCTGATTTCTTGGCGAATATGCCTCGTGCGGATGTTATTTATCTTGACCCGGCAAGAAGGGATAAGAACGGTAAAAAGACCGTTTCCATCGGCGATTGCGAGCCTGATGTCACTAAACTTAAAGATTTGCTGCTTTCGAAGGCTGGTGAAGTGTGGGTCAAGTTTTCTCCTATGTTAGATTTGAATTTGGCATTGAAAGATATTCCGGAAGTCTCGGAGGCGCATGTGGTGGCCGTGAATAACGAGTGCAAGGAACTGCTTCTGAAAATCGTGCAAGACGGTGCGCGCGGCGATGTGAAAATTGTCTGTGCAAACTTGAAAAAGGCCGGAGATATGGAACTTTTTGCGCAAAGCAGGTCGGACGAGGAATCTGCAGCTTGTCAGTATGCAGACCGCCCCTACGTTTTTATTTATGAACCGAATGTGGCTATATTGAAGGGTGGTCTGTATAAATCTGTGTCTGAAAAATTTGGTGTCAAAAAATTGCATCAGAATAGCCATCTTTACACTTCAGAAGAGCTTAACGAAGAGTTTCCGGGTAGAAAATTTAGGGTTTTGTCTGTGTTTTCGATGAATAAAAAGGAACTGAAAAGAGAGCTTGCGGATGTGAGCAAAGCCAATGTGTCGGTACGTAATTTTCCGCTTTCAGCAGAAGAGCTTCGGAAAAGGCTGAAATTGAAGGAGGGCGGAGATATTTATATATTTGCAACGACACTGAGAAATGGCGACAAGGTTCTGGTCAAGTGTGTCAAGTGTTAAAGCCGCAATAGTTTATTACGATGAAAAGGGTGCTGTTAGTTCTGTTGGCTGCGTTGTTCGTTCAACTCTCTTTTGCCTATAATTGGCAGGGGCATTCGAAGGATATGCAGAGGGTGTTCCCTTTTGAGTGGAGAGGCAGTTATGCGAAGAAAAAGAACAAGGATGTAATAGCTTTTTATAGAGAGGTTTCTAATTATCTTGACCATCCGAACGGCGATATGAGAAGCGTCATTCCGCATCAGATAAAAAATCATCCAAAGTTTGGCAAATTGACGTATGGAAGACACAGAGTGTGGTTTCATTGGGGGTTCACTGGTAATTTTAAGCAGTATCCGCCGTTAAGGATGAGTTTGGAAAGAGGAATGAGAGAAGGCAAAATAGTGGCGGCGGACACAACCGAGTTTTGGAACTTGATGGGTGAGATTGTGGGAAAGAGGAACAGGGAACTGATGGACCGAGCGGCGGCGTTGTTCGGTAATTCGTTTAAGCGAGAACAGCGAAGGGCTTTGGTGTCTGTGCTGTATGCGGTGCATATTTTAGGCGATTATCAGACTAAGGACGTGGTGTATCTTGCTCCTGTAGGCACTATTGTGGCAGATTTGAAAAAGGCTCTCGACGATTTGGCAGGCAAGTATCCGGAGAACAGAAGAAGGGCGTCCGCCCTGAAAAAGAAGCTCGACTTGGTGGCCCGAAATCCGGCAGCTGTGCTTGATGTTATGGAGCGTGACTTTTCAAAGTTCTTGCTCTCTTTGGAGGGCGAGGAGGTTTATAATTACAGAAAGATGTTTGAGAAAAAAGGTTACGTTATGAAAGCGGACTGAATCGCCGTCGACAGGTTGCTTAATATGCGGATTAATGTCGCAAATGTTTTGAATGGAAAGATTGGTGTTGGTTCGTATGCGAAATTGTTCAGAGGCGAAGCAAAAAAACGTTGTGAAATTTGTTTTTGTCGAATATAGTCGCTATTTTTGGAAATATAACGTTCTTTTCTTGTGAAAAATAGAAGAAAAATAATAAATGATCCAGTGCATGGTTTTATAACTATGCCGTCGGATTTTCTGTATGATGTTGTGCAGCATCCCTATTTTCAGAGGCTTGGAAGGGTTAAGCAGCTTGGACTGACTTATATGGTTTATCCTGGAGCGCAGCACACGCGTTTTCAGCATTCGCTTGGCGCCATGCACTTGATGGACGAGGCTGTGGCGCAGTTGCGGCTGAAGGGGAATGTGATTACGGAAGAGGAGGCTCAGGGGGCGTTGCTCGCCATCCTTTTGCACGACTTGGGGCATGCGCCGTTCTCTCATGTGCTTGAAGACGCTTTTGCTGATGGTGTGACGCACGAGCATATATCTCTTGCGATGATGGAGCAGATGAACAGGGAGATGGGTGGCAAACTTGATGTCGCAATCGCAATATTCAAAAATGAATATCCTAAGATGTTTCTGCATCAGCTTGTGTCAAGCCAGCTGGATATGGACAGGCTGGACTATCTGATGAGGGACAGTTTCTTCACCGGTGTCGTGGAAGGGGCTGTGGGGACGGACCGCATCATTAATATGCTTGATGTTGCAGACGACCAGCTGGTTGTGGAGGCTAAGGGAATTTATTCGATAGAAAAGTTCCTGATAGCAAGGCGTATAATGTATTGGCAGGTCTATTTTCATAAGGCTTCTGTTGCGGCAGAGCAGGTGCTTCTTAATTTGCTTAGGCGCGCTAAGGAACTGGCTTTGGACGGCGCTGAGCTTTTTGCGTCGCCACAGTTAAGTTTTTTCTTATATAACAGGGTGACCAAGGCTGATTTTGAAAAAGGCGGAGAGGCTCTTCTGCATTTTGCGATGATGGATGACTCTGATATTGTGTGCGCTCTCAAAGTGTGGGAGCAGCATCCGGACAGAATCATTTCGATGTTGAGCAAATGTCTTATAAACAGAAGGCTTTTCAAGGTGGAGGTGAACGATTCGCCTATGACTGTGGAGAAGCGGACTGAGGTGACGAGGCGGTATGCGGAGGAATTGGGGCTGGCGGACGATGAGTGCCGGTATCTTTTTTCTGAGGTGCCGGTTTCTGCTAACACGTACAGCCACAAGGATTATAAGATTAATGTACTTTATGGCGACGGCACCTTGTGTGACATCGCAGAGGCGTCTGATATGTTGGATATTTCGATGCTCTCAAAGCAGGTGAAAAAGTATTATTATTGTTATCTGAAAGTGTGATTGTTGGAAAAATGGCACATATTTAGGCGAAAAAGTCGAAATTTGTGTGTTGTATGCGTTTTTTTATGCGATAAATTTTCCTTAGTATCTCAAAATGTCATACTTTTGCAAAAAATAATTGGAATGGAATTTTCAGCGCAGCAATTGGCTGGCCTTTTGAATGGTCAGGTTGTCGGAGACCCGAACGTGAAGGTTTCTGACTTTTCAAAGATAGAGGAAGGCAGACCGGGGACGTTAACGTTCTTGGCTAATCCTAAATATACAGAGTATATATACACCACAAAAGCAAGCCTCGTTCTTGTAAATGCGGATTTCGTGCCAGAGAAGAATATTGACGCCACTCTTATAAAGGTGGAAAATTCATATTCTGCTTTGGCTACGCTGATGAGCATGGTAGAGAATATGAACGCAAGGAAGTCTGGCGTGCATGAGACTGCTGTTATTTCCGAAAAGGCAGAATTGGGCGGTGATGCGTATGTGGGTGCTTATACTGTCATTGAAGATGGCGTGAAGATTGGCGCTAATCCTCAAATTTATCCTCATGTTTATATTGGCGACGGGGTGCAGATTGGCGATAATGTGACGCTTTATCCTGGTGTTAAGATTTACAAGGGGTGCGTGCTTGGCAATAACGTCGTTATCCATGCTGGCGCTATTGTTGGTTCGGACGGGTTTGGCTTTGCTCCGGATTCGGATGGACGATACAATAAAATTCCTCAGGTCGGAAATGTGGTCATTGAAGATGATGTTGAAATCGGTGCCAACACTACGGTGGACAGGTCCACAATGGGTTCTACTATAATCCGCCGTGGCGTGAAGTTGGACAATCTTATTCAGATTGCGCATAATGTAGAAGTCGGAGAAGATACGGTTATGGCCGCAATGTCTGCTGTTGCAGGTTCTACAAAGATAGGGAAACACTGCATGTTTGGCGGGCAGACTGGCTGTGTCGGACATTTATCTATAGCCGACGGTTCTGTATTTGCCGCTCGAACGGGCGTGTCGAACACAATAAAGGAAGAGGGGCAGATGTATCAGGGGTATCCTCACATGGATGCCAAATTGTTCCGTCGCGCTCATGTGTGCTTTAAGAATTTGCCCGATATGAGAAACACTTTGATTCAGTTGCAGAAACAGGTTGAGGAACTTCAGAAATTGATTAATAAATAAGACTCAGGATATGTCTAAACAGAAAACTTTAAAAGCGGCGTTTACGCTGGAAGGGAAAGGACTGCACACAGGGCTGCCTATAACAGTAACGTTCAATCCGGCTCCCGCTAACCATGGCATCAAAATTCAGAGAGTTGATTTGGAAAACGCTCCTGTGATTGACGCTTTGGCTGAGAATGTAGTTGAAACGACTCGCGGAACTGTGCTGGAGAAGGGCGGAGCGAGAGTTAGCACTATAGAGCACGCGATGTCCGCTCTTTACGCTGCTGGCGTTGACAATTGCCTTATTCAGGTGAATCAGCCTGAATTCCCTATTATGGACGGCAGCGCTGTTTGTTATTCAGCGAAGATAGGCGAGGTTGGACTTGAGGAGCAGACTGAGGACCGTGACTATTACATCGTGCGAAAGAAGATTGAGTACAAGACTGAAAACGGCTCTTCTATAGTTATGCTTCCGGACGATGATTTCAGCGTGAATGTGCTGGTTTCGTTCGATTCTCCTGTTCTTAACAATCAGTATGCTTCGCTTGATTCTCTGGATGATTATGAAAAGGAAATCGCTTCTTGCCGAACTTTTGTGTTTGTAAGGGAACTAGAGGCGCTTCTGAAGAATAATCTAATAAAGGGCGGAGATTTGGAGAACGCTATCGTAATTTATGATCAGGTTATTGATCAGGCGGAGATAGACAGGTTAACTGATATTCTGGGCAAAGAGCGTATAAAGGTGGACAATATAGGTTATCTTAATGTCAAGCCGCTCCAGTTTGACAATGAGCCGGCTCGTCATAAGCTGTTGGATATTATTGGAGATCTGGCTCTTATAGGTAAGCCTATAAAGGGGCGTGTTATCGCTACTTGTCCTGGTCATAAGGTCAACACTGATTTGGCTAAGCAGATTCGAAAGGAAATCAAGAAGCAAGAGGTGTTTGCTCCTGTGTATGACATGAATAAGGCTCCGGTCATGAATGTGAATCAGATAAAGGATTTGCTGCCGCATCGTTGGCCTTTCCTTTTGGTTGACAAGATTATTGAAATTAACGATAAAAGTATTGTTGGTGTGAAAAACGTGACTGTTAACGAAACGTTTTTCTGCGGTCACTTCCCTGAAGAACCGGTTATGCCGGGTGTGCTTTTAGTGGAAGCGATGGCTCAGACTGGCGGGCTGCTTGTGCTTAACTCGGTCGATGAGCCAGAACGCTATTCTACTTACTTTATGAAAATTGATAATGTTAAGTTCCGTCAGAAGGTGGTTCCTGGGGATACGCTTATCTTCAAATTGGAATTGATGACTGAAATTCGCAGAGGTTGCGCCTATATGAAAGGTTACACTTTTGTAGGTGACAAGATAACGACTGAGGCGGAATTTATGGCTCAAATTGTAAAAAATAAGTAATCATGGAGCAACAGTTTGTTAAGATTCATCCAGATGCTAAGATAGGACAGAATGTTGAGATTGGTCCGTTTGTGTTTATTGACAAGAATGTGGTCATTGGCGACGGTACTAAGATTATGTCTAATGTAACCATCATGGAAGGTGCGAGAATTGGTAAGAATTGTATTATTTTTCCGGGCGCGGTGATTTCGGCTATCCCTCAGGATTTGAAGTTTAGGGGTGAAGAAACTACGGCTGAAATTGGAGACAACACAACTATCAGAGAGTGTGTCACAATAAATAGGGGTACTGCCTCTAGGGGTAAGACTGTGATTGGCAATAATTGCTTGATTATGGCTTATGTGCATGTGGCTCATGACTGTGTGGTTGGTAACAATATTATATTGGGCAATTCTACTCAGCTCGCTGGTGAAATTGAGGTGGACGATTATGCTATCGTTTCTGGTGGAACTTTGGTTCATCAATTTACTCGCATTGGAGCGCATGTTATGGTTCAGGGTGGTTGTCGTTTCGGAAAGGATATTCCGCCGTACGTGACTGTGGGACGCGAGCCAGCCACTTATTCTGGCATCAACTTGGTTGGTCTGCGTCGTCGTGGCTTTACGTCTGAGCAGATTCGTGATATTCAGGATATGTATAGGGTTATATATCAGTCTGGTTTGAACACAACTCATGCAATTGACAAGATTGAGGCTGAGTTCGCCGAATCTGAAGAGAAGCGTGCTATTGTTGACTTTGTAAAGAGTTCTCAGCGCGGAATCATCAAAGGTTATTTTGAAGCATAATTATTTTGTTGTTGTTATATGTAGAAGGGCGTCTTTGCTTTGGCAGGGACGCTTTTTTTGTGCATGTTTGGTAGAGAGCGGGTTAAATGGTGTGTTTGTGTTTTTAAGGAAGATGACAGCGTCGGATTTTGTTTGCGGCTTAATCGGTTTCCATGTAAATTAGTTTTTTGGTATTTGCTTGATTATCAGGGTGTTTTGTATTGAATGTAACATTTTTCCCCTCTTTTTGTTACTGCTTGCATTTGAAGTTGTTACAATATTACATCATGTGTTTTTTCTCTTGTTTGTATTTTTGTTAAACTGCAATGGTAAACAATGGCTGTTGGGTGAGTTTTAAAAAGGAAAAGCAACTACTAATCATATATAAACACAGTACTGCACGGAGTTAGACCTGTTTCTCCGTGCTTTTTTATGTTTGTCAGCATGTGCAGTCTGTTTTACTTTTTGGTATGGCTTTTTTGGCGCGTTTTTTGGTGTGAGTAAGTGTTGCGGTGAAAAAAATTTATATGCAAATAAATATGTTCTTTAGGTTTGTTTTTATTGTGGATTTTTCTTATTTTAAGTTTCTTATATGTGTGTTTGTTGTTTTGGCACGGTTATTGATTGTGAGGTGTGTTCTGCTTTTATAGGCTGTTTTTTTATTAGAAGAAGGTGAAAGTGTTTTAAAATAGAGTTTTTTTTTGCTAAAAAATGTGTTTTTTTAGGTTGTAGTCTGTTTTTGGTATGATTTTTGTATTGTTTCTTGTAGTATTCACTAAATGTATTGTAATATGACAAAGATAGTAATTCCGGTATTGGACAAGGAAGCACGCAAATTTGTCGTAGCTGAAAGTTTGGGAATGGAGAGTCATGTTTGTATTTATGACTTGGTTACGCGTCAAATTCAGTGGATTGATGTGGCTGAATATGTTGCAGATTCTCGAGACTTAGTCCAAATGTTCAAAGATTTGGGAGTGAAAGCGGTTGTGTTCAATGGGCAGCAGTCAGCATTGCTGCAAAATTTGAAGCAGCGCGGTATTGCAGCTTACAAATCAAAGACAGATGATCTTATCGAAACCATTAAACAGTACAACCAGAACAAGTTGGTGATATGGGATATGGAGGATTTGTCCTTGTCATCTCGTTATGCCAACAGAATGCACCGGTATAGATATTCGGTTGCAATCTGAAAAGAATTTTATTGATTTGAAGCTTTGGCTTCGTTCATAGGGCAGATATTTTTTCGTGTCTGTTTTTATGTTATTAAGTTTTGTTAGTTTGTTAATAGGATGCCGTTTTTTTTCGGCATCCTTTTTTTATTTGGAGTGTGGATAAGTTTTGTAATTTTTTGTTCTGTAATTCGTTTCGGACGCTTTTGTGTATGGCGTTTAGTTAATTTTCAACGTACGTTCCAAGCTTTCTTTGTGCGATTTGAATCTTCTTTTAGCATAGATCAATCTGGCGCGCAGAATCACGTTTATGTCAAGAGTGCGTCCCATCATCACTTTAAGCCCGTTAGGAACAACCTTTATAGAGATTTCCTTACCAGCTTGGATAGGGTCTCCGTCTATATGAAACTCGCCCTCTTTTTTACGTTTTAGCGTAAAGCCTTTAGTTCGTAGAATAGAGATGTGCTTGCTTCGCTCTATCTCTTTTTGGAAAAGCAGGAATGCGAGCCACGGAATAGAGTAGAACGGAAACGGTTTGAGTATGCATATGTCCAGCAGCCCGTCTGAAGTGCTTGCCTGCGGAGCGATGAAAGCGTTATTGCCATATTGAGAGGCGTTTGCTATAGTCACGACAAAAGCGCGCTGCGTGATCTCAAACTCGTCGGAAGAAAGTGTGTAAGGGTGCGGTTTGTAACCCCAGTACTCTTTTACAACCGTTTTAAGGTAAGTGAGGAATCCGCGTTTGCCTTGCACTGCGAATTTGTGGCTGATGTGCGCGTCAAATCCAGTGCCGCAAGTGCAGAAAAAGGCATGTTCGTTAGCCGTGCCATAGTCAATGCTTTTGACTGTGTGCTTGTTTATTTGCCTCAGCGCTCTTTTGGGAATCAAAGAGATGCCGAGATGCCTTGCCAGTCCGTTGCCAGAACCGTACGGTATTATTCCGAACACGGTGTTTGTGCCTGTGAGCTGAGAGGCTACTTCGTTTATTGTCCCGTCACCGCCACAGGCGACAACATAATTAAATCCTTTTTCCACATATTGCTTGGCCAATTCTTTACCATGTCCGGCATATTTAGTAAACTCGATAGATATGTCAAACCTGTCCGCGTCAAGAATCTTTCTAATCAGATCCGGAAGGTCTTTTTTGTTGTTTGTCCCTGAGTTGGGGTTTATTATAAATGCTATTGTTGATTTTGCCATCTATTTTTTTCTAATTATATACTGCAAATATAAGTATTTTTGATGATATTTGCAAAACGGTGAAGATGAGATGTTCTTAGTCTCGTCTTTTCTCTTTAACGATTAATGTCCGTTTTTTGTTTAATCGAGAAAGGCTCTTGAGCCTTTTTGTTGTTTACGTTTTTATGCGAGAGGAGTATTTGCGTTATTTTTGGCAGTATAGATTATGGGCTGCTTCTTCGATGTTTACTGCCGATGGAGAAGAGCTTGAGGTTATAGATACAGGGTCGCTTAATTGTGATTCTGGTCCGGATTTTTTCAATGCTAAAGTAAGGATCGGCAACACGTTGTGGGCTGGAAATGTGGAGCTTCATTGCAGGGCTTCTGACTGGCGCAGGCATGGTCATGATGCAGACAAGACCTATGACTCTGTAGTGCTGCATGTTGTGGCGGAGAGTGATTGTGTTGTTCGACGGTCTTCTGGCGAGGTGATTCCGCAGGTGGTGATGAATATTCAAGATAGTGTTCTGGCACGTATAGAGCAGTTTTTCAGTTCGGAGCAGCAAGTGCGGTGCGGCGCTTTCTGGAATTTAAGATGTACGGAATTGCTGCGGCTCTCTTTTAGCCGTTTTGTGTGTTCTCGTTTTGAGAGGAAGGCTTTGATGGTCGAGGAGTTGCTTAATCAGTCAAAAGGAGACTGGGCGGAGGCTTTTTACGTGCTTCTGGCTCGTAATTTCGGCATGAATGTAAACGGGCTGCCATTTGAATTGCTGGCGCGGTCGCTTCCGTTGCGTTATCTTGCAAAGCACAAGGACAGCGCGTTTCAAGTCGAGGCGCTTATGTTTGGGCAGTCTGGACTCCTTGGAAATGTTGACAATGCAGACGGATATGTTGTTTCTTTGCAAAAAGAGTATGCTTTTTTTAAGACGAAATTTGATTTGAAGCCAATTGATGCATCTTATTGGAAATTTGCTCGTATGCGTCCGTCACGCTGGATACCCTTGCCCAGATTGCAAATATTGCTCAGTTTGCCAATTTGGTTCATCGTTCATCGAACTTATTTTCTAGGATATTGGCAGAGAGGGATTTGGATAGGTTGCGTCTCTTGTTAAGTTGTGAGGCTTCTGAATATTGGTCTGAGCGTTACTGCTTAGGGGATAAGGCATCTGTCCGTAAATTCACAAAACGATTGAGTAAAGAGAGCGTAGATGTAATTCTGATAAATACGGTGGCCCCGATGCTGTTCTCCTATTCAAATGCGCATGGTGACGCTGAGATGCAAGAGTTTGCTTTTACGCTATTGGAGAGGTTGCCGGCGGAAAAGAACAGTATAATTTCAATGTGGAGCGAATACGGTGTCGAAGCGTTGTCTGCTTACGACTCGCAAGCACTGGTAGAACTCAAGCGCAATTTTTGTGAACGAGGAAACTGTCTGCGTTGTGTTGTGGGGCATTGCGTGCTTGCGGCGCCCTCAAGCGGAGTTATTAAACCATAAGACAACCTCTGTACTAATACTATTTTGACCAAATCGTCTATTTGCAGAGATACAAAAAGCGCTGCATAATACAAAAAAACTCCCGAACCAAAGCTGGCGCGGGAGTTTCTTTGCATATCCTTATTTTCCGATGATTTCCATACCTTTTTTCAAGGCTGTTTCGTTCATCGGGATAAGATGATGATGTCTTTCCGGCAATGTTTTTTTAAGACCTTTAAGAACATTGTCAAGTTCAACAATCGGACGCACTTTGAGCAATCCGCCCAATATAATCATGTTGAATGACTTAGGAGCGTTCATCTCTATTGAAGTGTCCATTGCGTTAATCTTGTAAACGTTTATGTCTGTTCTTGTCGGAGCCTTAGTGATTCCGTACGGGTCATAAATCAAAGTGCCGCCTGGCTTCACGCTTTTTTCGAACTTGTCCAGAGACTGCTGGTTCAAAATTATCGCAGTGTCAAATTCGTTCAAGATAGGCGAACTAATCTTTTCGTCGCTCAGAATAACAGTCACGTTAGCTGTGCCACCACGCTGTTCCGGACCGTAAGCCGGCATCCAAGTAACCTCTTTACCCTGCATAAGACCAGAGTAAGCGAGGATTTTGCCCATAGATAGCACACCTTGACCGCCGAATCCGGCTATAATTATTTCCTCTTTCATTGTCTGCAAATTAAATGTTAGCGTCTCTGTCTCTTAAATCACCCAGCGGATAAGCAGGGAACATGTTCTCTTCCATCCACTTGTTTGCCTTGGCAGGAGTCATTTTCCAGCCAGAAGAGCAAGTTGAAACAACTTCAACAACGTTAGCGCCGCCTTTCCCGTCCAAACAATTTTCAAAAGCCTTTCTTATGGCTTTTTTAGTTTTGCGTACAGCAGCAGCGGTATGCACGCTCTGACGAGTCACGAACCTTGTGCCTTCCAGTTCCTTCAGCAAGTTTGTTATTTTCAAAGGATAGCCGTTAAGCTTAACGTCACGTCCGTAAGGGCAAGTAGCGGTTTTCATGCCCTCCAATGTCGTAGGTGCCATCTGTCCGCCTGTCATGCCGTAAATACCATTGTTGATGAATATGATTGCGATGCTTTCGCCGCGGTTGCAGGCGTGAATAGTTTCCGCAGTACCTATAGCCGACAAGTCACCGTCTCCCTGATAAGTGAAAACGAGCTTGTTAGGGCGAAGCCTTTTGATGGCAGTTGCCAACGCAGGCGCGCGGCCATGGGCAGCCTCTTCCCAGTCGATGTCAATATAGTTATAGGCGAACACCGCGCAACCAACCGGAGTTATACCGATAGAGTCTTCCACAAGCCCCATCTCTTCGATAACTTCAGCAATTAACTTGTGAACAACACCATGGCTGCAGCCAGGGCAGTAGTGCATGGCGTTGTCGTTCATTATGTCCGGTTTCTTATAAACCAGATTTTCGGGTTTGATTATATCTTCAAGTGCCATTTACTTCTGATTTTTAAGAAATTACATTATTTTATTTTTGACAGCCTCCACAATTTCGTCAGGAGTGTAAACGATGCCTCCCAAACGTCCGTAATGTTCAACAGGAACCTTTCCGTTTACGGCAAGACGCACATCTTCCACCATTTGTCCGGCGTTAAGCTCAACCGAAAGCATAGCCTTCACTTTGTCAGCATAAGCTGCAAGGGCCTTTTTAGGGAATGGCCACAAAGTGATAGGGCGCAGCAGACCAAGCTTGATACCCTGTTCGCGCGCGATCTCGACAGCCTTCTGGCATATACGAGCAGACGAACCGAACGCAACCAAAAGATACTCTGCATCGTCGCACATTATCTCTTCGTAGCGCACTTCGTTTTCTTCGATAGTTTTATATTTTTCTTGGAACCTGAGGTTGTTCTGTTCCATCGCGTCTGGCTGAAGTTCAAGCGATGTAATCACGTTGCACTCTCTGCTCTTAGGCTTTCCAACTGCAGCCCAAGGACATTTTTCCGCAATTTCCTCTTCTGTCATTCTAGGCTGGAAATCAGGAAGCACAACCTTTTCCATCATCTGTCCGATAACGCCGTCAGCAAGTATGATAGCCGGATTTCTGTATTTGAAAGCCAAGTCAAAGCCAAGCCCCACAAAATCCGCCATTTCCTGAACAGAAGCAGGAGCAAGCGCTATAAGCCTGTAGTCGCCGTGTCCGCCACCCTTAACAGTCTGGAAATAGTCAGCCTGGCTAGGCTGGATAGTTCCGAGTCCCGGACCGCCTCTCATCACGTTCACGATAAGGGCCGGAAGTTCAGCTCCGGCAAGGTAAGAGACTCCCTCTTGTTTCAGTGACACGCCTGGGCTGGAAGACGAAGTCATCACTTTCTTGCCACACCCTGCGCCGCCATAAACCATATTGATGGCAGAAACCTCACTTTCCGCCTGCAAAACTACCATTCCGGTCGTTTTCCAAGGTTCAACCTCCATCAGAGTCTCAAGCACCTCTGACTGCGGAGTGATAGGGTATCCGAAGTAACCGTCGCATCCGCATCTGATAGCGGCGTGAGCAATCGCTTCGTTACCTTTCATTAATTTAACTTCTTCACTCATCTATTTTAAGCTAATTTCGTTTTATAAACTGAGATACATCCGTCCGGACATACAATACCACAACTCGCGCAACCTATGCAGGCATCTTCATTCGCCATGACCGCATAGTTGTAACCTTTGGCGTTAACCTGTTTAGACATCGCCAGCACATTTGCAGGGCACGCCACGACGCAAAGCTCGCATCCCTTGCATCTTTCAGTGTTAACCACAACAGCTCCTTTTATTTTAGCCATCTTCCTTGTTTTTATGATAACGTTAATTATTTGCAATAATGATTTGCAAAGTTACGCTTTTTGTCTTTAAAATTAAAGCCATAGCGCTTAATTTTTTGCGAAATACGAAAAAAAAAGTGAACGCCCGGCTAAGGAGCAACGCACAAGAGCCGCATTTTGTTGCAAAACAGGTCATGATAGTTTGTCAGGCAGGCTCCTTTTTCATCTTTTCTATGTATGCAGCTGGAATTTCCACGGCAATAGCAACAACTCCGTCTATGCGTATTACGACCTTTTTCTTGCCTTTCACGCTCAGCAACTCGCCTTCCACGTTAGCAAGCACGCCTTTGGTTATGCGCACAAAGTCTCCTCGCTTTAGATTAAGGTCGGCAACCTCGACGTCGTCTGTCATATCAAGGACGAACATGAAATCCTGCATTTGTTTTTCCGGCACTACCATAATCTGCTTTGTTGTTAAGTTTCGCATAAAACTGATGGGCATGCCATATTCGTTGTGCAAAGCAAGAACGTCTTTTTTTATGCCTTTGATGAAAATGACGCAAGGAATAAGCATCACATTGACCTTCTTCTTTCTGTCCTTCCATTGATGAACCTCTTCGCGCACGGCGAGGTAGTTCTCAATCCCCATTTCATCGAGTTTGGCTTTTATTTTCTTTTCGTGCTTTGATTTTGTGAAAGCTACGAACCATTGTCTTTCCGTCATAAAATGTCTCGTTTGCTAAAATTTCGGCGAAGGTACAAATAATAATCGACAGCAGTGTGCTTTTTTTTCTGAAATTTTGATGAGCGTGCAAAAAAAACAAATTGGCACGTCGCCTTTTATTGGTTGCTGTTATTTTTCATTTGTTTGTGGAAATCTGCAAGTCTCATTCAGATATTTTTCTACATTCTTTGGCGTGTGTTCGGATATGTCAACGCCAACCTCGCCCATCACAGCTGTAGCCTTGGGGTTGACCAGCGGAGCTGGTTGTGTGCCGGCTAAATGAATGTTCAGCTTGTCGTCGAACGACTGCAAAAAACGTGTGCCATCTGGCTGCGGCAGCTATTTCCTGTGCATAATATCAAAAGAAACATCAAGCGAAATTCCGTGCAAAGATACAATTTCAGCAAATAGAATAATTTTTTCAGTAAAAATAAATCTAATTGTCTTGCCGTTTTGCTTATTAATTTTACTTTTGCTGTGCAGGAATACAGGCAGTGCGATTGATTTGGGATTGTTGGTGTAAATTTAAGGAGCATGAATGAGTTTGTGTCTAAAATAGTGTCGGTTTTGAAGCGTAGGTTTGTGCGTGAGCCTTTGCTTTGGATTGCCTTTTTCGCGATGCTGACGGTGAGCAACATCTCGATGGACCTTGGGCTTTCCGCAGCGCTTTCGGCTATAGAGGTCGCCGGCATGATTCTGCTTTTTTACGTGAACACCCTTGTGCTTATGCCGAGACTTCTGGTGAAGCATAAGGTGGTGCTTTATCTTGTTTTTTCTGGTGTGCTTCTTTTCGCATCGGTTTCTCAGTTGGCTTATTTGGCCGACTTTGTGATTAGAGAGTATGACGAGTTTGCGGTGGCGGAAGAGGAGCAATCTTTGCTGGATATTCAGCTGCCTTCGGAGACGAGGCCTTTTTTTGAGGATGATGATAGAACGTCTGTGCTGGAAGACTCCTTGAAGCTGAAAATAGCGGTGATTTTTGTGTGCACTTACCTTTTTTCTTCTTTGCTGTATTATGTGAACAAGGCCAACAGAGACGAGCAGGAGAGGCTTGAACTGGAGCGGAAACGGTCTCAGATGGAACTGCGCTTTTTGAGGTCGCAGATTAATCCGCACTTTTTGTTCAATGCCTTGAATAATATTTATTCGATGGTCTATATGCAGGACAAGAACGCTCCGAACAGTGTTCTCATGCTGTCCGAGATGCTCAGGTATGTGACGGACGAGTGCAAGTCTGAAAAGATAAGTCTGGACGACGAGGTGCATTATCTGGAGAATTATATAAATTTTCAGAAGTTCAGTTATGAAAACTGTATAGACGTGACATTTGACGTGGATATGCCGGACGAGCCTGTTTATGTTGCGCCGATGTTGCTTGAGCCTCTCATAGAGAATGGCTTTAAGCATAGCGGAATAGGTATAGAGGAGGGCGCATATATACGCATTAAGCTGGCAGTGAAGGATGACAGGCTGCTGTTTGAAATGAAAAACAGCAAAGGGAAGAAAAAGAAGGAGGGCGGAAGCAAAAAAAGGGATGGCGTAGGGCTGAAGAACGTGGAGCAGAGGTTGCGGTTGCTTTATCCGGACGCGCATAAGTTTGAACTGGATGATAAAGAAGATGCTTTTTGCGTGAAGCTTGAATTTGAGTTGGAACGTTAGTGTAGAGATTTTTAGGCTGCATATATATGAGGGTCGAGGCGATTTAGAAAGACCTGCCGATATATGCGCCTTTAGAATTGCGAACAATTAAAATATATATGGTTATGGAAAATGAATTGATGAAGGTGCTGATTATTGACGATGAGTTTCCGGCTCGAAAGCTCTTGTCTGACTATGTGTCAAAGATTCCGAACTTGCAGCTTGTGGATGTATGCGAAGATGCGATGTCTGCGATAGTTGCAATTCAGCAGCAGCCGGTTGATTTGATTCTGTCTGACATTCAGATGCCGGAGCTTTCTGGGTTGGATCTTATTAGGTCTTTGAATGACAAGCCGATGGTGATTTTCACCACTGCCTATTCGGAGTACGCGATAGACAGTTACGAGCTTGAGGCGATAGACTATTTGCTGAAGCCTATTTCGTTTCCGCGTTTCACGCAGGCTATAAACAAGGCTGTGGAGCGTTTCAAGATGAAGCGTCAGATGCAGCAGTCCAAGTCAGAGAAGGATTTCTTTATGGTGAAGGCTGATTACAAATTGTACAAGATAGAGTATTCGGACCTGCTCTACGTGGAGGGGCAGAGCGAGTATGTGACTTTTCATCTGAAAGACAAGAAAGTTACTGCCTATTATTCTTTGAAGAAGTTAGAGGAAGAGCTTCCGCAGAATGAGTTTGTGAGGATTCACAAGTCCTATATTGTGGCAATTTCTCAGATAGAGGCTATCGAGGGAAATATGGTGTCTGTGGCTGGTCAGAAGTTGGCAATAGGCAAGAATTACAAAGACGCTTTGATGGAGCGGTTGGGTTAGATATTTTGTCTAAATAGGCACTGTACATAATTTTGTGTAAATGTAGAATACGGGATTCAGGTATAATCTCCTATATCTGAATTCTGTTTTCAAAAATAAGAATAAGGCACTCTCCATAATTTTGTGTAAATGAAGAGCACGGAATTCAGGACTGAATCACGTGCTCTTTGCGTTTGGTACTCTCCCAAAACAAGAGCCGCACTTGTTGTGCGGCTCTCTAATGTGTGAATTTTAAATTTTTAATTTATTTAGCAGCAATCTCCTCTTCGCCAACCTCCAGCTGGGCTTCGGGTTTTGATTGCTCCGTAGTGTCGGCTGTATCTGCATCGTCCAAGTCGAACCATCCGACGTATTTTCTGTTATCTTGATAGTCAACTGTGAACTTGTTGGTGAACTTGTTGTCAACCTTATGCATTACAAGCATCTTCAGCTTTCCATTAACTCCTTTGAGAAGGTATCTAACCTCGTGGTACTTATAGACTCCGTTAGAACTGAAGACAGCGTTCCATCTTACATTGTCCCATTTAAGTATATTAAATGTATTGCCGTCAATTGTTACATTTTTTTTGTTTTCAGCAATGTTAAACACTATATCGTCGGAAACTTTGAAGGTTCCTCCAATACAAAAATTTGTGATACACAAATAAATAAACAAAAGTAACATTTTTCTCATAACGACCAATTTTAGTTTCTAAATACTGTTCCGATCTCTCAAAAAGGACATCTTCTTTGTGTCCTGTACTGTTTCGATTTGTCCTTTGTTGGACTTGATTTTCCGCAATTTAGATAAAAAAAATGAAAAAGCAAAGGTTTTTGCGAAAAAAAAGTGAAAAAAAGCGAAAAAGTGTTAATAAAAGTTAATAAAGTATAGCTGGAATCCTCTTTTGACGGGCGTTTTTTTGTAAACTGCTGTAATAATGGAGGTTGGCTTTTTGTGAGAAATGTTAAAAAATGTGAATTTGTGAAGTTTTGAAACAAAAAAAGTGCGGAACAGCTCCGCACCTTTTTTATCTGTTGATGTTATTCAGAATTTTGAAGAAGTCGGCGTCTGATATTTTTAATTCGGTTTCTCTATAGTGGACATAGTCCTCAAAATAGTCACTGGCAATGTCAGCCACCACCTCTTTGCCCTCCAGACCCGCTTCGTCAAGCCTTTTTTCCACTAGGCTCTGATAGTGCTGCACAGTTTTAAGTTTTTCTTCCCATTGAGAAGGTTTGCTCTCCTGCAGCGCGTGTCCGTTTTTCACAATCAAATATGTGGTTTCGTAGAGCAGTTCCGTAGAAATAAAGTCTTCGGATATTGCGCTCTTCGTTTTTTCGTCCAAACCGTTCAGAAATTCTTGAATCTTTGTCATATATGTATTATTTGCTAATATTCTTTAATAGAGTCTTGTTTGCTTTCATGATTGGCAAGGCAGCCGAGCCGCTGGCAAGTACGTTGCTCTTTGTCTCGTCCAGATTGTGCATGAACGCCTCTTTTATTTTCACAGTGGAGCGCGCACCTACGTATATGCCTAAGATATTATATTCAGGCTTTGTCAGTTCGGAAATGTAAGCGAGTTTGTCGTTGATATACATTTGCATAATGTTGTTTTCGCATCTGACCGCTATTTTATTGTCTCCGCTCAAGTCGAAATATTTGTCAGTATATATTTCCGCCGAGTATATAATGTTTTCAGTGTTATAAACATACATTCTGTTTGCGCTGTTTATGATAAAAGCGTCCTGCGAGTTCTCGTTTCCTATCCATAGGCCTGTGGTGGCGTTTTCAGAGGAGAAATCTGCGTTTATAAAGGCTTCGAAGTAGAAGTTTGTGGTACGCCTTGCGAAAATGCTGTACATGGTAGCATAGTCGCGTTCGGAGATAATCGTGCAGTATCCGCCGGCTATGACAGTGGTCATGTTCGGGATGGACGTGTCTGTCGAGTCCTTGCTCAAACTGTAGTCCAGGAAGCTTATTCGGGAGCCTTTTCTGTCGTCAAAGTCGCATCCTGCGGAAGTAGCCCATTCGGGAGCCGGAGTCTTTTCGTTGAAAAGTTCGTCGAGATAATACTTTTTGCGGAACCCGCTGAAATTGCACGACTCGAATCTGTTGTCCGGAATCTCGCCGCCGCACATGATGCTCGCCCATTCAGTGTTGGGCAGAAAGTCGTTTTTATGGTTGCGCATTAATAGTCCGTGCGCAAGTTCATGAAATACGACTTGTTCGCGGAGGTCCTCTTTGTTTGCAGAATTACTAGTTTTCTCCCAATATTCTCTATCTATCTGCACCGTTATCGGGTCGGTTCTGTAGCAAAGCCCGATAGTAGGCTCTTCGAGGTCGGCAAATTCCATGATTATGCCTTCGTCTCTCATGTTGAAGTTTTTGCCCCGCTCTTTTGCAGCAGAGACAAAACGGTCCAAGTACGGAGCTAAGGAGCTGTTCACCTCGTATGGCTTCTCCTCTTCTGCGCAAGAAAATAGAGCTACAGAAAGAGATATTGCTAATAGTTGTTTAATGTTTCTCATTGTTTTGTTTTAAATTTAAATCGAAATATACGGGAAGATGGTCACTGAATCCGTAAGCGTAAAAAGCACCCAGAAAACTCCGTTTGGGAGCGAAATCGGTCTTGTCAGATTTCAGAAGAAATGACGCTTTGTAGATGTGCGCCTTTTCTGTGCTTGTGTGTATGCCAGACTGATGGTCTAACATAGAGCCGGAGACTATGATATGGTCCAGCACACCCCATTCTCCGCCGAATTTATGAGTTCCTACACCTTGCTTTTTGTCAAACTTGGCCATCAGATTGTATAGTTCATTGTCTTTTATATTTTCAAAATTTGTGTTGGCCTTCAGAACGTCGGCAATACTTTTGTCTGTGGGGTAGTCGTTGAAATCGCCCATGATGGCTATTTTGGCCTTGCGGTTTTTAAAGAAAAGGCTGTCCACCTTTTTACGAACGGCTTGTGCTGCGGATATTCTCTTGTGTTGCGATTCAAGTTCGCCGCCATACCTCGAAGGCCAGTGGTTCACGAATATGTGCAGCGTGTCGCCCGACGGCACAACGCCAGATGCGAAAAGGATTTCGCGCGTGGGTCTCTCTTCGTCCGGAAGCTTTACCGTTAAGAATTCTACGTTAGACACTTTGTATTTGTCTGGCTGATACAGAAGAGCGACATCCACGCCTCTGCGGTCCGGCGAGTTGCGGTGCAGATACTTGTAGCCGGCACCCTTCAGTTGAGTCTGTGTGGTCAGGTCGTCAAGGACGCGTGCGTTTTCAATTTCGCAAAGCGCGATGATGACCGGCAGTGTCCATTCGCCAGCGGCAGACAGAACCTTCGACACGTCGTTCAGCTTGCGCTTGTATTTTTTCGCGGTCCATTTGTAGTCGCCAGCCGGAGTGAAAGCCTCGTCTTGCGTGTCGGGGTCATCCTCGTAGTCAAAAAGATTTTCCACATTGTACGATATTATGCGGAACTCATGCTGCGCAAAAATGTTTGCGGCAGTCAGAACCATAAATATTAACAGCGAGACTCTTCTCATGGCTCTTCATGTTTGTTTAGACTGACAAACTCATACGCGCCTATGTCTGGCAGCGAGTCTCGGCTGTTCCCGTTTATGTCGTATTGGCAATCAGGGTATTTGACCCTAATCAGCGTGTCTCCTGCATTCACCATAGGCGATAGAGAATCTGCACTGAAGTCATACAGACGTTTAGATGTCTCCATCTTGAACATAGGGTCTTCGTTCCATATAACATTAACGAAGTTTGCAGAGTCGGACTGAGCCGCTTTGAGCAGACAGTGGTTGAATCTGAACGAAACAAGGTCGCTCTCTTCTGTCTTTATCTCTTGGTGGTAGCTTCCGTACACTATGGAGTTGTTAAATTCAGCGTATAACGGAATTTCGTTGTTGTAGCTGTGCAGCCCGAGCGCGGAATTGTACCGTCTTCCTGAGGCAGAGTATTCCGCGATGGTGCAGTGGTTGAACAAGGCGAGGCCTCCGTTAAGCGATATTGTTGAGTTGCCTCCGTTTGCAAACAAGGTGTTATATGCGTAAACATTGGCGTTGCTCACGTTCAAAACACCTCTTTTTGCGCATGTTATCGTACTGTTTTCTATCGTTAGTCTGTATGCCGAAGAGTCTATGGCGGCAGAGTCAACAGCAATGCCGAAGTTGCCTCCTTTTATAATTGTTCCGCTTATGATATTGTTGGAACTTTCAGAGCAGAAGCGTATTCCGCCCCATTGGTTAGGCACGCGGTTGTACGGAATTTCCGGCATCAGATAGTCGAGCCTTGAACCTTGAATCAGAACGGGGTGCGAACTCAGACCTTTCGCAATCAACGTGCCGTGCACTTCGAGTGTGGCTTTGTTTGTGAAGTAAAGTTTTGTGCCGGACTCTATCTCTAAAGTGACTCCCTCTTTCACTGTGAGCGTGTCGTATATGAGGTACGGACGTTCTCTTGTGAATGTGGTGTTCTCCGAAATCACAGCTTTGCGGAGTGTCTTGACATCTTGCCCGTAGGTGGAGAGTTTCACGTTTTGGGTGTTGCCGTTGTATATGAATACAAGCGAATCCAATATCTGCACCGGAGAGTCGCTGTTAAGTTCCGAGACGTTCACGTTTATGAAGATGTGAAGACTGTCGCCCGACAAGATTTCCACATCGCTGAAAGAGTCGCCGCTGCGCCCGTTCAGATTCACGTGAAAGCAGTTTGTTGAAGAATGCAGCTCCACTTTGTTTATTCTGATGTTGTCCCCCGTCTTGTTATACACCATTAGGCGCTTTGTGGAGGAGGGCAGAGCGGTGAATACTGTGTCGAAAGATACAGTGTCTGTGGAGAATGACACTTTAGCAGACGGATTTGAGGTGAACGACTCGTCTTCGCACGACGGGAACGCCATAATGCAGCATAGGGCCGCAATCAGCGTCACATACCTAAAAATATAGTTTTTTGAAAAAATCATAAACAAAGATTTTAAAGTCCTCAAAGATAATGATTTTTCCAGATTTGGAGATTAATATGCAGTTTTGATTCTAAATTTTAATCTGTTTTTTTTATATGCTGACGAAATAAGCACCTTTGTCAGATATGAAATATGGTGTTATGTTATATTGCGCAAAGTATTGTTTCCATTGTTTTATCTGTCTTTTTGAGTTGGAACTGTCTATTATCACCTCGCCGAAGTCAAAAATGTTGTTTATGTCGCCAGAGGGAATGTCGGTCTTCCCGCCTATAATAAGGTAGTCTGTCCTTAGCGGCTTTTTTGTAACGATTCCTGAAATTTTATAGTTCAGGTGGTAAAGCCTTTTTCCGTTGATTTCCAGGAAGTTCCCTGAGATGTATTCAGGCTCGTCAGTCTTTAGCTTGTTTTGCAGACGTTTGATTTTATATTTTGCTTTAGAGCAATCGCCTTGACTGATGATTGTGTTCTGAAATCCGTCAATTACATTGATTACAGACTCTCCCTGCACATTGTGGACGGCTATCACGTGCTGGTTTGCCGTGTTGTAGTATCTGCCTGTGTTGCAAATGGCGAGAGCTAAGATGCATGATAGAGCAAGAACTAACGCGCTATGTCTGCGGAATTTAATGTAGAAGCAGACGGAGGCGGTGAACATTAGCAGCAGTATCAGGTCTGTCCCTTCAAAGGAGATGTCCTGTATTGTGGCGTGTGGTATGTTTTCGAATGTGTCCACCGTGGCGTTCATCGCCTTTAGCACAATGTTGAGAAGGAACGCTATTGCGTCTGATATGAAGTCGAATGGTGCGGTTATTACCATCAGAAAAGACAGATAGATGACGGCAGATGCTGCAGGGACAACGAAAAGACTTACGATGCAGGACAGCAGCGGCAGCTGGAGAAAGTAATAAAGCGTTATCGGTAACGTGCCGATTTGGGCAGCGATGGAGACCGCTGTCAAGTCCCAAACTTTCTTCAGAAACACGTTTTTCACGTCGAGCAGCGAAGAGATTTTGTCTTGTAGCAAAACGATTGAGAACACAGCGGTGTAACTCAGCTGAAAGCCTATGTCCGTGATGTATAAAGGATTGTAGATGAGCATAAGAAGGGCAGAAGCGGCAATCGTATTGTAAGTTACGCCTTTGCGGCCTGTCATCAATCCGACAACCATCATGGAAATCATTATGGTAGCTCTTACTACAGAAGGCGACAGCCCGGTCACGAATGCGTAGCCCCATAAAACGAAAAGCAGCGGCACATATCGCCACCGCTTAAATTTTCTGATAAATATCAGTCCAAGAAAAAAGTTTGAAAATACGAAAACAACTCCGACATGAAGTCCGCTCACTGCCAAAACATGACTTGCCCCGGTAAGCGAGTAAGCACCCTTCAGCTCTTTGTCAAGGTGAGACTTGTCGCCAAGCGTCAAAGCCGACAGCACGGCAAACTCGTCGTTGCTTATTCTTTTTTTTTGTAAAAAGATATGATGTCACGTCTGAAAGCCTCAGCTTTTTCAAACACGTTCCTGCTTTTCGATTCGTCAATCAGTCTCCATTGATTTTTAGGCACAAACACGCTAAATTCCCCGCCCTTCATTTTGTGGTAAGGCATGTCGTCCCAAGGGTCTGCAGCCGAGTTTAGCATTCTGCAGTTGTCAATAAGCAGTATGTCGCCCATAGAGATAAGTCGGCTCATGGAGTCTTTCGCCACATAAATCACGGCCTTCGCCATTTTGGACTTTTCGTTCGTGCTTGCAGAACTGTCTTTTATTTCGTAAACGTTAGAGACGCATTCAATGCTGTTTGCGCATTCACGCGGAACATCTGTCACCTCCACAAGGTATGTGCGGTCATCAGAAAAAACAAGAATCTCATGCGGCTGGCCCGCAACCCCGTCGCTCGTGGTGAACAGCATGCCAAAGCCCATAAACAGCAGCGAGTAGCTAAGTCCTGAAATCCATCTTGAAGAGTATTTCTCCTCCTGCTTTTTGATTAGATGACCCAGCAAGAAAAGCAATGCGGCGGCGACAATAAGGACGGGGTAAACAGCAATATCTACCCAGTACAATTCCGCAACAACGCCCAGCACGAACGGAATAAGTATCCTTACAAAAGGAATTTTTCGCAAAAAACTAGTAAAGTTCAATTTTTTATTCATATAACAAGTTGGTTAATAAACAAAATCGTCAACAGCACAAAACAACATCGTTATTACAATCTTTTGAGCTTCGCTATCGTTTCTGTTGGGTTTTCCGAACTGAAAACAAAACTGCCAGCAACCAAAACATCAGCACCTGCGGCCAAAAGACGTTTGCCAGTCTCGAAATTGACACCTCCGTCAATCTCGATGACAGCGTTTGAATTTTTCTTCTCTATCAACTCCTTCAGCCTGGAAGTCTTGTCCACAATGCCTTCTATGAACTTCTGGCCTCCAAAACCAGGATTGACAGACATGAGCATGACCAAATCCACATCTGCAACAATCTCCTCCAAAGCCGATACTGGCGTGTGAGGGTTAAGCGTTACACCTGCCTTCATCCCTAACTGCTTGATGCGCTGTATGGTGCGGTGCAAATGAGTGCAAGCCTCATAATGAACGTTCAGCACATGAGCGCCAAGCTTATGAAAGGTGTCAATGAACTTGTCGGGTTCTACTATCATCAAATGAACATCGAGGGGCTTCTCGCAGTATTTCTGCGCGCTTTCGACCACCGGCATCCCAAACGATATGTTAGGAACGAAAACACCGTCCATAATATCCAAGTGCAGCCAATCGGCTTCGCTCTTGTTTATCATATCAAAGTCAGCTCGCAAATTTGAAAAGTCGGCCGACAACAATGAAGGTGCTATTAAGTGATTCATTTTATACCCTACTTTTGTCTTGTAAATTCGGTGCAAAGATAATTAAAAATTTAAAAAGAGGCAATAAAATTGGCGGAAAAGAGATAAAAATGGGGCTGTTTTGTAATGTGGAGTTTGCAATTTTGCGGGTTTTGTTGATGTTTGTCAATATTTCTCCGCAGAATGTGCAAATCCTTGTGTTCTTGCTTATTTTTGCATATATTTGCAAAGTTTTAAAAGTGGTTACACATATAAATGTTATAAATATGTTTTCAGGTATAGTAGAAGCGACAGCAAAGGTTGTCCGTTTGGAAAAAGATCAGAGCAATTTGCATATAACAATGGAGTGTCCGTTTGTGGACGAGTTGAAAATAGACCAAAGCGTGGCTCATAATGGCGTGTGCCTGACAGTGGTGAGCAAAACGGATAGCACCTATACCGTCACGGCGATAAAAGAGACGCTTGACAAGTCTAATCTTGGAGGGCTTGCGGTTGGCTCTCTTGTGAATCTGGAGCGCAGCATGGTGATGAACGGAAGGCTGGACGGTCATATTGTCCAGGGACACGTTGACCAGACCGCTGTTTGTGTGGAGAAAAAGAACGCTGACGGAAGCTGGTATTTCACGTTTAAATATGATTTTGACAGTGAGATGGCTAAGCGCGGATATGTGACGGTGGAGAAGGGGTCTGTCTCCGTGAATGGGGTTAGCCTTACGGTCTGCAATTCGCAGAACGACCGATTTTCGGTGGCGATTATACCATATACTTATGAAAACACAAACTTTAAGCAGATAGAGGTGGGTTCTGTTGTCAATATAGAGTTTGACATAATAGGTAAGTATGTGAGCAAGATAGCGTCTTGCTAAAGGCGTCTTCTGTAAATCGTGTTTTGCGTTTTTTCGTGTTCGCGGATTCGTCCGGATGCGTTGTTAAACGTTATGTCTTATTGTGAGAAAAGTGCGTCAGGTGAAAGATTCGTGTTTTTTTTAAAAAAAGTTCGCAAAATATTTGCAGGTTAAAAAAAATGGCGTACCTTTGCACACGTCAAACGAAAACGGTTGCTCTAAAGTGAGTAGCTTGCTAAAAATGAGTTTGGCGAATGACTCAGTAGCTCAGCTGGTAGAGCAACAGACTCTTAATCTGTGGGTCCAGGGTTCGATCCCCTGCTGGGTCACGAAAACATAAACACAAAAGGTGGTGTTGGAGAGATGGCAGAGTGGTCGAATGCGGCGGTCTTGAAAACCGTTGTACTGAAAGGTACCGGGGGTTCGAATCCCTCTCTCTCCGCGGTAAAGGTGCGAATCAATCAGATTCGCACCTTTTTTTGTCGGTTGACAATTTATAATTCACGATTTGCATTTTTCGATTTCTAATTGTAAATTGCAGATTGTCAATTGTAAATTGAATTATATATGAAGCCAATTCGAAATAAAATATTTTGTTACGGATGCCGAAGGCCTAAAATGTTATTTGAGACTCAGGCGAAAGCGGATAATTTTATTCGCTATAATGGTGATGATATTTTAGAGGAGAGCGGAAAAGCGCCTGTCAGAAGCTATTATTGTGAGATTTGTGGCGGGTATCATGTGACTAGTAATCCTTCTGTTGAGTCTGGTGAGTTGCTTAACCAGCGAGACCGCCGACTTATTGAAGCTGCTATTGCGTTCAAGAAGAAGAAAGGCCTGGCTCATGAAAAAGATGTTGAGGAGTACAAGGCCTTATGTGCTTCTTTGCACAAAAGATTGGAGAAGGTGCGAGCCTTGTTGCTTTCTGGAGAACTTGCTGATGCGGAAGATTTGCTGGATATTTGTGGCCTTGAAATGGAGGCTTTGTATGCTTGCAGATTTAAGGATGCTGGAAAATCAAAGGGGATAAAAGAGAAAATCGAGAAAATGACGGATGTGTTGTCCTATGCAAAAGAGGCTCAGGGGGCTTCGGGACAGGAACTGCCGGAGATTGATGACAGTTGCGTGGGTAAGGAACAGCGTTTGTTGTCGAGCGTGGGGACTAATATACAAATTGTCAAAAAGATTGATTTGCTGCTTGCTTGTAACGACACGCAATTGGCTGAAGGTGATGTGCAAGGGGTTGCGGAAAGGTTAGCGGAATGCAGGTGTTTGTTGGCGAAGGTTAAAAAGGACGGTAAGAAGATTGTGAAGCGGAAGTTTATGCCTCAGATTGAACGGCAAGAGGCTTTGTTGAGGGATTTGAAAAAAAAGCAAGCTGGAGGCGATCATGAAAATGTAGTTGAAGTTCCGAAGCGTCGAGGTGCTAAACCTATTAATTATGAGGAGTACAGAACAACTCTCCTCTCTTTGATTGAGCGGCTGGAAAAGATTAAGGAGGCTTACGAGGCTGAAGATTATGATTTTTGTGAGACCTCTATAGGAATTGGCTATTTCTTGCTTGATGATTTGCATGTGGAAGATGATAATACAGATTTGATTAAAAGGCAGTTCGATAGATGGAGGGAGGTGATTGATAATTTATAGAAGTTGCCTATAAGTATTCAATAATTATAGTTTGCAATTTGTAATTGTTTTCTGGTCGTGGTTAAATGTGAAAAAAACTGAAAAAAAGAGTTGGAAAAATTTGCAAGTTTGAAAAAACGTTGTACCTTTGCGCTCGTTAAACGGACAAAACGTAAGTTTGGCAAATGACTCAGTAGCTCAGCTGGTAGAGCAACAGACTCTTAATCTGTGGGTCCAGGGTTCGATCCCCTGCTGGGTCACGAAAACATAAACACAAAAGGTGGTGTTGGAGAGATGGCAGAGTGGTCGAATGCGGCGGTCTTGAAAACCGTTGTACTGAAAGGTACCGGGGGTTCGAATCCCTCTCTCTCCGCCGTAAAGGGGTAAGTCGAGCAGTTGCTAGATTTGCCCTTTTTATTTTCGGGAAATCAAGGTTGCCCGATTTTCCTTGGGGGCGGCGGATCTTTTTTCTTTTTTTCTTGAACCTGTTCAGCTTCAAACGAATTCTAGTGTCGATTTTTTTTATATTTTTGCTTCTGGTGTGAACAGAAGTGCCGTGGCATGTGTTTTTTTCGTGTGTTGGAGCCATATTTATTGATAATAGTGCAACATGACATTAGATTCAAGAGAAAAAGATATTAAAAAAGTGACGTTGGCGGGTTTCTTTGTCAATGTGCTGCTTACTGCGGGTAAGGTTTTTGCAGGGTTTCTTGGAGGAAGTTCGGCGATGATTGCGGACGGATTGCACTCTTTGTCAGACTTGTTCAGTGATGTCGTTGTTCTGCTTTTCGCAGGCATATCTTCCAAGGGTAAGGACAGAGGACATGCGTTTGGTCACGGAAAGTTTGAGACTTTGGCTACGCTAATTGTCAGTATTGTCTTGATCGCGGCGGGTGTGGGGCTGTTGAAGAGCGGCGTGGAGAGCGTTGTCGAGGTGCTTAAAGGCGGAACGTTACCGGTGCCTGGCAAGATAGCTCTGGTTGCAGCCTTTGTGTCTGTTGTGGCTAAGGAGATTCTGTATCGTGTGACGGTAAAGGAGGGGCGGAGGATAAATAGCCCGGTTGTGATGGCCAACGCTTGGCATCATAGAAGTGACGCGCTTTCTTCAATCGGAGCCTTGACAGGCATTGGTGGCTCTATGTTGCTTGGAGACAAGTGGACGGTGCTGGACCCGATAGCGTCTTGCTTGATAAGTGTTGTTATCGTTTTTGTGGCTGTGAAGATGGCTGTCCCTTGCTTTGCGGATTTGTTGGAGAGCTCCTTGCCGGAGGATGTTGAGGCTGAAATAGAGGCTGAAATGTGGCGTGTTGACGGGGTGCGTGATGTGCATGACCTTAAAACGCGGCGTAACGGAATTTCTTTTGTGATTGATGTTCATGTGGTGGTAGATCCGCACATGACAATTGTTGAGGCTCATAATATAGCTACTAATGTGGAACGCAGGCTGCGAGACAAATATGGAACTCAAACACAAATGTCAATACACATGGAGCCTGACAAAGCTTCGGAATAATGGTTTAATTTTATGGTTATGGAGGCAGTGCGTGATTTTTTTCAGTCGAATAGGACGTTGTCGATTGATTTTCGGAAAGCGAGTTTGATGAGACTTAAGGATTCGGTGTGTAGGTATCAGAAGGCTCTTGAAGATGCACTTAGGTTGGACTTGGGAAAGTCTGAGACGGAGGCTTACATGAGTGAGATTGGTTTGGTCTATTCTGCGATAGATTTCGCGCTTGAAAATCTGAAGAGCTGGGCTAAACCGCGGCGTGTGAGGGTGCCGCTGGCCCATTTCTGGTCCAAGGGGCGTATTGTCATGGAGCCTTACGGAGTGGTGCTGATCGTGTCGCCGTGGAACTATCCTGTGCTGCTTACGTTGGAGCCGCTGGTCGCCGCTGTTGCTGCTGGGAATTGTTGTGTCTTGAAACTGTCGGAAAGTTCAGCGAATACATCTGCCGTGCTTGTGAAGATGCTAAAAGAAACGTTCCCATCAGATTACGTTACGGTTGCAGATGTTGATGTGGATGCGTTCAAGTTAATGTTGGATAGTTACAGGTTCGATTATGTGTTTTTTACAGGGGGTGTTGAGATTGGGCGGTCTGTCATGCAGCGAGTGTCTAAGTTCCTTACTCCGATGACTTTGGAACTGGGCGGTAAAAGTCCGTGCGTGGTGGAGCGGTCAGCTGACTTGCGTATTGCGGCTCGCAGAATTGTGTTCGGCAAGTTCCTTAACTGCGGACAAACTTGTGTGGCTCCTGATTATCTGATGGTTGAGTCTTGCGTGAAGGATGATTTGCTGCAGTGTCTGAAGGAGGAAATCGTGAATATGTTTGGAGAGGCTCCTTTGGCGAATCCGGATTACGGAAAGATAATAAATAAGCGTCATTATGATAGAATATTGTCCTTGATGGATGAAAATAAGGTCTTTTTTGGTGGTGCTATGGATACGGAAAGACTGAAGATTTCTCCAACGTTGTTGGTTGACGTCTCAGAAGAGGACGCAGTTATGCAGGAGGAAATTTTTGGACCGTTGCTTCCTGTCTTAACTGTCGAAACTGTGGGTGAGGCGTATGATTTTGTGAGGAGGCGACCTAAGCCTTTGGCTTTTTATTTGTTCACGAAAGATAAGAGGGTTGAACGGAAATTTATGAACACGTTGCAATTTGGAGGAGGGTGTGTGAACGACACTATAGTTCATTTGGCAACCGGCAAACTGCCGTTTGGCGGGGTCGGAGATAGTGGTTTTGGCAATTACCATGGACGCTGGAGTTTTGAAACTTTTAGCCGTCCTAAGAGCATATTGAAGAAGACGAACTTGTTTGATTTGCCGTTCCGTTATCAGCCTTACACTAAGTTGAAAAACAGATTGATTAAGTTTTTTATGTAGAAAAACGTGCGGATAAAGCGGAAAACTTAATTTTTTTGAAATTTTTTTCTGTTTTTTGTTGCATTTTACTGAATATGTTGCAATATTTGCAAATGGAAGTGCTTAAAATGGTGCAGATAATGCCAATTTGGGATTTTCCTCGCAAATGAAATTTATATAAAGGGTGTTTTGGCGCGTTTTGTTGTGTCATGCCGGTGAAATTTTACTTTGCAGATTTGGAGGCTCAGCCTCTTTTGTTTATGTTACGCGTTGTGCGAAAAAAATACAAAATATGAATAGAAATTTTTACACATATTTAGGTGTCTTAGTTTTGTCGCTGTTCTGTGGTGTGGCTAACGCAATGGAATGGCGAACTATAAATTATTTGGATTTTGGCGGAAATAGCGAAGACGATCCTAACAGTATAGCTTGGAATATGGCCGATGACCCGAGTATGGGAACTACGCAGATGGACTTTTTTGGGGGGTCCTACGATGATTATTTGGAAAGTGCAGGAGGTTGTGCTGTAATTCCTAATAATGTTTATGTAGTATTGAAGTCAAATAGAGGGTGTAATGATTTCCATCCAGGAGGAGACCACACAAACAGAGACCCTAACAAAGGTTATTATTTGATGTTTGACCCTAGTGATGCGATGGAAGTTCCGGGCACTTATATTTATGAATATCAGTTAGGTAAAGTTTGTGTCGGAGTCGAGTTGCGTTTCTCTATTTGGGTGGCGAGTGTGAGTTATGATGGTAATTGTAAAATAGATTTGGCTGTGGTAGATGGAAATCAGCCAGATAGAGAGTTGGCTCGCGTGTCAGGCGATTTTTCGAATGATCTTCCGGATAGAGATAGTGACGTGCTGAATTGGAAGGAAGTAGAACTGGTTTTTGTTAACGATGCAAATTCCGACTTTAACGGAGATAAGTTGGCGTTTAGGGTTACGATGCCATCAGACTTTAGAGCATCTCTTCCAGGCAATGACTTTGGAATAGATGATTTGTTGCTTGAAGTGCATCAGCCTTCTGTAACGTTCTCAGAGCCTAAGTTCGTTTACATGAAGCCTGTGACGTTGTCTGCAGACGTGCCAATTGACGAATTGTCTTCATTTTTTGCAGATTTGAGCACTGTCAAGTATTGGTGGTCTTACAGCGAGACAGAAGATGGACCTTTCACTGAGTTGTATGAGGGAACTTATTCTTCTGACAATAAATTCTCTTACACAATAGATAAGTTTAATAAGGATGACAGAACTGGTAAGGGTAATGGCGTGTATCGTTTAACTATAGCGAATCCTGAAAATAAGGATAATGTGGTTTGCTCCGTTATAAAAGATTTTAAAATAGATGAGGTAAACAATACTTTGGAACTGGTTTTGTGCGAAGGTATGTTTGAAGATGAAAATAGTGTAGTTGATACTTTGGGACATAAATTTACGTATGGAGAAGCACTTGACGGAGGTACAACTTACACAAGTGACGGGGTTAAGTTTTTTGCTGATATAACTTTTAGAAAGGTTAAGATTGACAGCACATCAAATAGAGAGGAGATTTGCAAGGGAGAGGCTTTTTCTGGTAAAAAGTATGATAAGACAGGTAGGTTTGAGTACAGAGAGCCTGAAGTGACTCCTTACAAGGATGGTGAGTGTGACAGCTTGATTGTTCTTTACTATCTTGACGTGAAAGAGCCGACTGTAGAAAAAAGTGGTGATGTTGTGGGTTGTATCGGCAAAGCGATAAATGGTAGAGTTTTTGACAAGGCAGGCACTTATCCAGATACCCTATTTGAAGGTTGTACGCACAAAGCAAGAAATATAATTGTGTTGGATGAAATTAGAACATCAGTTGATTTTTACGTATGTCAGGGAGAAAAGGGACCGGATGGGAAGGTTTACAATGAAGCAGGCACATTCAAAGGAGAGCCTATTGTAGAGGTAAGCCAGATTGGTTGTGACAGCTTTGTTGACCCTAATATTATTGTGACTGGAAAGGTGGAGGTTGACTTAGGCGTTGTTGAAGTTTGTGATAGCGAGGGGTACGAGTTTAACGGCAAGGTTTACTCTGAACCTGGCGAGTATGATGAGGTAGCGAACGGCGTAAGCGTGGTAACTGGTTGCGATAGTATAACTACAGTGCACATTATTGTGAACAAGAGTTATTTGTCTGAGGTGGACACGTTGATTTGCCGAGACCAGATATTATTCGGGAAAGAGTACACAAAAGCGGGTTATGATACGGTTCGGTTTGACTATAAGACGGAGGCTGGTTGCGACAGTGTTGAAATTTACAACATTACGATTCTTGATGTCCAGCTGAGGCTGAGAGCTCAGTTTGACGTGAACGCGATTTGCTTTGGTCAGCAAACAAATTTGATTGTGGACTTGATTCCGTCTAATGTGCCTTTGAACTGGGAGCCTGAGTTGAGGGATAACAACCCGCTGAGGCCGGTTATCAAGCCGAGCGAAACGACTACGTATGTGGCTCATGCCCGCAACTCCGTTGGTTGTCACGCTACAGACAGTATAACGATTGACGTAAATGACAGACCTACGCTGACCATTGAGTCTGTAAGCGATGAGACTCGCAGCGTGTCTTACGTGGTTGAAGGCGGAACACCAACATATACTATTTATGTGGAGGAGAAGGAGATGGGTAATCTTGCTTCTGCAACATTGTCTGGCATGACGTTTGGCGAACACGAAATCAGAGTTGTGGATACAAATGCTTGCGACGCGTCGGCTACGTTCGTAATTAACAAGCTTGAGGTCACTCCTAGTGGCTCTATAACGCCTAATGGCGATGGCTTAAATGACACGTGGCAGATCAAGAATATAGATGTGTACCCGTTGTCTGTTGTCAGAATATATGACAGAACTGGCAGACTGATATTTGAAAAGCAGGGCTACTCCAATGAAACAGGCTGGGACGGCACGTATAATGGCGCTCCGATGCCTTCGGCGGACTATTGGTACGAAATCGACGTCGAAGAGATTGACCAGCAGTATTACGGACACTTCACTTTGCTGAGGTGATAAGATTTGTTGAAAGCTTAAGGCGGAAGAGAGTTTTCTTTTCCGCCTTTTCTTGAAAAAGGACGTTAATATAAATTTTATAAAATACAGTTTTTTAGATATGGCTTCAAAACCGTCTATTCCAAAGGGTACGAGAGATTTTGCCCCTATAGAAATGGCTCGTAGAAATTATATTTTTAACACGATTAAGGACGTTTTCGCTCTTTATGGTTTCCAGCAGATTGAGACTCCTGCCATGGAGAACCTTTCTACTTTGATGGGTAAGTATGGTGAAGAGGGTGATAAACTTCTTTTTAAAATTCTTAACTCTGGTGACTTCTTGTCAGGTGTGGAACAGACTGAACTTGAAGGACGAAATTCTGTGAAATTGACCAGCAAAATATCTGAAAAGGGGTTGAGGTATGACTTAACAGTTCCTTTTGCTCGATTTGTGGTGATGAACAGAGACAAGTTAAGTTTTCCTTTTAAGCGTTTTCAAATACAGCCGGTTTGGCGTGCAGACCGTCCTCAGAAAGGCCGCTATCGCGAGTTTTATCAGTGTGACGTGGATGTGGTGGGCAGCAACTCTCTTCTGAATGAGGTTGAACTTATGCAGATTGTTGACGAGGTTTACCGTCGTCTTGGAATTAACGTGTGCATAAAAATTAATAACCGCAAAATCCTCACTGGTATTGCGGAGATGATTGGGGAAGCGGATAAAATCGTTGACATCACGGTAGCTATTGATAAGCTTGACAAAATAGGTCTTGATAAGGTTAATGAGGAACTTGCGGCAAAAGGTATCTCCGCTGAAGCTATCGCTAAGTTGCAGCCGGTAATTCTTTTGAAAGGTTCTAATGAAGAGAAATTGCAGACTATAAAGACTGTCTTGGCTTCTTCTGAGATTGGACTGAAGGGTGTGGCGGAAATTGAAGAGATTCTGGAGTTCATAAGTCTGCTTGGAGTGAAAACGGAGGTGGAACTTGATTTGACTTTGGCTCGAGGTCTGAATTATTATACTGGCGCTATCTTTGAAGTTAAGGCTAAGGATGTGCAGATTGGCAGTATCACTGGCGGAGGTCGTTATGATAATCTGACTGGTGTGTTTGGTGTTGACGGACTCTCTGGTGTGGGGATTTCTTTCGGTGCTGACAGAATTTATGATGTGCTTAATCAGCTGGAGCTTTATCCGTCTGATTTGATGCAGGCGACAAAGGTGCTTTTTGCCGTGTTTGGCAATGAGGAACTTAAATTTGCAATAGAATGCGCAAAGGAGATGCGTGCTGCCGGTATTCCGGTAGAGGTCTATCCGGAACCTGTCAAGATGAAAAAGCAGATGAGCTATGCAGATGCAAAAAATATTCCGTTTGTGGCGATTATTGGCGAAACGGAGATGGCGGAAAAGAAGGTTATGCTGAAGAATATGGAGAGCGGAAACCAGACTTTGTGCTCTGTTCAGGAGGTTATTCAAATGGTTAAATGAAAGAAAAACAATGTGAATTGGCTTTGATTTAGAGAATTCGCTTTGGTTTTAAATAAGAAAAACGGCCGAAAAGAATGTGTTTCGGTCGTTTTTGTTTCTGAAGGTTTGTGTCATTTGAAGAATTTCCCGTTTGTTTTTGGATTATTATATGTAATGAAAAGGCGAGTGGTTGATTGTTTGCGGTTGCAGTATGTGGAGCGTTTTGACTCTAAAAAAGTTGTTTTGTTTAGAAAAAACATATACATTTGCCCAAACGAAGTGAAAGCGGCTTTCTTTTGAGAGAGTTGCGAATGATTTAAATTGGTTGATTATGAAGAATTTTGAGAATCAGATAGAAGAGTTAGAGAAGGAAATCGAATCTCTGAAAGAGGAGCAGCAAACGCTTGTAAATGCCATTCAGAAAAACATGGAACAGCTCTCATCTTTGAGCTCTAGTCAGATGAAGTTTATCTGGCGCATCAATGCACTTCAGCAGAAAGTGGAAGAGACGAAAGGCTTGCTTGCAACGAAAGAAAATCTTTTAACGGAGTCTCCAAATGAGGGGCTGCAACCAGAGCCTGCAGAGTGCGAACAGCCAGAGGCGGCTTGCGCAGAGGTGCAAACAGAGCAAATTGAAGAGACTGTTGCGGCAGAGCCGGCTATGAAGCAAAACGTGGAAGAGGAGAAACTCGATACAGTGCAGTCTGCTGTAGAAACAGTCCAAATGGCTGAAGATTCGCAAGTGTCTTGTTCTCAAGTAACTGCAGAAGCATCTGCAGAAGCGAATAAAATTCAATATCAAACAGAACGCAAATCCGATACTTATACTCGCAGAGTAAGTCCTGCAAAAGAGGAAAAGAGCCAGATGCAACAGCAACTGGACAATCTTGGTCGCAATTGGGAAAAGTTCATAGGAGAGAACCTTATCAGCAAGATTGGTATTTTGGTAGTGATGATAGGGGTGTTTATCGGTGGTAAATATGCAATAGACAATGATATGGTAAGTCCGACGGCAAGAATTATCATCGGAACGTTGTTTGGACTTGGTTTGCAAGGTGTCGCATTGAAGCTAAAGAGCAAGTACGACAATTTCAGTGCCGTTCTGAGCAGCGGCTCTTTTGCCATATTGTATTTCATGGTCTATTTTGCGTACGATTTTTACGGGCTTGTCTCTATGCCTGTCGCATTTGCTCTGATGCTAATAGTCACGGCTTGTACAATATTTGCGGCGTGGAAATACGATAAGGAGGTGATAGCGGTAATTGGTCAGGTCGGAGCTTACGTCATACCGTTCCTTTTGAGTTCTGGTAGCGGAAATGTTGAGGTGTTGCTGGCGTATGTCGCGATTATCAATGTGGGAGTGTTGCTGGTCTCATGCAAGAAGTATTGGAAACTGGTTTTGGGACTCTCTTTTGTTGCGTCGTGGGGCATATTGTCTATAAGTTATAGATTTACAGAGATTACAGAGACGGCTCAGGCTCTAGGGTGGCTTGGCTTTATGTTTGCATACTTTGTTATTTTCTATGTGATGTTTCTGTTGTATAAGATTTGCAAATGTCAGTTTTTTCAGCAATTTGACATAGCTTACATACTGAGCAATTCGTTTCTCTTCTTCGGGTTAGGCTATAATTTGGTTAAGGGACAGGCTGATTTGGCCCCGTATCTTGAGCACTTTGCATTGCTGAACTCGGTTGCTCACTTTGCTGTGGCTGCATTGCTTTATGGGAAAAAGGTTGTTGACGAAAGCTTAAGGTTGCTGATTCTAGGCCTTAGCATTCTCTTCTTTACACTTGCTATTGCGATCTGTTTCTCAGGACATTGGATAACGCTGTTCTGGATGTTGGAGATGGCGCTTCTTTTTGCGGTAGGACGTATAAAACAGAGATTCTTCTATGAGCAGATGTCCTATCCGATTATGCTTTTGGCTATTGTGAGCTTGTTGGCAGACTGGGGGAACCCTCACGGCACGAATTTCGGACCTCTTAACTTCTTGGCGGAGACATTTGCGGAGTGGAGAAGGCTCTGGGACCCCATGCCGTTGAGTTTAGAAGGAAATGTGTCCTTGCCATGGCTTTCTACGCTGGCTGCGGTTCTGCTTGGCGGTGTTATGCTGTTTGTTGATTCACGTTATAAATCTGCAGCTCAGGCGGAAGATGAAAATGCAGTGGCTGCTTTGTGGTCTAAAGTGCTTAAGTTTACGGCAGTTGGTGTGGTTACGGCTGCGGCTCTGGTGCATTTGGAAGCTCCTTGGTTTGTATTTGTATGGACGGTAGAGGCCGCATTGCTCTTCTATATGGGTCGCATCAAAAATATAGATTATTTCAAGGTTTGTTCTTTTGCAGTTACGGCGTTGGCAATATTGGCTGTTGTGGTTACATGGTTTTCTGAGCCTAGCGTTTTGTGGAACTTTTTGTCAGATACAGAACAGATGAGTTTTTGGCAGAGCCTGAATCATGTATGGATACATTATGTCGCTATGTCTGTGTCTATTATAGTGTTGTTTCTGTTTATCATTCATCAATGGAAAAAAGAATGTTTGCAGAATGACGGAAAAGCATGTGTGGTAAGTTTGGGCAATGGGTTCAGAATCAGGCTGCATGAGTTTAGATTGATATGGTCCATCTTTTTGCTAATAAGCAGTATGGTGCTTTCGTTTGACCTCGAAAGGTTTTGGGTTGAACTTGTTTTGCTGACATTGATTGTGTTGGCTTTGTTCTTCCTTGAATGGGAAACAAAAGACATTTCTTATAAAGATATTTTTTCTTTGTCTGTAATCGGGACATTTATAGTGTTTTTGACATATTTCACAGTGACGTTGATGACACGAGAATGGAGTTGCTCCTTCTTTTTTTCGGCTCTTATCTTCTGTGCGGGAGTCTTTGTTATGAACTATATGGAGATAAGGTCGCGTCATAAGAACATAGTGCTTTTGCCGATGCTTTTGGCCTTCTCGGTTTATTTTACATTTATGGAGGCGGGTATAGGTCTGTCGCTTGGTCTTTCGAATACTGTCAGAACTCTTGCTTTGATATGTTATACGTTGGTCTATTTTGCTATTCTGACATATATAGTGAGGGTGGTTGGTCTTGCGAGACTGAAATCTACTTCTGTCATCCTGCTGTTTTTGTCCATTGTGGTGAGCCTGTGCTTTTATGTTAGCTTGCCGAATGTGAAGGATGCTGCGGTTTGGCGGTATTTGACGTTCTTTGTGATGTTGGGCTGCATCTTTGTCTATTATAAGAGAAGAAAGGAACTGAATATTTCTCCAAAAGCTCAAGATCTTTCTTTGATTCTGCTAGTTTTTGCAGCAGGAAGCATAGAGGTGTCTTCTTTGTTTTCTAAGGAAGCGATGAGCATTTATTGGGGACTGCTGTCTGTGGTGCTGGTTTATTTAGGGTTGATGAAAGATATAAAGCATGTGCGAATATCTGGAATCGTAATATTTGCTGTCACATTTGTTAAGATATTCTTTGTGGATTTGAGTCATCTTGAAGCTTTTGCAAAGGCTATGGTGTTTGTTGTGATGGGGCTGCTACTGCTTGTCGCTTCGTTTTTCTATCAGAAAATTGCAAGGGAAAAGCAAGTCGAAGAGCAGAGTGAAGATAAAGAAGACGTTGAAAAATGAACTTTATAAAAAAGTATAAAAGAAGAGAGGCTGTGCTATCTTCAGCACAGCCTCAAATGTTATCAGCTATTTTTTTTGTTTATTAATCTGTAGTGGCATTCTAAAATGTGATTTTAAGATTGCCTTAATTTACTTTGTGACGACAATTTTTGTCACTTTGTTTGTTCTAGTGTTGCGAAGCAAGTAAATGCCGCGATTGAAGTTGATTTTGCCATTTTCTACTATTGTCAAGCCCTGATATTGTCCCAAAACATCATACACTGCAAATTCGCCGTTGAAATCGTCAGAATTTACGAGGATTACATCAGTAGTGACACCGCCTTCTTTAGTGAACATCATATAGTCCATGTCAAGCCAGTCTCCTGTTATTTCCAACTTGAGAATGTGTTTTCCGGCAGTCAGGACTCCAATCTCAGACTCTACAGAAACGAAAGTCTCCCAGTCGCCAGTGTTAGGCACGTCAATAATGTCGGTCACAGCTTCGTTGTCGATGTAAAGTTTAAAAGAAGCGCCGTCGGCACCAGACGCAACAGAAGCGCTCACTGCATATTCGCCGTCCTGAGCTACGTCAATAGTGTATTCAAGCCATTCGCCTTTCTGAGTGTAGCCTATAGCCGTATTGCTCATGTCAACGCCCTCTTCGCGGTCGCCGCCGTTACGGTTTTGAGCGTCTGTGTCATAGTAAGCGTATCCTTCGCCACCTAAGTCAAACTCTTCAGCTTCTATCTTGCCAGGAACCGCAGCTGGAACTTCGTTGTAAGGAGTCTGAGGCACGTTTACGAAAATTTTAGTTTCAGCCTCAAATGTAGAGCCGTCGGACATTGTTGCTACCGCCTTTATGACGTGATTGCCAGATGTGGCGGTCCATTTTGTTGACCAAGGCTCAGACGTTAAAGTAACCATTTCCTCTCCATCGACACTGATAACGATTTTGTCAATGTCAACATTTTTTCCAGCCTTCACAGAGATAGGGAGAACATCGCCTTCAGAATACTTTCCGCTTGCAGACGGCGAAGAGAAACTGATGCCGCTAGCATTGTTTTTCCCGCAATTACGAGTGTAATTTTTCACGAAATTCCAGATTTCTCGTGAAGTGTGATGACAGTTGTCGTTTCTTGGCTCATGTCCTCGGTTTGGAATTGCATTCAGAACAACGTCTGCGTCGCAATCACCTCCGCTATAGATGGTTCTGTCTGTACAGTCGTTGACTTTCACTTTGGCCGTTTCTGTGCAGTTGTTGTGAGCTTTCCACGCGTCAACCACGGCTTGTGCACCTTCTTGGTTGTCTTTAGCTTGGAAATACACCACGTCGTCGCCAGTTCCATGAGTGTGGAAAAGTGGCACAGGACGAGTGTTGGCGTTTGGTTTTGCTCCGAACAGATATCCAGAGATAGGAGCAAAAGCAGCGAAGTAGTCAGGAATGTTGTTCATGCAATAATAGGTCATCATTCCACCCATTGAAAAACCGCTCAAATAAACACGATCTCTGTCAATTTTGTAATCTTCGTACATTTTGTCGATGATTGCGATAAGATATTTAGTGTCCTTGTCGCTGCTTCCGAAACAATCCCAAGATGCATTTTCTCCGGAAGGGTATGCAACGACGAAATTCGCGGTATCTGCAATTAATTCCCATTGACACATTTGCTTTTGATAGGCAATGTCTTGGTTCATACCATGCATGGAAATCACCAAAGGTCTGTTTGATGTGATGTTTTGTGGTGCATAAACAAACACCTGACGGTTGTTCACGTAGAGGTCAGCGCCGCCCTTCGGACCTGTGATGGGTTTGTCGTCGATGTCATCCTCTGGCTCGTTCGCTTCAGGCTGGCTGCCAGATTCAGGCTCAGAACTTGCGGGAAGCAACTTCAGCATCTGTTCTGCGTAACGTTTTCCAAAGTCACGATAACCTTGTGCCGAAAAATGATATTCGTCGTTAGTCTTCTCCAGCCCTTCAGACGAGATTACGTAAGAGTTCGGTATAACACTTGGAACTTTTGCAATTACCTGATTGTGACCGTTGCAAACGCCGTCGCGACGAGTTTCTCCAACCAGCAAAGGAACATCTTCGCCCTTCAGATTCAAGTCTGAAAGCATGTTTTCGTAAATTGCTTTAAGGCGGTTAGGCCAGTTCTGCTGCGTGTTGTTTGTTTCTCCCTGATGAACAAGGATGCCTTTGATTACACCATCTTGCTGCGCGATTTTCGCCATGTCGATGATGCGTTTGTAGCAGTTGTAATCATATTCCTTAGCCCAGTTCTTCAGCCAGTCGGCCGCAGTGTTGATGTAAGACTGGTAGCCATCCTCCTCGAACAGCTGGATGTCGGCACCTCCAACGGCAACGACAATCACCCCGACTTTGATGTTCTTGTCTAAGTTCGCCACCAAAGTTCTTCCGAAATAGTCGGCAGGCGACAAGCCAGTATTGCATCTCGCTAAAGGCGGAACGGCGGTGTACCATTTGCCCATCTCGCGGCTTCCGTTGCAACTCACGGTTGCCATCATTTTAAATCGTTCATCGACGTTAAGTTTGTCGGACTGTTCCACTTGGCCAGCTCCTTCCATGTTAGACTGTCCAAAGCAGATGTAAATGTGAAAATTAGGGTCTGGCGCTGAAAAAGACCAAAAACACGTTCCCAGATACACAATCAGGAACGAAAATAAGCGCATCGTAATGTTTTTCATGTAATAAAAATTTAAAAAAATGTGATAACGCACGAATGTACAGAAGGTTTCGGGGAACGATTATTAATTAAATATCAAAAGTTATTAAAAATGTCGCAGCTGTTATTTTGACTGAATTTTACATTGCGAATGAATAAAATTTGCAAAATAAGTTTGAGAAAAATGACGATAAAGAGAATTTATTTTTGTATATTTGTATTTGACAAGAGCTTATAGCCGAGTCGAACTAAATTTTTTACTTTTAATTTAATATTAAAAAGAGAATGTCGAAAGTACTTATTATCGGAGTAGGCGGTGTTGGTACCGTGGTGTGTCACAAGGTGGCGCAGAATGCTGATGTGTTCACTGAGATTGTTATTGCGAGCAGGACTAAGTCTAAATGCGACGCAGTGGCGGCGGTGCTCAAGGAGCGTTATGGCGTTGTTGCGGAGACAGACAAGGTTGACGCGGACTATACAGACCAGATTGTGGCTCTTTTCAAGAAGCACAAGCCTGAACTGGTGATAAACGTGGCTCTGCCTTATCAGGATTTGAATATCATGGACGCTTGTCTGGAGTGCGGCGTGAATTATTTGGACACGGCAAACTATGAGCCGAAAGACGAGGCTCATTTCGAGTATAGCTGGCAGTGGGCTTACAAGGACAAGTTTGAAAAGGCTGGGCTGACGGCTATTCTTGGCTGCGGTTTCGACCCTGGCGTGTCTGGCATATATACTGCTTATGCGGCTAAGCATCATTTTGACGAAATTCATTATCTTGACATTGTTGACTGTAATGCGGGCAACCACCACAAGGCTTTTGCCACAAACTTCAATCCTGAAATCAACATTAGAGAAATTACTCAGAAAGGCAGATTTTATCAGGACGGCAAGTGGGTGGAAACTGGCGCGTTGGAAATTCATAAGCCGCTCACTTACCCGAACATCGGGCCTCGTGAATCTTATCTGATGTTTCACGAAGAGCTGGAGTCTTTGGTGAAGAATTTCCCTACAATAAAAAGGGCTCGTTTCTGGATGACTTTCGGCGAAGAGTACCTGACTCATCTTCGTGTTATCCAGAATATCGGTATGGCCAGAATTGACGAGGTTGATTACAACGGCGTGAAAATCGTTCCGCTTCAGTTCCTGAAGGCTGTGCTTCCTAATCCGCAGGATCTGGGAGAAAACTATGAGGGCGAAACAAGTATCGGATGCCGAATCAAAGGTGTTAAAGACGGCAAGGAACGTACTTATTATGTATATAACAACTGCAGCCATCATGAAGCGTTTGTCGAAACAGGTATGCAGGGCGTGAGCTACACAACCGGCGTGCCGGCTATGATTGGCGCGATGATGTTCTGCAAAGGTTTGTGGAAGCGTCCGGGCGTGTGGAATGTGGAAGAGTTTGATCCGGATCCGTTCATGGCAGAGCTTAACAAGCACGGTTTGCCTTGGCACGAGGTGTTCGACGGTGACTTGGAACTTTAAATGATTTTGTATTTTTCTGAAATAAGTAAAGGCGGCGTATTGATTATGTCGCCTTTTTTGTGCTGAATGTTCAACATTTTTCACGCTTGCAACCAAGTTGCGGCAATTTATAATTAATTTTGCTTGTGAACTTAATATGATGCTGTATGGAATATTTGTACGCTTTTACAGATTTGCTTAACGAGATGTCGCCGTACCTTCTCTTAGGCTTTTTTGTCGCAGGACTTTTGCATGTCTATGTGCCGCAAAATGTGTATGCGAACTACCTTTCTGGAAATGACCTGAGGTCGGTCTGTTATGCGGCCCTTTTCGGAATACCGTTGCCGCTGTGCTCGTGCGGTGTCATTCCGACTGCTATGTCGTTAAGAAGAGAAGGAGCAAGCCGGGGCGCTACAACCTCGTTTCTTATCGCAACGCCACAGACCGGGGTTGACTCTATTATCGCAACCTATTCGCTTATGGGACTGCCGTTTGCAGTGTTGCGTCCGATTGCAGCACTGTTGACTTCGGTTGTCGGAGGATGCATGGTGAATTATGTGTGCAAAGAAAAGGACGAGCCAATTGGTAAAGTACAGAACGACGTCAGGGGGAAAGAACGTAAAGGCGGGTTGAAAGAGGTTTTCCGTTACGGATATGTGGAGATGTTGCAAGATATAGGCAAACGTTTGGTGTTAGGACTGATATTGGCAGGACTTATAACTATATTTGTGCCGGAGAGTTTCTTTGTGCAGTATGCTGACACTCCTTTGAAGTGCATGGCGCTTGTGCTGCTGTTTTCAGTGCCGATGTACCTCTGCGCGACAGGCTCGATTCCGATAGCCGTGGCTCTGATGCTGAAAGGTTTGTCGCCAGGCGCGGCGCTTGTGTTGCTCATGGCTGGGCCTGCAACTAATTTCGCCGCTATCTTGGTGGTGCGTAAAGTGCTTGGCGTTAAAGCGTTAGTTGTTTATTTAGGAACGATAATAACAGGAGCGATAGGCTTTGGTCTGGCTATAGATTACTTGCTTCCGCAAGAGTGGTTTTTGTCGGACTTAAAGGAGACGGGAGCGCATTGCGGACAGTTTTCTTGGTTTAAGACTTTGTGCAGCATCCTGTTTAGTTTGCTGCTGCTCAATGCGTTTTTTGGTAAAAATGGTGCGGTGCATCATCATTGTAGCTGTGGCGGTAAGTGCGAATGTGTAGAAAATGATGCCAAAATATATGGGGTGAAAGGCATGAGCTGCAACCATTGCAAGGCAAATGTGGAGAAAGCGTTGCTCGCACTTGAAGGCGTCAGGTCCGCTGCCGCAAAAATAGAAGCGTGCGAGGTGGCTGTTGTAGGCGAGGTGGACGAGGCTGATGTGAAAAAAACAGTTGAGGAGTTAGGCTTTAAATTTGAAGGTCGAAAATTGTAAAGTTGCAGGTTGGACTGAAAAAGTTTAAAGATAGAATTGTGTAATCTGAACTTGAAGTATATTTGACACAGTGACGTTTGGACGCGTTGCTGTGTTTTTTTATTTGTCGAAAAAGAAGGACTTGCAAAGAGTGATTCTGTTTCGTAACAGAACAAATATGAGTGAGATAGACAAGATGAGCTACATGGTATTTAAAATCAATTTTAGAGAACTCAAAATAAATTTTTGGAATTAAGCCACATAATAGTTAATAAATTTTATCTTTGCATAATTTTATAAAATTGCTCGTGTTCGCTCTGTTCTGGACATTTCTTGTTTTTGCAGGAGAATAGGGAGACCGGATGCGGAACATTGAGCTTTATCATAAAGAAGAAGATGAAAGCATATAAAGTATTACTTTTTTTCATGTCTGTAATGTTGGCGCTGGCGTTAGTTTGCCTTTTTTTTCCGAAAGAGGGCGTTGACGTTGGTTTTGCGACGTTGAAGTTTCCTTCTGTAGAAGATGTTTTTAAGGCAGAGGAAAAGAAGGGTGTAAGCGCGGAGGCGCGCATAAAGGAGATGGAAGAGAGCTTGCGTATAAAGCATGACACCTTGACGCCGGAAGAGGCGAAGGAGATTGCAATTCAGGATTCACTGGAAAGGGCAGACTCGTTGGCTTATCTTGATACACTTAAATTTTATCAAGATTTTATCAGCAAGCATCCGGCAAGAATCTATTTCCCAAACAATGACTCTATGTATCTGAGGCCTCTCATGATTGCGTTAGACAAACAGAGGTACAAAAAGCAGATGCATATTGTCCATTATGGCGACTCTCAGATTGAGGGCGACCGTATTTCAGGCTATATCCGCAGAAAGTTTCAAGGTGAATTTGGGGGCAATGGGCCAGGCTTAATACCCGCAATACAGCCTATTCCGTCGGCGGCCTTGCAGCAAACTTATTCCGGAGACCTTGAACGTTACATAATAGACGGCAATCATGCGCAAAAAGCGCAGCACAGCAGGTATGGAGCCCTTGCTCAAGTTTCGGAGCTTGACGGTCAGGCGAGCATTGCTGTATCTCCGCGAAAGGAGGATGCCCGTGGTAAATTTTCAGAGGTGAAGCTGTTTGTCGGAAATACGAGTGATGATTTTATTGCGTCTATTACATACAAGGACACTTTTGAGACTCAGGCTATTGGCAAGGCTGAGAAGTACGCTTGTGTTTCGTGGAAACTGAGAACGCCGATTGACGAGTTCACATTGTCTTTGAAAGGCAAGGCGGAGATATATGGTCTGTCGTTAGGCAGCGAATGTGGCGTCACTGTAGATAATGTGCCTCTTCGAGGCAGCTCCGGCACGTTCTTCACAAAGTTGGACAAGAGCGTATTCAGGGCGATGCACAAAGATTTGAACACTAAGCTGGTGCTGATGGAGTTCGGCGGGAATGTAATGCCTGTTATAAAAAGCCAGAAAAATGTAGATTCGTATAAAAAGACTATTGCGGCTAATATTCAGTATGTTAGGAGCTTGTGTCCGAATGCGAAGATAATACTTATAGGCCCTGCAGATATGTCAATCAAAATAGACGGCAAGCTGCAGACCTATCCGTGGCTGGAAGAGAACATAGAGGGCATGAAGCAGGCGGCTCTTGAGAACGGCGCGGCATTCTGGAATATGTACGAAGTGATGGGCGGTTATAACTCGATGATAAATTGGGTGAGCAATAAGCCTGCATGGGCGGCTTCGGACTACATACATTTCACACCGAAAGGGGCTAACCGCATAGCGGAGATATTTGTAGAGTCTTTTATGCTGTATAATGACTATTACCGATTCCTGTCGAAGCCGAGCAAGTGGCACAAAAACAAGAAAGATGTAAAAAGGAAGAGTTAGTAGGAGTGTTTTTACGTGATAAATCTTTTTAGTATGCAACTGAAGCGTCTGTTTTTTAAATCATTGCTTTGCGTCGTGTTCCTAAACGTGACGGCGTTGTCGGTGTCGGCTCTTGACCTTCTCAAGGAGATCGAGTTGGAAGACACTGTGTGCGTTGACATCTCGAAGAACCATCTTGTGTGCCCAAGCGACACCAATCCTAATATGTCCCGCTTTTATCAGCAGTTAGACTCTCTGGTCGTTGGCAAGGAGGGCAGACTTAACATTCTGCACATAGGAGGCTCGCATATTCAGGCTGATATTTTTTCTAACAGAATACGACGGAACATGGACTCTCTGAATCAGGGCATGAGAAGTCCGCGCGGACTTATCTTTCCGTATTCTGCGGCAAAAACAAACAACCCGCTTAACTATAAAGTTAAATACGATGGCAAATGGGAAGCCTGCAAGAACGTGAACCGTGAGTTGTCTATGTTTTTGGGCATGACCGGAATCGCTATACAGACGGCGGATACGGCGGCGAGCATAAAGATAGTGCTGAATCCGAACGATTCGACCAGACGTTGGGTGACAAACAAGATTCAGGTGCTTGGTTATTCTGATTACATGGACAAGGTTGAGCCGGTACTGCTTCTCGCGGACAGTTCCGTTGTGGCAGGCGTGCACGAGATTCTTACAGATTCGTATATCTTTGAGTTTGAAGAGGAAATTGACTCGTTTGTCATAAAATTTGAGCAGAAGGATACTTTGCCGCATCCTTTCACCCTTACAGGAATAATTACAGATAATGATAATCCGGGTATAGTTTATCACTCGATAGGGGTGAACGGGGCGTCTGTGCCGTCTTATCTTAAATGCAGGAATTTTGAGCGCGACTTGCATCTGATAAAGCCAGACCTCGTTATATTCGGAATCGGGATAAACGACGCGACACCGTATAACTTCAATGACACGACCTTTATGAAGAATTACGACTTGCTGATTCAGGACATCAAAAGAGTGTCGCCTGAGTGTGCCCTTATATTTGTCAGCAACAACGACTCCTACCGTCGGCGGAAAAAACGATACACCGTTAATACAAATGGCGAAATTGCCCAGAAGGCCTTCTATTCGCTGGCTAAAAAGCATAACGCTTGCGTATGGGATCTTTTTGATATTATGGGAGGTCTGAAGTCTATGGCGGCTTGGGAACGCGCAGGGCTTGCAAAACGGGACAAGGTGCATTTTACAGTGAAAGGTTACACGCTGATAGGAGACTTGCTTTATAATGCGATTATTAGCGATTATTTACAACAAAAACATTAAAATAGAAAGAGGTTACGAAAATGGACGACATATTACAGATTTTAAAAAAAATATTCTTATTCAATCCGGACGAGCAGTGGATATTCACAAATTTCTACTTCTGGGTCTTCTTTGTGATTGTCTTTGCTATATTCAGCTTGTTTCATAGCCGTATATTGCTGCGCAACACGTTCCTCTTTTTCGCAAGTCTGTTCTTTTACTACAAGACAAGCGAACTATTTGTGCTGATATTGATTTTCACCACGTTTTTTAGTTATTGGACAGGCTCTAAGATATTTAAGGCGAAGTCGGAGGGCGGCAAAAAGGCTTATCTGCTGTTGGGCTTGCTAGTTAACTTGCTGTTGCTCTGTTATTTTAAGTATTCGTATTTCCTGACAGATGTTGTGAATGACCTTCTGGGCACGTCGTTCAGGGTGTTTGACGCATTTGCATGGCTTGGAAATACTGCGGCTGGCGCGAATATCTTTGATGTGGATAATATCATGCTTCCGGTTGGTATATCGTTCTACACATTCCAAAGCATCAGTTATTTGATGGATATTTACCGAAAGCGCATAGAGCCGGTGGACAATATGTTGAATTTCGGTTTTTATGTAAGCTTCTTTCCTCAGCTTGTGGCGGGTCCGATTGTGAGGGCTAGCGACTTCATTCCTCAAATACACAAAAAGTTCTTCTTGTCGCGTAACCAGTTCGGCATAGCCGTCTTCTGGATACTGAACGGATTCGCAAAGAAGATTATCATGAGCGATTATATAGCGGTTAATTTTGTGGACAGAGTATTTGAAAATCCGACAATGTATTCAGGCTTCGAAAACCTTGTCGCGCTTTTCGGGTATTCGCTGCAGGTTTACGCAGACTTCTCAGGTTATACAGATATGGCTATAGGAGTGGCGATGCTTATGGGATTTTATTTGCCTAAAAACTTCAACTCGCCGTACAAAGCTCCCAATCCGGGCAACTTCTGGAAGCGCTGGCATATCTCGTTGTCTAAGTGGCTTCAGGATTATCTGTACATTCCGATGGGCGGAAACCGAGGCGCCACGTTCGGCACTTACTGCTGCATTGTGACCATCACGGCGATTGGGGTTATCCTTTCCGGTAGTTTGTGGATTGCGGCGGTCGTATCTGTTATCGCTTTAATTATCACGTTTGTCATTTGGCTGAAGCCAGAGAAAAGGCTGAAAATTCACACAAACATAAACTCGATGAACACGATGCTGCTCGGCGGTATCTGGCATGGGGCAAGCTGGAATTTCATGATATGGGGCGGGCTTAACGGAATAGGTATGGTAGTGTTTAAGTTCTGGAAGAACAGGAACGTATATCTCAGAACTGGCATATTGTTGCTGCTGCTTATTGCATTCTTGGCTTTGGCGATATTTTACCCTGCTCCTGCGTTCAACATCGGAGTGGTTTGGATTGGGGTTATCTTTATAGGCACGTTTATCAGAATGGTTTACAATTTGTTCAATGGCAAGAGCAAGTTCAGTACGCTGGAGTACTGCTGGGCTGTTTTTCAGACGTTTGTGTTCATCACGTTCACCCGACTGTTTTTCCGCTCAGGCTCCAATCTTGATCCTGAAGAGGCAAATATGACTGCATGGAACACAGCTAAAGACATGGTTTCGCAGATTGGCGGGAAGTGGGACTTGAATGTGATTCCGCAGATGGTTAGTGAGTACAGCGGCGTGTTCATGCTTATTGTGATAGGCATGGTTATTCACTGGATTCCTGAAAATTTCAAAAGGCGGTACAGGATATGGTTCGCAAAAATGCCGCTGCCGTTGATGGTGATTGTAATAGCTGTGGCTGTTTTTGTAGTGTATCAGTTCATTACAGCAGATCTGCAGAAATTCATCTATTTCCAGTTCTGAAAAAGACTGTGGAATGAAAGATTTTGCGCAATAAATCTGCAAGAGTGTTCTTCCAATCTAATCTTTTTAGGTAAAAGTGATATTTTGAAAAAAACTTTGTAACTTTGCAGTGCGTGGTTTTTTTGAAGTGAAACATAGTAAAGGGCGTTCTGGCTGACGCCTTTTTGTAAAATAAAAGCAATGAGTAAAATTGTAGGTAAGGAATATTTTTCCGAGAACGTTGTAAAACTGGAAGTGGAAGCTCCGCTGATTGCTAAGGCGAGACGCGCAGGGCATTTCGTTATTGTTAGAGTTGGCGAAAAGGGTGAGCGTATCCCGCTTACCATAGCATCGTCTGACGAGTCAAAAGGCACAATAACTCTTGTGGTGCAGAAGATAGGAGTATCTTCTTCTAAATTGTGCTCTCTTAATGTGGGTGATGAGATAACAGACTTGGTCGGACCTCTTGGAAAAGCGACGCACATAGAAAATTTCGGAACCGTGGTGTGTGCCGGAGGCGGTGTGGGGGTCGCTCCGATGTTGCCTATAGTAGAGGCTTTGAAGAAGGCCGGAAACAGAGTGGTCACAGTTCTTGCTGCCCGCACAAAAGACCTTGTGATTCTGGAAGAGCAGATGCGCAAACATTCAGACGAGGTTATTATTATGACCGATGACGGCTCTTACGGGAAAAAAGGTCTTGTCACTAACGGAGTGGAGGAAATTATAAACCGAGAAAAGGTTGACCTTTGTGTGACAATCGGGCCTGCTGTTATGATGAAATTTGTCTCTTTGCTGACAAAGAAGTATGAGGTGCCGACAGTGGCGTCTCTGAACACAATTATGGTTGACGGAACAGGTATGTGCGGAGCTTGCCGTATCACAGTTGGCGGAAAGACCAAGTTTGTATGTGTTGACGGACCTGAATTTGACGCGCATGAGGTTGATTTTGACGAGATGCTGATGCGTCTGAGCGCCTATAAGGAGGAAGAACAGAATGACCTTCATAAAATAGGAAGGTAACTTTGTCTAAATTAGAAAAATAAAGTTTATTATGGCTTTGGAAGATAGAAACGAGGCTTGGCGCGAAGAACTGCGCAAGGCTACAAAAAATAAAGACCGTGTGGATATTCCTCGCGTCCGCATGAACGAGTTGGACCCTGCTTATAGGGCACGTTGCAAAGAGGAGGTCAATCAGGGACTTTCGAAAGAGCAGGCGTTGGTTGAGGCAAAACGTTGTTTAGACTGCCCGTCTCCAACTTGTATGGAGGGCTGCCCTGTTGGTATCAATATACCGGGGTTTGTGAAGAATATAGAGAGAGGAGAATTTTTGGAAGCTGCGAAAGTGCTGAAGATGACAAGCGCTTTGCCGGCGGTTTGTGGACGTGTTTGCCCGCAGGAAAAACAGTGCGAGTCTAAGTGCTTTTATAAACAGAAACTGGGCAAAGAGCCTGTGGCTATCGGTTATCTGGAACGTTTTGCCGCTGATTATGAACGAGAAAGCGGACAAATGTCAGTGCCTCAGGTTGCGGCAAGTAACGGAATGAAGGTGGCGGTTGTAGGTTCTGGTCCCGCAGGGTTGTCTTTTGCAGGAGACATGGCTAAGATGGGCTATTCAGTTACTGTGTTTGAGGCGTTGCACGAAATTGGCGGTGTGCTGAAATATGGTATTCCTGAGTTCCGCTTGCCTAATAGCATTGTGGATGTGGAGATTAAGAATCTGGAGCAGATGGGCGTGACTTTTGTGAAGGACTGTATTGTGGGCAAGACTATCTCTGTTGATGATTTGAAGGCGGACGGTTTTAAGGGCGTGTTCGTGGCGAGCGGGGCTGGGCTTCCTCGTTTTATGAATATACCGGGCGAAAACTTGATTGGTATAATGTCTTCTAACGAGTATCTGACCCGCGTGAATCTTATGGACGCGGCTAGTCCGGAGAGTGACACCCCTATATTGAGAGGCAAGAGAGTGGCTGTTATTGGTGGCGGAAACACAGCGATGGACTCGGTGAGAACAGCTTTGCGCTTGGGCGCGGAGCGTGCTATGATTGTCTATCGCCGTTCGGAAGAGGAGATGCCAGCCCGTCTGGAAGAGGTTAAGCATGCAAAAGAAGAGGGCGTTGAGTTCATGACGCTGCACAATCCGATAGAGTACAAAGGCACAGAGAAAGGCAGAGTTAAGACTATGCTTCTGCAGAAGATGGAACTTGGCGAACCTGACGCTTCCGGCCGTCGCAGTCCTGTGGCTATCGAGGGCGCGGTGGAAGAGGTTGATGTGGATATTGTAGTGGTGAGTGTGGGTGTTTCTCCTAACCCGATTGTGCCGCAATCTGTGGAAGGATTGAATGTCAGCCGTAAAGGCACTATCGAGGTAGGTGAGAATATGCAGTCGTCAATACCAGCAATCTTTGCCGGCGGCGATATTGTGAGGGGCGGTGCGACCGTAATTCTTGCTATGGGAGACGGACGAAGAGCTGCAGCTGCAATGGACGAGTATTTAAGGCAACTTCTGTAAAATCGTGATTTATAGAAAACACCATAAAAAAACTGTGCAACTTTTTGTTGCACAGTTTTTTTTATTAATGGAGTTGTGAAATTAAAGAAGGCCTTTAGTTTCCCTTAATCAACAATAATCTTTAGAACTTCTTTCGGCGATGTCAGAATGTAGATGCCTTTTTCAACTCCCATTTCTTTGAGTTTTTTTGCAATGTCAGTTTTGTCTGTGACGATTTCACCAGCTTTTTTGCCAGACGAGTCATAGATTTCGAACAATTCGATTTTGTCGGTTTCAATAAATTTAATGGAAGTTGGGTCAGACTCCTCAAATATAAGTTTGTCAATATTAATCCAGTCGCCCACAATATTCATGCGCAAAGTATGTTCACCTTGAGATAATTTGGTTAAAGATGTTGCCTTTGTTTCAAGATAACTTTCCCAATCTTCATTGTTAGGTGCCGTCTGGAGCGTATCTGTAATTCTTTCTCCATCAATAAGAAGCTGAATGCCAGATTGTTCGCCACCAGAAGATAGTATTGCGGTAATATTATAGTAACCCTCCTTTTCGACATTTACGGAGTAGTCGAGCCACTCCTCTTTTTGAGCATAACCAACAGCGTACTCGTCTTTTTTATCTTTTAACGCATAGACATCAACACCTGTCTCCAAACGATACCCTTCGCCTCTGTTCTGTCTGTCTTTGTCGTGGTATGCAGCACCTTCGCTTCCGTTGTCAAAATATTCCGCTTCAATTGTTCCCGGAATAGAAAAAGACTCTCCCAAGAAAGGGGAGCGAGGAATGATTTCATTCGGCGTGATGTAAAGTCTGTAAGCATAAAGATTGCTCGTGACATTGACGGGTACTACAATCTGTCCATTGTTGACGGTGTAGGTTTCTGTGGCTAAAGTCTGAGGACCAGCAACAGCCTTGTCTTTATTTTCCCAAGTAACAACTTCTGTTATCACCTCAACTTCACTGCCCATCCAATCTGGCAGTCCATCTATGATAACATCAACAGAACCAGTGTTGTTTCCTCCCAATATGATGCTAGCCTCTCGCATCTTTTTATTTACGGCAGCAAATCCATCCAGCCCTTCGCTTTTGTCGTTAGGCGGTGTAACCGAAGCCATGTAGCCCTCCATGTCGCCATACCATTTATAGAGATGCCAACCACCCCCTTTTTCATTATTGGCTGTAAGCAAACTGCCTAATCTGCCGGGATATTGAGTAAACCACCAAGAGATTGATGCGCTCTCGATTTTATAACGTTCAAATTTTGCAATGAACGGAACAGAGTAACCCGGACACCCTTCGAATTTTTGAAGTTCAGCATTAGAACCAGCGCAATACTCATTTATGCAGATTGGGAAATCCGGCAGCCCGTACTTTTGTTCAAGCATTTTTATATTTTCGACAGCAGATGGGATTCCTCCGCTTCCCCATTGATGCCAGCAAATTATGTCCGGCATGCAATCGTTGTCTATGCAGAATTTTAGAAATTTTTCCATCCTATCTTGTGAATAGTATGCGATGGCAGGTCCAACGATCGGCATATCAGGGTCAAGTCTGCGGAGTAAATCGTATGTAGGTTTCCATACTGTTGAATGAAAATCTCCGTTTGAATCGTTCCATGTGCCATAAGGCTCGTTCCATATTACATAACTATGGAAATTGGTTAGTCCGGAAGCTTTCTTTCTGTTAACACATTCCTCCACTTGTTGCAGCCACGAATCAAGCCCCGGCCACTTGTAAGGCCAGTAAGGAAGAATGTCGGGTAGTGTGATCTGGACTAGGGCGTCAGTTCCCGTTAATCGTTCCGCCACCTTCATAGCATCACCGTATGGATGCTGATTGCCATAACCGCCGGCTCCAGGCTGGCAAAACATTCTGCACTTCAGCGGATTAATCATGCCTTGTATGTCAGCCGGATAATCTTCTGTGACTCCGTAAAGAGAACCTGAAGCACAGTGAGTAACTTGGCGAATACTATCAGACAGATTCACCTTTAAATTGAAATCGGCCCCAAATGACGACATTCCGCAAGCTAATGCAATAGCCGTAAATAGTTTAACTTTCATGTTTTTCATCGTTTAAACAGGGTTGTAAAAAACTTAATTTGTCTGTAAAAGATTTGATTGTCACAACTAATTATGACCAATCCGCAAATATATAGCTAAAATCTGCAATAAAACAAAAATAGAACTTTTTTATGAATGTTTTTTTTAGCTGTCAAAAACTGAGGCTTGCAATAAATACGGTGTCGGAAGACTCGTTCCCTTTTATCCCTCAATGAGGGTTGAGCTGATATGCTGATGCGACGGCAAAAAACATAACTCGTGTTATTTGTCAATACCTCATTCATTAATTTTTGTTACACCCCTATTGAAATCACGACCAAAACATTATCTTTGCAGAAAGAAAAAATCAGCGTATGGAGCAGACGTTAAAAAACTTGCCAATCGGCATTCAGGATTTTGAAAAACTGCGTAAGGAGAATTATTTGTACGTAGATAAAACTGCGTTGATGCACAGACTTGTGTCAACAGGGAGTTATTATTTCCTTTCTCGTCCTCGCCGCTTCGGCAAGAGTTTGCTTATCAGTACTTTGAAGGCTTATTTTCTTGGCAAGAAAGACTTGTTCGAGGGGCTTGCTGTTGAGCAATTGGAGCAGAAATGGACAGTGCATCCGGTGCTGCATTTGGATTTGAATACGGCGAAGTATAAAGAGACGGGGAAGTTGGATATGGTCTTAAACAATGCTTTGTCTCAATGGGAAGAGATTTATGGAGCGAGACCAAACGAAGCAGATTTTGGCATGCGCTTCGAGGGCATTATCCAACGTGCTTACGAAAAAACAGGCGAACGAGTTGTAGTTTTGGTTGACGAGTACGACAAGCCATTACTTGAAACTATAGGTAATGAGGCGTTGCAGGATGATTACCGCTCAACTTTGAAATCCTTCTACGGTGCGCTGAAAAGCAAGGACGGCTGCATCAAGTTTGCCATGCTCACAGGTGTGACGAAGTTTGGCAAGGTGAGTGTGTTCAGCGATTTGAACAATCTGAATGATATTTCATTGGATAATGATTTCTACAGTATTTGTGGAATTTCAGAAGAGGAACTGAAAGGCGTGTTCGAACCTTATGTGAATAGGCTGGCTGAAGCTCGAAAAATAACGCGGAGCAAAGCTTATTCAGAGTTGAAAAGAAATTACGATGGTTACCATTTTACAGAAGAGGCTCCGGGTATGTATAATCCGTTCAGCCTTTTGAATGCATTACATAAACGCACGTTCGGCAGTTATTGGTTTGAAACCGGCACACCGTCTTATCTTGTGGAATTGCTGAAAAGACATGATTTCAAGTTGAAAGGGTTGAACGGAATAGAGGTGACATCCAATGTTCTAAACTCAATCGACGCATCGTCAACTAATCCTATTCCGGTTATTTTCCAGAGCGGTTATTTGACTATCAAAGGATATAAGCCCCGTGTGAAGTTGTATAAGCTGGATTTTCCGAACGAGGAGGTGAAAGAGGGTTTTTTGTTCTATTTGTTGCCTTTCTACACATCTGTTTCTGAGAATGATACGGGATTTCATATTGATTGCTTTGTCAATGAAGTGGAAAATGGTCAGATAGAAGCTTTTATCGATCGTCTGAAAATTTTCTTCGCAAACGTTCCCTACGACCTCATCAAAGACACTGAAAACCACTACCAGAACGTGCTTTTCATCTTGTGCAATCTCTGCGGACTCTACACGAAAGCTGAGTTTCACACCTCCAACGGACGTGTAGATATGACCATTGAGACACCCGATTACGTATATATTTTCGAGTTCAAATACAATGGTACAGCCGAAGAGGCGATGACTCAAATCAAGGAGAAGAACTACGCCCAGCCGTTTCTCGCAAGTGGCAAGAAGATCGCTCTGATTGGTGCGAACTTCAGCGGAGAGACAAGGAACATTGAGAAGTATTTGGAGGAGTGGCTGTAAATTACTACTTTTGGCATTGTTTTTGATCAGGGTTTTTATGAATTAACACAAAAGTTGAACAGAGATGAAAAGTCCAGCAACATATAGTCTTATCGTTTCTATATTTTTCATTTTCGTAATGATAAGTTGTAGAAGTCTGGGATTTAGTGACTCGTTTTTCGACATGTTATTAAATACACCAGATGTAAACATTCACTTGATTTCCTCAAATCAACCCTTTTTTGAGGAAGAAGATGGTGTTACGTATGAAATATATAAAGTTGATAGATGTCAATTGAATAATATTCTACATAACATGACAAAAGGTGTGTTACGAGATAGTGTCTATAATAGATATAATGAGTTTTCTTGGCGTATATATACGAAGAAAGATTCTTCAAAGATTAACGAATTTATCGCTGAATTAGAGAGAATTAATTATAAATTCGAAAGAAAAAAATTTTTTTACGAGATAATAGAGAACGGAAATTTTTATTATACTATTTTATCGGATAGTTTACAAAGAGAAAAACTTTTTGTGTTGGATTGGAATTCTGGATATTTGTATTATATTTCAAAGTACGAAGTTTAATATAGCAATATTATAGTTTTACCCTGCTCGTTCGGATTTCCAATCCGCGCGCCCCGAATATAATCATTCACAATGCGCCACAACCAAGATTATATATATTCCCACTCTCCACGCTGCGCACCCACCAACACCCTGAAAGGGCAAAACTCATCAGCCATTGACACCGCCCTCGGCATTAATACCCACAACATAAACTCGCCCCAACGGGGCAAAAGCATTAATTCCTAATTCCTCATCCCTCATTCATTAATTTTTGTTACACCTCTATGAAATCACGACCAAAACATTATCTTTGCAGAAAGAAAAATTCAGCGTATGGAGCAGACGTTAAAAAACTTGCCTATCGGCATTCAGGATTTCGAGAAACTGCGTAAGGAAGATTACTTGTACGTAGATAAAACTGCGTTGATGCATCGCCTTGTGTCAACAGGGAGTTATTATTTCCTCTCTCGTCCTCGCCGCTTTGGCAAGAGTTTGCTTATCAGTACTTTGAAGGCTTATTTCCTCGGCAAGAAGGATTTGTTCAAGGGCTTGGCTGTGGAGCAGTTGGAGCAGAAATGGACGGTGCATCCGGTGCTGCATTTGGATTTGAATACTGATAATTACGATAGTAAAGCTGCTTTAGACGACAGAATTGCCTTGTTGTTGGGAAATTGGGAAAAACTTTACGGCAAAAATGAATTGGAAAAATCGTTTGGTGCACGTTTTGAGGGTGTTATTCAGCGAGCATACGAAAAGACCGGCGAGCGTGTCGTGATTTTGGTGGACGAGTACGACAAGCCGTTGTTACAGGCCATTGGCGATGACAAACTTCAGGACACATTCCGCACCACCCTGAAATCCTTCTACGGCGCACTGAAAAGCAAGGACGACTGCATCAAGTTTGCGATGCTCACAGGGGTGACGAAGTTTGGCAAGGTGAGTGTGTTCAGCGACTTGAACAACTTGAAGGACATCTCTTTGGATAACCGTTATTACAACCTGTGCGGAATTGATGAAGGGGAATTGCACAGTGTGTTTGAACCTTACGTCCAATGTTTGGCAGATTCGCAAAACATCACTTTAGACAAGGCATATTCGGAACTGAAAAGAAATTATGACGGTTATCATTTTTCTAAAAATATGGTCGGAATGTACAATCCATTCAGTTTGCTGAATGCATTTGACAGTCTGGAGATTGGCAGTTACTGGTTCGAGACCGGCACACCTTCGTACCTTGTGGAACTGCTGAAAAGACATGATTTCAAGTTGGATGAATTGAAAGGGAATAAGGTCACAGCTAATGTGCTGAGTGCCATCGACGCATCGTCGTCAGACCCGATTTCGGTTATATTCCAGAGCGGTTATCTGACTATCAGCGGATATAACGAAAGGTATAAATTGTATTCGCTGGATTTCCCGAACGAGGAGGTGAGGGAGGGCTTTATGCTTTACCTGATGCCTTATTACACTTCAGTTTCTGTTAACAAGACTGGCTTTCAAATAAGTTGTTTTGTAGAAGAGGTAAAGTCTGGTGACATTAGCGGTTTCATGAGCCGCCTCGAGTCTTTCTTCGCAAACACACCCTACGACCTCATCAAAGACACAGAAAACCACTACCAGAATGTGCTTTTCATTCTTTGCAACCTTTGCGGACTCTACACAAAGGCGGAATATCACACCTCCAACGGACGTGTTGATATGACCATCGAGACACCCGATTACGTCTATGTTTTCGAGTTCAAATATAATGGCACCGCCGAAGAGGCAATGGCTCAAATCAAGGAGAAAAACTACGCTCAACCGTTTCTCGCAAGCGGTAAAAAGATAGCCCTGATTGGCGCGAACTTCAGTGGCGAGACAAGGAACATTGAGAACTATTTGGAAGAGTGGCTGTGAATTACTACCTTTGGCATTGTAGTCAAGAAAATCAAAATAGTAAAAAATGAAAGGAAAAATAATAATGACAATTTTTTTCGTTTGTTCGCATTTAGCATGTTTTGCTCAGGACTCAACAGCAATTATTCGCGAACATCTCGAAGATGGTTTTAAGAATTACGCTTTTTGTAAATGTATAAAATACGCAAGGTTCGGAAATCTGCCAATCAAAGATCCATTATTGAGTAAAGATGGTAGCCTGGCTGGTTATTGGGAAATTCATGATCCAATTAGTTATTATTCTGATGCTATAGATTCTCTTGCATATAAGTATTCACAAAGGTTTTATCCGAGTATGGAGGGAGAACCTCTTATTATAATGAAATGTTTAGATTTCTATAATAGTAAAGAATTGAACGATAGCATTGTGAAATTCACGGATGAAAGTAAGATATATTGGGATTCTCTTCCTTCATGGTATAGAGAAGATGCTTATAGGCGGGCTAAAGATTGGAAACAGAGAATCGAAGGAAAATAATCTGAGTAAGGTAAAATTATGATAGATTCGACTACGGATAGCGAGGAGACAGAGAATCTTGTATTCTTCCATCATCCAAATCATCTTGGTTCAACTTCCTACGTGACTGATTCAGATGGAAACATCGCCTTCCTCATTAGGGATTGGATATCTTGATTTAGGATATTCTGTTTCAATGGACGGAAATTGGAGAAGTTACAATAGGAGGTCAGAGCCCTTCATTTTCTGCTACCTATGTTCATACTTGGACGCAATACCCTTTAAATAAGTGATTTTTATGAAATATTTTAGACAAATAGCATATGTTTTTGACCTATATGCCAAAAATCGTCAGTTATTACTTTAAAATTTTGCATTTCCCCGCAATTATAAACGGTGAATTTATGGAACTCACCAGTAGAAAAGAGCAAAAAAAGAGGAGGCCTCAGCCCCCTCCCAAGAACAAAACAAATGTGTATTTTTTTCCGGTATATGTCTTTTATAGTTTCATCGAGATTAGCTTGCCGTTTTCCACGTAGTACAAGCGGTATCCGTTGAAATCAATTTCATAAACAACCTTTCTGTCATTGCTGAACGGAACTGTCTTAACCTCTTTTCCTGTGTTCTTGTTAACAATCACAAGAGACAAGTTGTCTGTTCCGTTAACCTTTTCACCTTTGAGGAATATAGAGAAGTCGTCGTTGCTTCTTGTGGCTACACGGGCTTTGTTGTTAGCCTTCAGCTCGCGTTTAAGTTTAAGCTGGGCATCGAAAGCGCGGCCGGCGCGTTTAGCAGTTTCCAAGTCGCAGAAAAGTCCGCTCGAAGTCTCGTTTCCTTGTCCGTCGCTATAAGTCACAGTAGTTGACATAGCTCCGGAAACGACAAGCGAAGCCGTAAGTGCCGCATTAATGAGACGACCGCTCTTAAGTTGCGAGTAGATCTGATGATTCAAGATAGACTTGTTAGCATCAACCATGATGAACTCTTTCTGTCCGAAGATGAAGTAACCATTTTCAGTCACCTTATAGCCAGCCACTTCCTTAGGATATTTAATCTTAGTTTCGATAGCCTTAGGCGCTTTCGCATCGTTATCAGGGTCCATCACATAGATTTTTTTGCCGCTCACAACCAAGATCTTGCCGTTCTTGTCGTCAAACGCAACCTTGTCGCTCTTAGACAAACGTTCAGACCATTTACGTTCGTTAGTAGCCTTGTCGTAAACGACAATCTTTTTAGGAGTGATTAAGGCCCAAGTGTTCTTGTAAACCTTTTCAATCTGTTCTGTAGCCTCCTCGTCCATATCGTCAAGTTTGATAGGCTTTTTCCATGCCTTTTCGCCAGTTGCTTTGTTAAGCATCATTATTTTGTTTCCGAAGAATACCTTTATGCCTTCGTCGGTCAGCTGGAAATCGTTAGTGAAAGCGCCTTTGAAGCCCTTTTTCCACACAGGTTTGCCAGTTTCTATATTGTACAAGTTAAGTCCGTTTTCGTGAGTTATGATTATCTCTTTGTCGTTAAGGAACTGGTGGTCTTTGTAAGCCGCGTCAAGTTTCATAGGCTTCTGCCATTTGTTTGAGCCTGAAGCCGCGTCGATGCAAGTGATTGTTTTTCCGTAAGAAACGTATCCGCTAGCCAAAACGCCGGCGTTCTCTACCGACACGATAAACTTGCCGCTCTTGTCCAAGAAGAAAAGTCCGGGGTTACATTCGTTTTCCCACTTGATTTTTCCAGTTTTCGCATCAAGTTGGTACAGTTTCTTCTCGTGTTTGTATATGATGTTTCCGTTAAAGTCTAAGCCAGGCTGAAAATTGTCAACAGTAGTGATTTCGGTGCCGTTCACCTTCATTGCCATTTTGAACGCAGCTTTAGCCTTGTTCACGTTGGCAAGTTTAGAAGTCCAAAGCACTTTGTTTGTTTCGATGTCAACAGAGTGCAGCACAATTTCGTTCTGTTCGTTCTTAACTTTGAACAGCACGCAGTTAAGTTCGGGAATGATATTGTCTTTTTCGAGCGATTTAAATTCGCTGCCAGCTCCGCCTATCACGACTTCTCCAGAGTAAACGTCCATAATGTAATTGCCGATGAAAGCAAACTGAGTGAAAGGTATCTCCCTGTAGTCTTCCACTACAAAAGCTCCGGCTTCGTCGGTCTCGCTTCCTGTCAGGGCGCTGACTTTGCTAACCTTCTTCAAAGCCTCGTTTTTAGCCGATTTGTTGACAGTCCATGCAACCTTATGGTTCTCTATGTCCATCCCCACGTAAGCCTTGCTTGTCTCTAGCACAGGGGTCTGGGTGAATGCGTTAAAGAAAATAGACGACGCTTTCCCTTCGACTGGGGCGCTCCATTCTACAGTACCTTGAGCATGCGCCATTGTAAGCGCCATCATGCCGGTTACGGCAGTTGTTATAATCCTTCTCATAATATAATTATAATTAATTTTAAAATTTATTTCTCTAAAATGACGGGCTTTATATTGTCTGGCTTAACAATTACCATGATAATTAATGCCGTCGCACGTAAATTGTAATACAAAAAGCGTGCCAAGAAGATAATCGAAAGAAAAATAAATAATTTTTTTTGTTTTGAAGATATTTAAAGTGCTGTATTTCAGCAAGAAATAAATAGCAACGTTTTAAACGTCTTATCTCAAATCAATTTTTGGGTTTGTTTGTTTTTAAGGAAATTTCTATAAATTTAGTTTTATGAAAAGTGTTTTTCGGAATTTTTTTTCTGACCTAATCCGTAGAAATTGCCTATTGATAAAATCACAAGAAAAAGCAGACAAGCGCTTGTTTGTATATGCTGCAAGACGAAAGTTTGTGCTGCTATGTAGCGTTTTCTGCTTGCCTTCGCAAAGAGTGGCTCGAAGGCGGGTGTTGTAATATGCGTATTCCTTTGTTCATTCTTGTAGTTTTGACGATTACGTTTATAAAGACAAATATAATAAAAATATAAATTAACTAGCAACTGTTTCTGCGTTTTTTTTCAAAAAAAATAAAAACGGCGGGATTTAAGAGTTATTTTTCATAAAATGGATAATACTTCTTTTGATTTTTGCAGAATTAGATTATTTTTGCAACTTGAATTTTAAGATTAATAATTAAATCGGAGATATATGGCTTCTACAGCAGATTTCAGAAATGGTATGTGTCTCGACATTGAGGGACAGTTTTATTTTATCGTGGAGTTTTTGCACGTTAAACCAGGAAAGGGTCCGGCTTTCGTAAGAACAAAGTTGAAAAACGTGAAGACAGGACGTGTTATAGACAAGACATTTAACGCAGGTGTGAAGGTTGACGAGGTTAGAATCGAACGTCGTCCGCACCAGTTCTTGTATTTTGAAGGTGATGATTGCGTGTTCATGAACACAGAAGATTTCGAACAGATCAATTTGTCAAAGGACCTTATCAACGGTTCTGACTTCATGAAGGAAGGCGACACGGTGGAACTTATCGTTCATGCTGAGTCAGACACTGTTCTTTATGGCGATATGCCAACTCATGTTATCATGGAGGTGACTTATACAGAACCAGGTTTGAAGGGTGACACAGCGACTAACACTTTGAAGCCTGCTACGGTAGAAAATGGAGCAAATGTGCGTGTGCCTCTTTTCATTAACGAAGGTGATAAGATTAAGATTGACACAAGAGACGGCTCTTACGTAGAACGTATCAGAGAGTAATCTTGCGAAGAGGTGAAAAACTAAAGCGAGGCATTTGCTTCGCTTTTTTATTTAAAGGGAATGATGACAGATATACAAACAGACGAGTTTTTCATGAAACAGGCCCTGAACGAGGCTAAAAAGGCGGAAGCCAAGGGAGAAGTGCCTATCGGAGCGGTGGTGGTGTGCAAAGGGCAGATAATAGCGCGTGCGCATAATCTCACGGAGACGCTTAATGATGTTACCGCCCATGCGGAAATGCAGGCGATAACGATGGCGGCTGATTTTTTAGGTGGAAAGTATCTTACGGATTGTGCTTTGTATGTTACGGTGGAGCCGTGCGTTATGTGCGGCGGAGCAATAGGCTGGGCGCAGGTGAGCAAACTTGTTTATGGAGCGCCGGACCCGAAAAAGGGCTACTCTGTGTTTGCTCCCAAGACTCTGCATCCTAAGTGCGTGGTGCAGAACGGTGTGCTTGCAAAAGAGTGCTCCGCGATTGTTAGCGATTTTTTCAGAAAGAAAAGATAACGTCTCTGAAAATGTGTGTCGCTTATATTTCCGGAAGAGGTTGCCTGTTTTTGTCACGAAAAATTTTAGCAAGTGTTATGATGTATTAAAAAAAGTTGTATCTTGCGGATGTGCGGCCAGTAGAGTGAATCGTATGGCTGATAGTTTATTTAGGAACCAAAACTTAATAGAGATGGAAAAGAATGTAAAGGTTTATGAGCATATAAAGAATGTGGCTCAGCTGCTTGTGAAGGATAACGTGACAATGACGCGTTCGGACCTTGCTTATGAGTTGGAACCGGATGGTGTGAAGGGCGACTCTCTTAGGGTTGGCGAACTTGTTGTTGAGGCTGCCGACTATTATGGCGGAGACGTGGCGGAAATTATAAAGAAATCATTTTATAATAACGAGAGAAGCAAATCTCTTTACGACGAATGCAAGGTGTGGGCGTTGATAGAGCAGAAGAACAGCGCTGCGGTGACTCAGGTCGTGAGGCAAGGTGTGCAAGAGGGCGGCAAGGCGCTGGAAAGGGTCGGGAAGGAGATTGAGAAGACTCTTTCTCCTCAGTTGCAGAGCAGCGTCGCAAACTTGGTGAACACGCTCTCTGGCAACGGCGGCGTGGAGGTGATAAAGGGGCAGGCGTCTTCTTTGTTTGACCAGTACACCTTGCTGGTGGACTCTTACAAGGTGGCTAAAGGTGAGGTTAAGAACACAACTGTGCTGTTTTCCGAACTTAGAGAGTATGTGATGGAAATATATCGTAAATACGCAACGATGCTTATTGATGTGTATGGCGACAGGGTTAAGGAGATTTCTCCAGAGATATTCGATTTTGAAAGTGTGCAGTATCTGAATGTGCAGGGTATGTTTGAAAGTGTGGAGCTGCAATATAATGCGCTTACGGAACAGTGCTCGCAGTTGCTGTGCGAAATCAGAGAACGGTTCGTTGAGAGTGCCAAGAGGTCTGCTTTGCAGTTCTCGGAGGCGAAAGACAAAAGGGTCGGTGTGCTTTTGGCTGGCTTGAATATGGTGTCGCATTATCTGGATGCGGCAGAAAAGACCGGAAGACTGAAGCGTGAACTGGTCGCTTTTTCTGGTCACATACGCAAAGATGCTGCCACTATTAATAGTGACATGGCCCGTCTGTCTCAAATTTTCAAAACGATTAACGATGTCTTTATTCCTAAGGCGGAATTGTTTTATGAGTATGCGCCTAAGACATTGTCTGACGAGATGGACAAGCTGACGGCGGAGCTTTACTCTGACGAGTCGGTGGCGGAACTGAAAAATAGACGTGACGCGCTGCTTGCGGAACTTAAAGGGCTGGAAAGAAACTTGCTGGACGAACAGCTTAATATAGAGTATTATAAACAGCATTTAAAAGAGGGCGGACAGATGCTTGGCGATTTGAAAGATGAGTACGAAAAGGCTAAGAGCTGCAAGCCTTCGGAGCCTTTCTTCTTGACTAATATTGTGACTCTTGGTAATTCGAAGAAAAATTACAATAGAGACCTGTATGAGTGGAAACGTCTCCATCATCCTGTTGTTGTGCAGTACGAAGAGTTGCAGGTGGATTTGCATATAGATGGTCAGGAACTTGAAAAACAGCAGAAACTGAAGGAGGAGAACAGCAAGCGCTGCGAGGCTATTAGAAGGGAACTTAAGATGTTGCAGACTAAGATGCTGGAGTCTGTCAAGTCTAATCCGGAAGTTCAGGCAAAGATGCTTGCGCATGTGAACGATATTGTCAAGCTGCTGCATCTTGCAAAGGGTATAGTTAGCAGTAAACTTGATCATAAGTTGGTGGAAACAGCAAAATTGGCGGAATTCACTTACGAGGGTGTGCCAGAGGAGGTGAAGAACGGAGTGAAGTCTTTCTTGGATGAGATGCGGAAAAACTTGTCAGAGAACGAAAAGGGAGCGGATTTGCCGGTTGGGCAGAATGGAGAATGTACTGCAGTTGAGAAAAAGGGTAGCGAGGACGCTGTAGTTGAGGCTCAATGTAATAGTATGATACAGAAGGGTATAACTATCTTTGAGCAGTTCCTTACGCTGGAAGAGCTGAAAGAGCAGGAGCGAATAGAAAAGAATTTCTATGAACAGGAGGTGGAACGTGTTAAGGTTGATTTTCAGACGGTTATGTCTGAGTTAGATGCCGAAAGTGATGCGTTAATCGAGATTATGAAGGGGGTTAAGACTGCAAAGTCAAAAGAGCAGATGAAAAAGAGTCTCCTTCTGTTGTGTGATTCTGACAAAAACATTTCGGAAAACGAATGGAACGATATTCTTAATGGTGTAAAAAAATTGGAAATTTAAATATATGAGCGACGATTTTAAACTGAGAAATCCAAGAAGGGAGGAGGCTAAGTCTGACTTGGACTTGACGAGCGAGAAAGAGAACATAAGGATGGAGCAGGCTGTGCAAGAGGAGGAAAAACGTCAGCAGGCAAAGAACAGAAAGCGTTCGAAGCTGGAGGCTTCTGTTGTTTATGGCTCGATAAAGAAGATATCGAAAATGATGGACGACTATTTTCTTGACCCTATAATTGGTTTGTTGCCGGGCGTAGGAGATTTCTTCACGCCAATCTTTGCGGTGCCGTTTGTTTATGTCTCAATGTTTGAAATCAAATCAGTCCCGTTGACATTGGCGATTGTTTACAATACTGTTGTTGATGTCCTTGTGGGGATGATTCCGCTGTTGGGTATTGTTATTGACGCTTTTAACAAAGGCTTCCGTAAGAATATGCGGCTAATAACGGGTTTTGTGGAGGACGACAGAACCGTGATAAACGAGGTGAACAGAAAGGCTGTTATGATGGTTGTGCTGATATGCCTTGTTTGCCTTGCAATTTATGCTCTTGTGCGATTTGCATTTTATGCCTTGGGCAGTGTGTTTGAATTTGTTCAAGGGCTTGTTCAAGGTTTTATTTGAGATGTGTTCTGCGGAGACGCTATGAGCAGGATTGCGAAAAAATAGGGTCTCAGTTTATAATGAAATCTGTTTGACAGATGTCAGACTTAAAAAATTTTGTAAAAGTCATATATTTTAATGAACTTTGTGACCATGTGTGAAAATGATATTGTTTATTTTACTGATGGTGTTATGTGTTTCATCGGTATATTTCCAAGTATATCGATGGAATAACATAGAAGAATGTTAATACGGAGTTGCATTTAAATTTAATAAAAAAATATGAGCAGTGACAGATTGATTCGTATTGATTATTTTGCTGCGTTTAAAATTCTAGGAGATAAACATGAATAGTCAAGTACAGATATTGCAGGCAATAGGCATTATTTTAGTTGTTGTTGGACATAAGTGTGTCGGGCTTATCCCAGGTTCTTTCAATGCGTGGTTTTATGTATATGCATATCACATGGCTTTGTTCGTATTCATATCAGGTTTTCTCTTTAAAGAAAAGTATATAGAAGACGTATTAGGTTATATCATAAAAAAAATTAAACATTTAGTAATTCCTTATTATGGGTATAATTTGTTCTATGGTTTGATTATCACAATATTACTTCATAAAAACATTGTTGATTTTGGAGAACAAATCACTCTGAAAAATTTCTTTTTAAGTGGATGGGTGTTAGGAGATCAGTATGTATTCAATTTAGCAATGTGGTTTGTCTTATCATTGTTTTGTGTGCAAGTAATCTATGTATTAATGTGCAAAATGATTTCTCGTTGGAGAATTAATCCGTTTTTGTTCTTATTTTTACTCTTGTCAGTAGGAGTTGTCTCTATTATTGTTTATACAAAATACCCGTCAGAAACATTGCTTCCTTTTGCACGAGCATTGTTCCTTCTTCCTTTTTTTCATATGGGACATTTATGCAAAACTCAAGATAAGGTGCTTCTAATGAGTTCACGAAAAGCTTTCTTCGTTTTTGTCTCAGTCGCAATGATAATAACTGTTCTTTGTGTTTTGCGAAAACTGGGTATTTTTCCGAATAATTATGAATATTATGCGGTGTATATGAATTTTAACGGACACATTTTTATTCCATATTTTGTGTCTATATTAGGAATTGTTTTTTGGTTTTCTTTCAGTAAGTTAATGGAAAATACTCTTGGCAAATGGAAATTAGTAAAGGCTGTAAGTAAATGTACGTGGGATATAATGGCTCATCACTTGTTTATTTTTTTTCTTGTCAATTGGTTCTTTGGACTTATTGGAGCAAGTGGATTTGATTATGTTAGTTTTCGGCAAGATAGATGGTATACTTATTTGACTCCTGACAAAATATTTGGAGGCGAATTTCTGTATTACGTCTTAGCGTTGAGTATTCCTATTGGAATAAGATATGTAATAGATAAGTTCAGACGACTTTTATAATGCGTTGATTATATTTGCTTAGTTGTGATTTTTGCAAATCTCTTTTGTAAATATGACCAATCTGTAAATATCTTTCAAAATCCTCTTGGTCGAATTTGCAAAAGCTAGTTAAGAACATCTGCAGGATAGGAATTTGCGTAGCTTGTCGGGCTGCATATTGCGGCGTTTGGCATAGTCGTTCAGTTGGTCTTCGCCAATCTCTCCGACCATAAAGTAAAATGATTTCGGATGTGAAATATACAGGCCGCAGATGGACGAGGCTGGGCTCATTGCTCCGTTTTCTGTCAGTGTGATTCCGATTTGCCTTAAATCCAATATTTTGTCTAATTCAAAAAGTATGGATTGGTCAGGGATAGATGGGTAGCCTACAGCCGGACGTATTCCCTGATACTTGCATTGGCGCAACTCCTCGATAGAGAGATTTTCGTCTGGCGCATATCCCCAGATTTTTTTTCGTGTTTCTCGATGAAGCCATTCTGATGCAGCTTCCGCAAGCCGGTCTGCCAAACTTTTCACAAGCAGAGCGTTGAAGTCGTCTCCTGTTTTGATGTGTTTTTCCGCAATGCGCTCTGCTCCATGCACAGAAACAGCAAAAATCCCGATGGAATCGCGCTTTTCAGAGATGAAATCAGATAAAGAGATGCAGAAACCGCTTTTTTCGTTAGGGTGCTGCTGACGTAACATGGGGAGGTGGACAGTTTTGCCGCTATTGTCAGGGTATATGGTTATGCCCTCATTTTCGGCTTTTGCGTCGCATATAAGGACGATTGCGTCGATTTGCAGGGTGTTGTCCGCTGACATCTTTCTGAGAGCCTCTGTGGCCTCGGAATAGAGCCGCCTTGCCTCCAAAGCCTTTTCGCGCATTTCGGGCTGAAATTGCAGCAGCCACTTTTGCAGGCAGGCTTCACATCCGCACAGGTTCTCTATGCCGGGGTATATGCCATGTATTCGCCAAGCAGAGAAGAAGTAAGTCCAGTTTATGAACTTAACAACTTCTGCAAGGTCAATATTGCGTAAAACCATACTAAAAGCAGTGTCAGACATATTTAGCGGCAAACTCTTCAGAAATATAGTTTTCGTAAGTAGTGCATACGAAAGACGAAAAGTCTATCGCATATTTTGCTATGCAGTCCCACTTCTCTTCAGAGATGCCGTTTTTGAGCTCGTCAAATGTCACATTGTGCTTCATAAGGCCGAAAACAATTCCGGCGTTGAAACTGTCGCCCGCACCAACCGTGCTTACAGGTTCAATCTTATTGCCATGGTAATCTTTTTCAAATCCGTTGCTGAAAATTTTGGCTCCGTCAGCCCCTTTTGTGTATATGAAATTTTTACAATAGAACTCTATGCGGTCTTTGTAAATAGCTTTCGGGTCTGATTCGTTATATATGTTTTCAAAATCCTCGTCAGAGCCTTTTATAATGCTGGAATATTCAAAATTGTCTAAGATGTAAGGCATCAGATGTCTAACCTCGTTCACATGCGTCTTGCGAAAATTAACATCGTAATAAACAATCGCCTTCTTGTTTCTTGCCTCTTCCAAAACCTCGACCAGGCGGTTGCGAAGAACCGGGTTAAGAGCGAAGAAAGAGCCTATTAGCACAATGTCGTCCTGATTTATTTCCGGCATAATGCAGTCGAGCCTCTGAGAAGGGTAGTCTTTGTAAAAAAGATAGTCCGCCTTCTGTTCTTTGTCAAGAAAAGCGAGGGCGAGAGAGGTTTTGTTGCCGTCCATCATGCAGACATAGTCAGAGTCAACGTTATTTTCAGCAAGAAAATTCTTTATTGAGTCGCCTATTCTGTCTGCTCCAAATTCGCTAATGAAAGTGGCATTCTGTCCAAGCCTTCCTAAAGATATCAAGGAGTTAAAAACAGAACCGCCAGGACGTCCGCTTATGGGCTGTTCATTTTTGAAAATGATGTCGAAAACGGTTTCTCCTAATCCAATTATTTTTCTCATATTTTAAAAGTAAAATCAAAATAAAAACTCAGAATAATAACGCGTATCCTGCAGGAAATGTTCTTTTCTGCAGGCGTGCATATTGTGTTACCAGCTTCCGGTTGCTCCACCTCCGCCGAAGCGACCTCCTCCAGAAGCTTTGGCTCCGCCTCCGAATATCTTGCCAATAAGTATAGCCGGCAGCATCAGCACAAAATAAAATGCGCCTCTGATTTTATAGCCCCAGCCTTTTTCTCTAAGTTTGTCTGCCTCTTCTTCGATGAGAGACTGTTGCAGCTTATTCATCTTGTTCAAGTAGATGGACACAAGTTCAATAGAGCCATGAACAAACATCAGAATGATGAAAAAAATGGTCAAGTCGGAATATAAGTCTAAGTTGATGTCTTTTTGTATTTTATGTATTTTATTTAATTCAATATCAATATCAATGTTAAAGTTCAGCATTGCATTGTATAAGTCATCTGAGCCCAAATTTTTTATATGCATGTCAACGTTAGGCAACAGAGAATCTTTCCCTTCTTTTATCTTAATCTGAACTTGTCTCTCTTTCTCCCCTGAAAGTTCGGATGCTTCGCTAATAACGACGAGTATGTCAGGCGAAGTGCTTGATGATGTATTATTATTATTTGAGAATCTGTTTATCATCCACATTATGAAGTTTTTGTTGCATGATTCATGGCAGGTGCGAACATCTTCATGCACAATCAGATCTTCAGGTATGAAGCTATGCCCTGCAGGGACAGTGATAAACCTCACATCCACGCCGTGCTCAGATTTGATGTTTTCGAACTCTTTTTCAAAATGAGCTAGATGAGTTTCGTTTTTGATTATGCAAGCAAAATCAGCCACATGTTCGTTCGGCATAAGTTTTATTTCTTTGTCGCCGTTCTTCTCTTTCCTGATGGCGGCTGAAATCATATCGATAGCCGCTTCAACTCCTTCGTTGTATTTGTCTTGTTTAAACAAAGGAATCATCGAGTTTTGCACTATTTCGTGACACACAACATCAGGAAGCGTGCCTTCCATGCCGTATCCTGTTACGATGGTGGCGTGCCCGGCGCTTTCATTAGTTTTGGGTTTTATGATAATCAACACACCATTGTCCTTGTCGAACTCGCCAATGCCCCATAATTGGGCAAGGTTAGTTGCGTTCTCTATGTTTGTCATGCTGTTGTCTGTGCTGTAATTAGCAGCGGAAACCACAACAATTTGAACCGAAGAGTTTTCTTTAAAGTTTTTCAGACGGCTTTCAAGCTCAGAGGAATTCAGGATGGAGGCAAAGTCATAGACATATTTGCCATGCTCAAAATCATCTGCATGAGCAATATTCTTTTCTTTCTCTTTCTTTTCTTTCAACTCCTTCTCTCTTGCTTCTGCGGCTGGGTTGCTTTTCAGTCTGCCAAACAAAATGTTTTTGGTCGTTTTTGACCAGTCTAAGTTCTTTTCGTAGCACTTAGGCTTAAACTCGTCAGGAGCAATAGCCCAAAAGATGCAGAAAACGCAAAAAATATATAAAATCCAATAAAATGGTTTAAAAATCTTTTTTATCATAATTTGAAAATGTTTTGATTTGGATTGCAGAACATATCGTCCCTTTCTGAGCTGTGTGCAATTATTGTTTTTTGTTACCAGCTGCCGCCACTGCCACCGCCTCCGAAGCTACCTCCTCCGAAGCCGCCGAAACCACCGCCTCCAAAGCCGCCGCCTCCGAAGTTGTCATGCCATCTATCATTTCTAGAAGTGCTTATGATGTCTCCATAAGTTACATGTCCTCTTCTTGGTCTGGCTTGGACATAGCCATTGTTGTTTTTGTTTTTGCGAAGAAAATAGATGAAGAGTACGATGAACAGCAAGATTATAATGAAAGACACAATGTCCGGCTCGTCAGTCCTGTCCGATGTGTATTCGCCTCTGCTTATGTCCATCACGTTTTTGCAGGCGGCTATGATGCCGTTGTTATAATCGCCTGTTCTGAAATACGGAATCATCACCTCATTTACGATTCTGTGGCATATAATATCAGGCAAAGCGCCTTCCAGACCATATCCTGGCGCGATGTAAGCCTCGCCTTTCCCCGTGCCGTTTGCAGGTTTTGGCTTTACGAGAATAACCACCCCGTTACTTTTCCCTTTTTGTCCCACACCCCATTTGTGACCAAGTTTTGTGGCAAATTCATTTGCGGAGAGGTCTCCAAAGCTCGCCACTGTAACCACAAGGATCTGAGTGCTTGTGCTTGTGTCAAAAGAGACAAGCTCCCGTTCCAAATTTGCAACCGTTTGCCGAGACAATATGCCGGCAAAGTCATTTACCAGGCGCGGCGGGTTAGGAGCGTCGGGGACATCGTTTTGAGCAAAAGAGCTCAATGTTGCGAATAGGGCAAAAAGAAAAAATAAACAAGTCCTTCTCATGATGAATGTTATTTGCCAAAAGTGACCTCGTTAGGCAGCTCGTTAATGTCGCCCTCCTGAAAAGGAAACAGCTCGCTAAGCTTTTTGCCGCATATCTTGATGCCTTCGCAGAGACCTGTGGAGAAATCCCCCTTTCTAAAGTTTTCTTCCATGGTCTCTCTCACACTGTCCCAAAATCCTTCCGGAACTTTTTCGTTAATGCCGGAGTCTCCGATAATCGCAAACTTGCGGTCTTTGTAAGCAATGTAAAACAGCACTCCGTTTCGTAGTTCTGTCATGTCCATCTCGAGCTCTTCAAAACGTTTTGCGGCCTTGCCCATAAGGTCGTTGTCGCAATACTCGTCTATGTGCACGCGAATCTCACCTGACGTGAAAGTTTCTGCGTCAGCAATGGCGTCCTCCACGCGGAGAATCTCCTCTTTAGTTAGAAAATCAAACTCATCCATATCAGTCAATCTTTTAGGTGGGTTTTATAAATTCTTTTGAAACAAGCTTTTGTATGAAAGCCTAAATCCTCAAGTCCGTGCCAACCGTTAAGGTCCGGCACGGACTGTTCAGCAGATAGTTATCAGAACTGTATCTTAGGAGCTTTTTCAGAACCAGCGTCTGCCTTGAAGTATGGCTTGGCATTAAAGTCAAACCATCCGGCAATGAAGTTGTTAGGGAACTTTTTGATGTAAGTGTTATATTCTCTAGCAATTTCGTTGAATCTGTTGCGTTCTGTAGAGATTCTGTTTTCAGTGCCTTCGAGCTGAGCCTGAAGAGCCTGGAACTGTTTGTCTGCCTTTAATTCAGGATATTGTTCGTGAGCAACCATAAGTCTGCTCAATGCCTGTGTGATAGCTCCTTGAGCCTCCTGATATTTAGCAAGATTCTCTTCTGTCAAATCTTCCATGTTCAGTTTGATGCTTGTTGCTTCGGCACGAGCTTTGGTGACCTCGGTTAACGTTTCATGCTCATGCTTAGCATACCCTTTCACAATCTCCACGAGGTTTGGAATCAAGTCGGCGCGTCGCTGATAAACGTTTTCAACTTGGCCCCATTGAGCTTCTACCTTCTCTTGCATTTCTACCATCTCGTTGTATTGGCAGCTGCTTAGGAAAGGAATCAGCATCAAGCAAAAAAGTAATTTCTTAATTGTTTTCATAATCTAAAATTTAAAATAAATAATGTTTTTTTGAATCTATGTATTTGATGTCTTGCATCCACAACTTTTCTTCAGCCTTGAGGGCTTCCGCTTTTTTCTTAACGATTTTTGCGATGCGTTTTCTCTCCTTTTTTATGGTGCCGCAGTCACGTTCGTTAAGATTGTAGTCCGGGTCAGCAACCTCTATGAGGTATCTTGCGACGAAGCAGCCGAAAGGTTCGGAATAGTTTGCCGTTATCGGTTTCTTGCTGCTGACGGAGAGCAGGTCCAGCGATTTTGTCAGTATATGCGAGTTTGTTATGCGCATATTCCTTGAAATTTGCTCCATAAGAAGCTGGTCCTTCCCATGCTCTTTGACGAATTTGTCAACTTGTCTGTCAAATATTTCGAGGGCTTCGGCATCGTTAAGCCTCAGCAGCGCCTGAAAGAGGCTCCCGCTGATGGGCTTTCCGTCCTCAAACCACTTCTTCTTTATAAAATCGTAGCTTTCTGGATATTTAAGCTGGCTATGAACCCACACCGCGCCAAAAGGAATTTTGTCTTTGAAATGGTGCATCTCCTTCTTCATCAAAATTTCGATGGTGCTGTCACGGTAAATTTTGTACAGCTCAGGATTCAGAAGTATGGAGTCCCTGTTGTATATCTTCCTTTTATTCAAAATGTTAAAGCAAATATCCATGTCAAGATTCCTGCTTTCTATATTCTCTCTCGCATTCTTCAGATTGCGTTTGTAGTATTCGTCCAAATTGAGGCACTCGATGAAATAGGGCTTCAGACGCTCGTCTTTCCTTATCATTTCATAATCGAGATAAAGCTGCCTCAAAGACTCAAAAACCTCAAACTTCTCTTTTGTCTGGAAAAGAGAAAGCAGAGAGTCGTTAGAAATCTGAGCAAACGAGTTCAGATGCAATGATATGATAATGAATAAACTACAAAATTTCCTCATCTAAATATACTAAATACGTAAATAATTGTGTAAAGATATAAAGATTTTGGAACTAAGGCATTAATGTTGGACGTTTTTTTAAAAAAAAGAAAAGCCGTGCTTGGTTCACGGCTCATTTGCGATAAGTTATTAGGCACTTGGTTGATTTTATTAGGCACTTAGTTGATTCTGTAAACTCGCCTTTTTCGTACATGGTCTCATCTGTCACATTGCCTCTCTTGTCACATTTTAGTTTGCAGTTTAAATATATATCCCCTTCGCTAGTAAGGTAATTCACTTCGGTCAGCTTTCCCTTTTTATTGTACTTGTAAACTATTTTTTCCTCGAAATTTTTAGATTTTGGGTCATCATAACGTGTAAGTTCGGTCATGTTCCCCTTTTCATCGTAGTTGTAAGTCATTTTCTTGTACAGATAATAAGATACAGCTTCTTCTTCTATTAGTTGTCCATTATCATCATATATGTAGTTAATTCTTTTTTCTATTCCTCCGCCTTTATAATAAGCAGTCAGATTTGCAATTTTCCCTTGGTCGTTATACCTGTAAGTAATTTTTTGAGTATAAGTATTGTTGCCTTCTGTTATCGTTGATACAGATTCTGAAGGGAATCCTTTTTCGTCGTATTTGTAATCAACTTTCGTGTTGTGTAAGAGAGTATCATTCAAAAAAATAGAAACGACATCAACGTCGCCTTTCTCATTGAATTTTAAAACTGTTTTTATTTTGGAATCCTCTTTTATTTTGGGCTCCTTTTTTGGGGCTGATGAAAGAAAGACCATGCTGTCTATATCACCATAAACAGGGTAAGGGTAGGGCCACCTGAAACTGCCTAATCCTTTTATCTTTGAGTAGTCAAAAAAAGGTCTTAGGGGAGCATCTTTCGCAAGCAGGGACAATGCGGCAAACAGACACGCCAAAGTTAATAGTGTTTTCTTTTTCATATGGTAAAAATAATTTAAGAAATCGTCCGGGGGTACAAATGAGATTGCCCTCCGGACGATTTTTTGTTTATGTTATTTATCAGACTCTAATTATTTTCTGATGTCGTTTTCCTTTATAAGGTATTCTGCAATCTGGACAGCGTTAAGAGCCGCGCCCTTCTTGATTTGGTCTCCAACGCACCAGAAAGAGATGCCGTTAGGATTAGAAAGGTCGCCGCGAACACGTCCCACATAAACAGCGTCCTTGCCAGCCACGAACAGCGGCATAGGGTAAACCTTTTCAGCAAGGTTGTCCTGAAGGATAACTCCGTCAGCCTTAGCGAACGCTTCGTGAGCCTCTGCAACAGAGACAGGGCGTTCAGTTTCGCACCAGATAACTTCAGAGTGAGCTCGCAAAGCTGGAACACGCACGCAAGTGGCGCTGACCTCAACGTCAGAGTGCATGATTTTGCGAGTTTCGTTATACATCTTCATCTCTTCCTTAGTGTAACCGTTTTCAGTAGGGACGTCCACCTGCGGAATCAAGTTGTAAGCGAGCTGATAAGCAAATTTGTTTACAGTCGGCTCTTCGCCTCGCTCTATCTGTCCGTACTGGTTCTTAAGTTCGTCCATGGCAGCCGCGCCTGCGCCGCTCGCAGCCTGATAAGTTGCCACGTGCACCTTCTTGATGTGAGAAAGCTCTTCAAGAGGCTTTAGCGCAACAACCATCTGAATAGTTGTGCAGTTAGGGTTGGCGATGATTCCGCGCGGACGGTCTTTCGCGTCAGCGGCATTCACTTCCGGCACTACCAGCGGAACGTCCTTGTCCATACGGAACGCGCTTGAGTTATCTATCATCACAGCTCCATACTTAGTGATAGTTTCTGCAAACTCTTTAGAGATGCCGGCACCAGCAGAGGTGAAAGCAATGTCCACGTCTTTGAAATCGTCGTTGTGCTGAAGTTCCTTTACGGTGTACTTCTTGCCTTTAAACTCATAAACACTTCCGGCGCTGCGAGATGACCCGAAAAGCACCAAGTCTGTCAACGGAAAATTTCTTTCGGCAAGGACACGCAAAAATTCCTGTCCAACTGCACCACTTGTACCAACAATTGCTACTTTCATTTTTTAATATTTTTTAACATTCTTTTTGTCCAAATTTTAGACTAAACAATATACTTTTGTCAGCCCGTACAAAGGTACGTATTTTTTATTAACAATAAATGTATATAAAATGAGATTTTTTAGCCTTTTTTTGTTTCTATCTATCGGAAACATGATGTTTGCACAGTTTGCAGACAATTTTAAGTCAAATTCGTCTGAAGTACAATGGTTTGGAACAGACAGTGCTTTTGTGAGAAATGAGAAGGAGGGGTTGCGGCTGAAGGCGTCGCCAGAATCCTCCGAAAGTTACCTCTCGGCAGAGTCCGAGGCTATCGAAGAGACCGAGTGGTTTTTGAATTTGCGAATCCGGCTGAATCCGTCCGGCAGCAACTACGTCCGGTTCTATCTTTGCAGCGACAGGCAGAATCTGGCAGACTCGCTGAACGGTTACTTCCTGCTGATAGGGAATGCGAAAGACCAAATCGCCTTGTACAGGCAGAAGGGCAAGACCAAAACTAAGATAGGCGAGAGCGAGGAGGGCCTTCTGAACATGGACTCCGTGAGGCTCGAAGTTAAGGTGCGGCGCGACATGGAAGGCGAGTGGATCGTGGCTGCAAAACTGAACGACGAGACCGGGTTTGCGGAGCTCTTCTCTTGCAGAGATTCGGTTTTCTCTTATTCAAATTACGCCGGGTTTTACTGCAAGTATTCGAAAACAAAAAGTGACGGCTTCTATTTTTTTGATTCCGTTTCTGTTGTTCAGAAAGAGATTGCAGATTATACTCCTCCCAAGATAACCCGTTTTTCGTTTGCGTCGGATTCTTTATTGTTTACGTTTTCAGAAGCTGTGGATTTGAACTCTCTTAAATATGAATTCCCTTTTGAAATCGAATTTGAACAAAAGTCTAAGAATGAGGTCGCCGGCTTTTTTAGCGAGCCTCTTCGGTCTGGCGAAGTGCATAAGCTGAACGTTTTGGAGGTCTCTGACTTGAAAGGTAATGTTCTGAACGACACTTCGTTTGTGATTGCGTTAGTGGAGAGCGCGGAGCCGGGCGATGTTCTGTTGAGCGAGATCCTGTTCAACCCTTATCCTGATGGCTGCGACTTTGTGGAGATTTACAATAATAGCGATAAGGTTGTGGACCTGGCTTCTTTAAAGATTTCCACAAGGCGTTCGAACGGAAACCTTTATGCGCAGAAGCCTTTGCCGGAAAAGCTTTTGCTGCCGAAGGAGTATGTTGTGATTTGTTCTTCGGTTGAGCAGATTTGCAATTATTATGATTGCGCGGAACGTGACAGATTTGCAGTTATAGAAAAGTTGCCGTCTTACGGGAACGAAAGCGGAGTGGTGGTGCTGTTAGACCAGAAGGAGAATGTGATAGACGAATTTTCTTACACGACGAGCATGCACAGCGACTTTGTCAAGGATGTTGACGGGGTGAGTCTGGAACGAAGCTCTTTTGACAAGGGTGAGTGGGCCTCGGCGTCGCAAGAGAGCGGTTACGCGACTCCGGGACGTGCAAACTCCGCCAATGCAGAAGAAACAAGCTCCGCAAATTCTGTGGAACTGATAAATGATGTGGCGAATCCGTCGCAAGGCAAGTTTGCTGTGCTTCGATATTTTTTTGCAGATGCGGGATATTCTGCAAATGTTCAGGTCTTTTCTGCGAATGGTCAGCTGGTCAGGGTGCTGAGAAAAAAAGAGCTGCTCTCTGCGGAAGGGGTTATAGAGTGGGACGGTACGGACAATTACGGTCGTGCGCTTCCTGTTGCCCCTTATATAATACGGTTTGAAGCAATAAACGAAAAGGGCGGCTATGTGCGGGAAAGTTTAGTATGTGTCGTTTCTGAATAAAACTATTTTCTTTGTACGGGCAGGGCGAGGTGTATTCTTCGCCCTTATTTTATATAGTCTGCGGATGAAAAAAACTTTAAGCTTTATGTGAAAAGCCTTTGTTAGCAGCAATAAATGACACTTTTTTGCACAAGAACGACCAAAATATTAAAAAAAAAGAAAATTATCTTGTCATTAATAAATAAATGCTTATATTTGCAAGTGATTTTGAATTGATTCAAGAGTGTGTTAATTCCCACATTACTCTTAAAATAGGATATTAACTGTCGCTTGGGAATAGTGACATTATAATTTATATATGAAAAAAATAGTTTACATTCTATTATTGGCGTGTCTGACATCAGTAAACGGCTTTGCTCAGAAGACTATCACTGACTATTTTAATGCAGGGATAGAAAAGTATCGTGCTGGTTCTTACAAAGAGGCAATTGTTAATTTCAACAAAGTGTTGGAGTTGAATCCTAAGTTCATCGAAGCTTACGGAAATATGGGTAACGCAAAATTCCGCTTGGGCGACTTCAAGGGTGCTAAGGCAGATTATGACATCGTGTTGGAACATAATCCTAAAGATGCGTTGACTTGGTATAACCGAGCAATCGCTAAGAAGGAGTTGGGTGATATTCAGGGTTCTATAGCTGACAATAATGAGGCTATCAAAATAAATGCGAAATTTGCTGAGGCTTATTTTAACCGCGGTAACTCAAAGGCTGAACTAGGTGACGAAAAGGCTGCGTTGAAGGACTATAACAAGGCTATCGCTTTGACTCCTCAGTTTGCAAAGGCTTACTACAACCGTGGTCATTTGAAGTATAAGGAAGGTGACGTTGAGTCTGCTGCTTTGGACTGGGAACGTGCTGCTTCTCTTGACTACTACAAGGCGTTGGATTCTTTGAAAGAGTATTGCGGTGTAGGTACACAGGAAACTCCTTGTGACCCAACTGCTAATACAGCTTCAAAATAATTTAGTTTATCGAATTTTTAGAGGCCATGCTTTAGAGGCGTGGCCTTTTTATTTGCCCGTTGTCGAGAGGGCTTTTTATATCAGCTTAATTTATATTTAAAATTCTGTTTATTATGGAAAAACTGACGGTTATAAAGGTTGGCGGTAAAATTGTAGAGGAAGAAGACTCTTTGAAGAAATTGCTGGCCGACTTTTCTGCTATCGAAGGCAAAAAGGTGCTTGTGCATGGCGGTGGACGTTCGGCTACTGCTATAGCGGCCCAACTTGGCATTGAAAGTAAAATGGTGAACGGACGACGAATCACTGATGCGGAGACTCTTAAGGTTGTAACGATGGTTTATGCAGGGCTTGTGAACAAAACTATCGTGGCTCGGCTGCAGGCGTTGGGCGGGAATGCGCTCGGACTTACCGGGGCTGACCTTAATTATATGCGTTCGGACAAACGTCCGGTTAAGGAGGTGGATTACGGATTCGTGGGCGATGTTAAGGAGGTTAACTCTGAACTCCTTGCAGACCTAATCTCTAAGGGCGTGGTGCCTGTCCTTGCCCCTCTAACTCATGACAAGCAGGGCAATATGCTGAATACAAACGCAGACACAATAGCTGGAGAGGCGGCTAAGGCTCTTTCTAAACACTTTGATGTGACCCTGATGTACTGCTTTGAGAAAAAGGGCGTCCTGATGGACGAAAATGATGATGATAGCGTAATACCGGAAATTACCCGTCCGCTTTTTGACCAGTATGTGGAAAATGGTGTTATTCAGGGAGGTATGATTCCGAAGCTCGAAAATTCGTTTGAAGCTATCTCTGCAGGTGTGACAAAGGTGGTCATAACTAAAGCGAGCGAAATTAATGGTAACTGTGGTACTGTGATTAAATAATTAGGCAGAAATTAAATTATAGGAAGGCTCCAAGTTGATTTCTAACTCAGTTTGGAGTTGTTTTTTTGTGTCTTTGGCATTAAGGTGAGTTCTATAAATTCACCGTTTATACTTTAAAAGTAAAAATCGAGGGTTGATAAACTTTTCGGCGCTTTTTGATTTGTTTCGGTAACTTGCTGTTTGTCAGTCGGTCTCTGTGCCCGCACAGTTCCCTTCTTTCGCTCAGCAATCAGCTCGAAATAAATTCAAAAATTCCGCGAAATGAATTTGTAGAACCCTTCTTGATATTGTTTTTTGAAAATTACAAATATAAGTTATTATGAATGAAGGTGTGAAGAGTAATTTGAGTAATGAAGAATCTTTGACAGCTGAAGAATTGTGTTCGAAAGGTGTTGAGTATTGCGAGAGTGAAGAGTACGGCAAGGCTGTAGAGTGTTTTTCCAAGGCCGCTGAGCAAGGAAATGCTCAGGCGTTGAGTAATTTGGGCATTTGTTATGACAGAGGTTTTGGAGTGAAGCAAGATTATGTTGAAGCAATTAAGTATTTCAGCAAGGCAGCGGAATTGGGGAGTGCAAAGTCGATGTACAATTTAGCTGTCTATTATATGGAAGGAGTTGGAGTGGAAAAAGACGAGGCAAAAGCTGTGCAAATGTTCCGCGAGGTGGCAGAACAGGGCTATGTGTCGGCTCAGTACAACTTAGGGCTTTGTTATGAAAATGGCTATGGTGTTGAGATGGATAAAGAGCAGGCGATGGAGTGGTATAGACTTGCTGCGGAACAAGGTGATGAGAAAGCTTTGCTTAAAATGGGCACTTGTTTAGATTTGGGCGATGATGTAGAGCCGGACCATGAAAAGAGTATTGAGTATTATCTCAGGGCTGCAGAGCAGGGAAATGCGTGCGCTCAGGCTGCATTAGGTGTTTGTTATGAGAATGGCCGTGGGGTGGAGGTAGATTATCTTCAGGCGGAGAAATGGTATCGCAAGGCTGCAGAACAGGGCAATGAGGTAGGTCAATCTGGATTAGGCGTACTATATAAATATGGACATGGAGTGGAGCAGGATTATGATAAGGCAGTGGAGTGGTTCCGTAAGGCCGTGGCTCAGGATTACGCTCATGCGCAGTATTATTTAGGTGTCTGTTATAAGAACGGGCACGGCGTGGAACAAGATGAAAAGAAGGCGATAGAGCTGTATTTAAAGTCGGCAGAACAATCTTATCCTCAGGCTTTGTGCGCTTTAGGCGTTTGTTATGCAAAAGGAGACGGAGTGGAGCAAGATTTTGATAAAACTGTTTCGTATTTGCTGAAAGCTGTAGGACAGGGTAGCGGAGAGGCTATGAATTATCTGGCTGCTTTCTACGAATATGGTGTTGGTGTGAAGAAGGATATTAAGAAAGCTCTGGAGTCATATCAAATGGCGGTAGATATGGGGTATGGCCCAGCAGCAGAAAAGGTGAAGGAATTAGAAGAAGCTTATTCTGGCGGAGGTTTCTTCTCTAAAATTAAGAGATTATTCTCCAAGTAGATAGTCTCTTTTGGCAGGAGAGCGCAAACTGAGTTGTGTCTGGCTTTGTTATATGAGCAGGACATGGTTCAGTTTGTGTTGCCAACTGTACTGGAAAAATTGCTTCGTTTTTTTATATAAGAAGATGTTGTTTATGTCGTGCTTGTTACATATCCTACCCCCTAAAAATAAAGAAGGAAGTCTCCCGACTTCCAATCTTCCTAACCTTAAATCTAATACCATGAAAAACACATTGCAAATATACAACATTTTTTAATATCCAAACAAAAAAAAGTGATAAAAATATGCTTTTTAACATATTTTAACGCATTTTTATGATTTTAGTGCAAATATTATATTGAATTTAAGAAAAAATTGCACAAATCATCTTCGTTGTGCTTTCCGCTGTAATGTAAAATTTCCCAAACTTCGTTAGCTTTCATGCTTTCTCCGGGTTTTAACGTTTTGAAAGGAGCGTGATATTCCAGCTCTATCAAAGAGGTCTCAGCCTTATCTGTTGCAAAACTGTAAATTTCGACCTCCGCCTGTTCCGGATGTATAGAGTTTGGGTCTTCTTTCTGAAATCTGATAGCAAGAAATTTGTCAGAATCAACAAGAGCGGCAATAACTGGCTTTTTCGGCTTTATAAAAGCCTTGGCGGTGCATTCCTCAAACTTTTCGCTTTTTTCTTTAGGCACGAAATAGAAGCAACCGTTGTTGATTCTGTATGGCGCTTCACCTTGATGCGGGTGTGTGGGTTCGGACACATGCACGTTGGTACTGTCCGCTATTTGCACAAAAGCGGGGCAGTGGCCGTTGATTCTGGTCAGAAGCCATAAATCCCAAGATACCTCTTCGTTGCGTATATTTGTCGCTTCCACCTCGAACAGCACTTTGCCGTCGTCATTGATTTCGATGCTTTTTTTGAACTTTATGCCGCTGATAGGCGAGCCTTCGCCCTCGATGACAAGTTTGTTTGCAGAGTGCGAAATCACGCTGTATTTGTTAAAGCTGATAAATGGGTCTGGCGGCCAAAAAAGGTCCGAGTCGATTTTCTCTTTGTTCAGCGTCTGGTGTTTCCACCATTGGCTTTGCGGGCCTACCCACACCTCATGGCCGTTATAAGCTTTGAAGTCGAGCAAATCCGGAGACGGGACGAAACGCTCGTGTTGCGGCTCGTTCCACATAGATTCGTCGCTTTCAAGCAAGTTTTTTCCTCCGTTCTTTTGAAGCAGGACAATTCGTCCGCCCACATCTTCGAGCACCCCGACTCTTACGCCAGAATTTTCAATATATAGCATAGTTTTATTTGTTAGTTGAGTTAGTCCAATATCGGAACGCATCTTCCATGTTGCGTTCTTGCTGCTTCATGGTCAATATGACTTGGTTGTTAGCCACAGCAAAGCGGAAAATGTTCTCTCTGATGTCCTTCTGGCTTGAAACAATGTAAGATGAGCTGTTTATTTGCGAGATCTCGTCAACCCCTTCGACAAGTTTCAGAGCGTTCATGTCTTGCGGCTCGGAGAACTCCACGAACAGAGCCAGGCCTGAGTTGTTGTCAGTGGCGACAATAGAGCTTTCTTTGCCGTCCGCCACAATCTTTCCGCTGTTTATGATGATTACTCTGTCGCATATAGCCGACACCTCCTGCATTATGTGAGTGGATAGCATCACGGTCTTTTCTTTACCCACCTCCCTTATCAGGTTTCGCACGTCGATGATTTGGTTCGGGTCAAGCCCAGTGGTTGGCTCGTCCAGAATGAGCACGTCCGGATTCGGAATCAAGGCCTGAGCCAGCCCCACACGCTGCCGGTAACCTTTTGATAGCATGCCGATTTTCTTTTTGTATTCGCGGGTAAGTCCGGTCTTCTCAATCATCTCGTCAACGCGGTTTTTGCTTTCAGAGCCAAGTTTGTATAGCCCAGCCACAAAACGGAGGTACTCCTTCACGTACATCTCCGGGTATATCGGATTATGCTCCGGAAGGTATCCTATTCGTCTGTGAGTCTCTATAGGATTCTTCTCCACGTCGATGCCGCACACCTCCACGCTTCCGGCGTCATAGGAAATGTATCCGGTTATAATCTTCATAGTGGTGGATTTGCCGGCTCCGTTATTGCCGAGAAATCCCACAATCTCTCCAGACTTGATGGAAAAACTTATATTGTCAAGAACAAGCTGCGAGCCGTAGCTCTTCTTTAGATTTTGAACAGTGATTGACATTTCAATTAACTTAGAATTAATGAATGAAACACAAGACTGCGCAAGGCAATCAAGAAATATTTCTGCGAATATAAGAAACAGTTTGAAAACAGAGAAATTATTTAAGGGAATTTATTGTGGCATTCCTTCGCAAAGGAGTTAATAAAGGCAGCTTCATAAATTAGGCAGAGTTAATTCTTTAAGACATTCAGAAGTATAAGGGGACGATAGAGACAGCTTTAAAAAAACAGTCGGGACGCTTCTGTGTGTCCCGACTGCATAGCTTTAAACGTTGCGCGTGAGAATTATCTCATGGGTCTGTTGCCTCCGCCAAATCCGCCTCCCATAGGTCCAAATCCGCCTTTCTTGAATTTGTCATCGTCATCATCATCAGACATGGCACCTTTGCCGACAGTATTTATTCTGTAAACAAAATAGACCATAAAGTAACTGCCCAAAGTGTTGTATCTTGTGTCTGTGATCATAGACTCGGTAGCAGTGCGTCGCATATTGCTTTGCTGTTGCAAGATGTCGTAAATCTTCAGGCGGATAGTCGCGGCGTTATTTCTCAGGAAGTCTTTAGAGAGCTGAGCGTTCCATATCACCTCGTTCTCCTTAAACCCGTCAGCGAATCCAGAGTAGATCTTGTAATTCGCGTCAGTAGAGAAGTTAATGCTCCAAGGCAGAGTTATATTTGTGTTTCCGCCTAACAGATAAGCGAAAGTCTCGCTGTTGTTTTTAGTCTGCAAGTTGTTTTTAGTTTTTTCGTAATCAACAGACGCATTCAATGTAATGTCGAAAGATTCGCCTCTGTATATTCCGGATAGCTTTTCGCTCAGCATCAAGTCTTTTGTTTTGCTCTTTGCTGCGTCGGCGCCACGACTCAGACTGGTATAACCGACACTGTTTGCGAACGCCCCGTTTGTTGTGCTGGAAATTGAGTATTTGCGGTTTCTCAGCGGAGTAGTGAACGTAAACAGAGCGCTTGTGTTCCAGTTTCCGTCGATATTTACTTTGTGAGTCTCTTTCGCTCCAGTTTCCGGATTGTAGTACACGCGGTTTGTAATTGCGTTTATAGTGTTTGCGAAAGATGCGTTTGCGATATAACTACGTTGAGACGAGCTTATGTAGTTGTTATAGCGCAGCATGACATTGTTTTTGTATGAAGGCAACAAGTCCGGGTTACCATACTTCACGTCAAGAGGGTCGCTCTGGTCTATCACAGTTTGCAAATACTCCACGTCAGGAGCGCTGCTCTGTCCACGGTAACGGAACATCAGCGAGTGCTGTTTTGAGAACTTGTATCTGAATCTCAGGTTTGGCGAATAGTTTACCACGGATTGGTCAAGATTTCTATTCGTACCTATAAAGCTTTCGCTTTTAGATTCTTGCGGAGAGACATTAAGACCGATGTTATAATTCATTTTTGGGTACTGTCCTTGCAGTCCGACTTCAATCTGATGAGTGTTATAACGGTTATCCACATCACTGCTCAAAGAGTCTATCAAGGACTGGTCGTCGTTATTATAGATAAAGGACTCGCTTGTGCTTTTTCTCTGCTGGAACACGTATCTTAGCCTCAGGTAGTGATTACGGAAAACAGGTTCAGTATAAGAAGCCTGCAAGTTGTAGTTGAGGGAAGAGTTTCCTCTGTCTGTGTACCTGTTAAGCATAGAGATGCTGTCCGATTCAAACTCGTCGTCCTCGTCATAAAAATAGAAGGCGGTTTTTGAGTTTGAGTAAAGGTCGCTTTCGCTGTTAGAATAAGTCAGGTTGGCCGACAAGGACAAACTTCTGCCTTTCTTTTTCATCTTGCGGATAAACTGCAGTCGGCCGCCAACATTGTAGTTCTCCCCTTCGGATAGAGAAGAGGACGACTTGCGGTTGACGTTGTCAAGATTGTTGTTCAGGGTGAGCGACACACCGTCGGACTTTGAGTCGTTTTGCGCATACGAGAAGTTTGGACGGAAAGTGACGGTTGTCATAGTGTCCGGCTTCCATTTCAGTCTGAAATTAACTCCCAGATTGTCTCTTTTTTGGCGAGATTTGGTAGTGTCTCTTCCGTACGAAGAGCCATCGCTAAGGAAAGTCTCCGAAGCGCTTTCCTTTTCAGCTTTATTGTCGCTGTAGCCATACTGGACGTTCCCGCCGAACTCAAGATTGGAGTACTCTTTAGCGAAAGTAGCTCCAACCATTCTGGATGCGGTGATGCCGGAGCCTGCGTTTCCGAGCCTTACGCCTGCGTCGCCAAGCTCAGAAAAGCCGGTGTTGTTTGTGTTGTTGACAGATGCGATTACTGAGATGTACATATCATCGTCAAATCGGTTCATTATGCCGCCGAAATCGTATCTCTCTTTGTTGCCAAGACCGCCGAACACATTTCCGACCCAGCCCTTTTTCATGCCTTTTTTCACAGACAAGTCCAGCACCGTTTCGTCGTCGTCATCGTCAATGCCAGTCTGTTGGGCAGATTCGCTTTTCCGATCATAAGCTTTTGCCTTTTCTATGATGTTTGCAGGGAGGTTTTTGAGCGCTATTTTAGGGTCGTCAGTAAAGAACTCCTTGCCATCGACCATGATTTTTGTGATTTCCTTGCCGTTAATAGTAAGTTTGCCGTCTTCGCTAATAGCTGCGCCCGGAAGCTTTTTCACAAGGTCTTCGAGCATAGCTCCTTCTGAAACGTTGAAAGACGATGTGTTGAACACGGTAGTGTCTTCCTTCACGATAACAGGCGCCACTTCGGCAACAACAACAGCCTCGCTCAGCATCTCGACATCCTCTTTCAGAGAAATCACGCCAAGGTCAACCACCGTAGAGTCGCCGGTAACCTTAACCTTTTTTGAACGCTCCTTGAACGATATGTAAGAATAAACAATGCGATAGTTGCCTGGCGCAACTTTCTCAATCTCGTAAAAACCGTTGTCATCGCTGACTGTCCCGGTTACTAAAGTGCTGTCCTTTTCGTGAAAAAGTTCGACAGAAGCAAAGATAATAGGCAGTTTTGTGCCACGTTCAACAATTTGACCTTTGATAGTCACAGACTTTTCCTGAGCAAAAGCGAAATTAGACGCAAAAAACACAGTAATCAGCAGTGCGAAAAATCTATTCATCAGTTTCTTTTCGTTTTAGATAATTAAAAAATATATTAGCCAGAGCCAAAGACTCTTTATCTTTCTGATTTTCCAAATATAAAATGACACGCCTTACCTCCGGACACCCTTCAACTAAAAGTTGAAAGAGAAGTTAAACGATGAAGTTTTTCCAGTGCCGTCAGAAAACAGAGATGTCAATCCGTAAAAATAACTTACATTAAGGCTGACAGCGTTCAAAAGCCTGATTGAAGTGCCTGCCGTTAAACCAAACTGCGAAGAGTTTACCGAAGAACTGTAAGTGTTGTTCGTCGCATTGAAAATGTACTCGTACCTTCCGCCTCCAAAAATCTCCATGCCCAAAAGCTCTTCATTGAACACGTGGTAGCCGACCGTGACCGGCACCGCAACAGAAGAGGTTTCGACCTCATGTCCGCCGTCGTACTTGAACTGCCCCCATTTAACATCGATTTCCGGCTTTATGTAAGCTTTATCTTTGTAAAAATAGAGTTTGTATCCTGTACCGACGTATCCGGAGTAACTCTTAGTTCCGTCTGTGGTGTGAATCTCCATGCCTCCGTGCAAGTTCTTTATCAGTTGACGCAGAACCTCATTAGACTTGTCAGACGCATTAACTGTCAGTGCAGAGAAAAGCGCCGTTAGCATAATTGCGAAAAATCTTTTGCTCATAATAATCCGTTTTTTTGCAAAGATAGTTCAAAAATACGAAAATGCACATTTCGCCTCGGTTGAATGTATATTGCATTCAGAACAGAGCCGCCACACGATTGAATTAGACGAACCTTCCCTTCTAAGGTTTAATCAATCTCTTTTTTTTCAGTATAAAGTTTTTATGAAGGAGCGAAACTGATATCGTAACTTAGTAAATGAAAGAAAGATAGCAGGGCTGGATTCAAAAGTGTCCGGAATGAATTTCAGACCAGGATAGTCTCAAAACGTAATTTGTCGAAATAGCCTCTGAAAAATAGCCGATTATTTCTTGTTTTTGATTAACTTTGCGCAACAAACAGATTTAGCAAACTAATCAAGCGCTTTTGAGGCAATTATGAACATCATTATCATTAATGGGCCTAATTTGAATTTGTTAGGCAAAAGAGAACCATCTATTTACGGCAGCCAGTCGTTTGAAGAGTATCTGGTCAAATTGAAGGAAGAGTATCCGTCTGTAAACATCTCTTATTATCAGTCTAATGTGGAGGGCGAACTTATAGACATCATTCAGGAAACTGGCTTTATATCTGACGGAATAGTGCTTAACGCGGGAGCTTACACACACACTTCGGTAGCAATCGCAGATGCAATAAGGGCTATAAAATGCCCTGTGATAGAGGTTCATATATCAAACACGCATAAGAGAGAGGAGTTTCGGCATAAGTCGTACCTTACAGCTGCGTGTCTTGGAACAATTCTCGGTTTCGGAATGGACTCGTACAGGCTGGCGGTAGAAGCCCTTGTGCGCTTGAAGAAAGAGAGCGACGAAGAGTGATCTTTTTTGAAACGAATTTTTACGATAAATTACATATATATCGCATTTATCAATAATGGACAAACAGACAAAAATTATAGCGACGATTTCAGATTTGCGTTGCGAACAAAAATTTATAAAGTCTCTTTACGACGAGGGGATGAACGTTGTCAGAATGAACTCTGCTCATATAGAGGAGGAGGGTTTTGACAGAATTATAAACAACACGCGCGCAGTGTCTAACGAAATTGGCATATTGATGGACACGAAAGGGCCGGAGGTGCGAACAACTAAGTGCGACGAACCTATAGAAATTAAGACCGGAGACATACTGAAGATGACGGGAAGCCCGGACCAGATGTCTTCAAAGGAGATGATTTGCGTGAGCTATAAGGATTTCGTGAAAGATGTGACTGTCGGAAGCGACATATTGTTTGACGACGGAGAGATAGACGTGAAGGTGCTGAGCAAGACCGACGAGTATCTGCTGTGCGAGGCGATGAATGACGGCACGCTGGGCAGCCGCAAGAGTGTAAATGTGCCGGGCGTGCGTATCAATCTGCCGTCGTTGACAGAAAAGGACAAGAAGAACATACTTTATGCAATAGAGAGAGACATAGATTTCATAGCCCACTCTTTTGTGCGAAATAAACAGGATGTGCTTGATATTCAGGCAATACTGGACGAGCATAAAAGCCCGATAAAAATCATCGCGAAGATTGAAAATCAAGAGGGGGTTGACAATATAGACGAGATACTTGAGGTGGCTTATGGCGTAATGGTGGCTCGTGGTGACCTTGGTATAGAGATTGCCCAGGAGAAGATACCGAGCATTCAGCGTGTGCTCATCCGCAAATGTGTCGTGGCTAAGAAGCCGGTTATTGTGGCAACTCAGATGCTGCATTCAATGATAAAGAATCCCCGGCCTACACGTGCGGAGGTTACGGATGTGGCGAATGCGATTTTCTATCGTACAGACGCTCTTATGCTGAGCGGCGAGACTGCATACGGCAAATATCCGGTGGAGGCGGTCCGCACTATGGCTAAAGTTGCGTCGGAGGCCGAAAAAACCAAACTGAAAGATAATGATATAAAGATTCCGTATCTGCATAATGAAGATGATATAACGTCTTTCCTGGCTAAGCAGGCGGTTAAGTCTATGGATCTTTTGAATACAAAGGCTATAATAACGGACAGCTATACCGGAAAGACTGCTCGTTATCTTGCCGCTTACAGGGGCGCGAGCCCAATTCTTGCGATATGTTACAAAGAGAGACTTGTGCGACAACTGGCACTTTCTTATGGTGTGACACCTATCTATCAGGAGGAGAAGGAAGATACTCGTCATTATTTCTTTGCGGCTCTTAAAATGTTGATAGAGAACGGATTCCTTAAGTTTAAAGATAAGGTGGCATATTTGAGCGGAAGCCAGAATGTGGGCGGAGGAACAACTTTCTTGGAGATTAATAGCATAGATAATATATTCTCAAACCAGAAGGAGTATCTTTTGCCAAACTTCTGATGGAAGGGGAGTGGATTTGAAATATAAGAACAGGCTGAAAACTTCGATTGGAGGTTTCAGCCTGTTTCTTTTTGAACTATGTTTCAGTAGATTGTTTATTCTCCGATAAACACTTTTGAACTGATGCTGCATTCAGAAGCCTTGATTGTTACAATATAGTTCCCTTTAGGCACGTTAGTTACGGCCGAGCTGTTATTTTTTGATAAAGAGTGTGTTTCTAAGACATTTCCGTTCATTGAAGTGATTTGCATTAGGCAAGAGCTGCCGCTAAGTCCTGAAACTGATATTTGTCGTCTGTTAACCAAAATCTGAGGAATTGAGATGGCCTCTTTCTGTTTTGCGTCGGTAGATTCGCTGTCTGCATACAAATGAGCCAGAGCCTCAGCCCAAAGATGGTGCATAGCCTGTCCGCCGCCAGTTTCCCCATTAGGATGAACTCCGTCGCTGGCAAGCAGTTCTGGATGTTCGCTGAAGAAAGAGAAGAAGTCAGGGCCTTTGGGCAGATTGTTGCTTTCCGTCAGTTCGTCTATGATTTGCAAAAACTTAGGGTTGACTTGCCAATTAGCCTTGTTTGGGTCTGTGGCAATTATACGAGCCAGAACTGGAGTTATTCCGTTGGCTTTTGCAGAGTCAATAATAGTTTGCATGTTCTTTCTGAAATTCTCTGCATTCCAGTCGCCACCGCCCCAAGCGTCATTCGTTCCCATCTCTATCGCCCAGAAATTCACGTTTCCTGCATATTTCAGATAGTCAGAGATACGAGATGTCACTTCAGTGCTGTTTATGCAGCCTATTCCGCCTCGAAGCATGGCAGGAGTGTGTTCGGGGAAACGAGCGTGAATAAGGTCGGCGATGGTAGAGTCAGTCTCTTGCTGTTTCAGTCCCATCTGACTGATGCTTGTTCCCATGAAAAACCAAGTGTCATTGCCATTATCGCTTATGTCAAATGCTTCTATTTCAAGGATTTGTCCAACTTCTTCTTCGCTAACAAACCGAATCCATGATTTTCCAGAGAAATTGATAGGTACAGCTCTTGACATGACAGGATTATTTTCAATGACCGCAGCCACGTCCCAGTCTCCGTCCTGTCCGTCTGTAGAGTTTGCCGAAGTTAATATTTTGAAATTACGTAAAGGAGTACCGCTGTGTGAACATCCTGAGGTGAAGTCTGTGGCCCAAGCGCAGTCGCCAAGCGACTCCCATGTTATGAGCAGACTGTCAGCTCCTTCGCCGATTAGCAGAGCAATATCCTTTGCTGTGCATTGTTTCCAATTGGTTAGCGAGCCGTCTGTTATGTACGAGGTGTTCCCTTCTGATGTTAGAGCAGTCACACCGCGGCTTAACAATTTGTTTGGTGTGATGGCTGAAACCATACTGTAAGCAAAGCAGCAAACTGCCAGCGTTAAAAAAAATCGTTTCATAAGTGTTAATTTTAATGATGTAATTTGAGTTCTATATCGCTTTTGTATGATGTAAATATCACACTAAGTCTGAGCATATTCAATGGTGAAGTGTTTGGTCAATATTTTGACATTTTATGAAAATGATAAAGTTATCCTAAGATGTGTTACTATATCACCGCCTCATAAATCCTCTTTCCGTCATGCTCAACCCACTCCGGCTCTTCCTGAACGGTTTTGTTTTTCAGGAAGGAGAAGGTGACCAAGTAGCCTTCATTCAGATTGCGTGTTTTGAGGTATTCGGCAAGCTGCACCTTGCCTTCCACCTCGTATTTCTCGCCTCGCCAGATTTTCAGTTCGATGACAAATTCCTCTCCGCCGAAACTCACCACCAAGTCCATTCGGCCGCCGTCACGCGTTTCCGGCTCAACGTAGTAGAAGCCTGTGCCGTTGACAATAGGTTTGAGGAAGCAGAGGAACAAAAGTCTGCCTTGCCGCTCCAGAAACTCGCTGTCCTCCTTGCGGTACTCGTTGTGAATGAGTTTCTGGAAACGTTCGATAACGTAAGGCATGTTGAGCTTGCCGTTCTGAATGTACTCGCTTTGAGTCACGCTGATTTTCCCTGCGTTTTTCTGCTCGTAGTCGATGGTGAAATATTGCTGAAAGCACTCCTCAAATATCAGATTATGAATCGCCGTCTTGCCGTCAACATCTTTGATGTAGGAAAACATATCCGCAATTTTAATCAATGGATTTATCATCGTATATGTGTACGTCTGACCATTCACCGAGATTGAGTACATGAAAGAACGCAACTCCTCATTGTTCTCAAGATTTTTTGAGATGTCGTCAATAAGCGTTCCGCTGTTTCCTTTCACGATTTCCTTCACGGCCATCTGGATGCCTCTTTCGCTCCAGTCCTTTTCAAAACGCCTGTCTATCAGTTCGCAAATCTTGCTCACAAGATATGGGTAGCCGCTGGTGTATTTATATATTTCATTAGCGATGAACACCTTGTCCATGCCTGTGTTATGGTCTGCCTCATACTCGTTGAGCATCGTTATAATTTCGTCCGGATGGAAGGTCATGTCAACGTTGAAGTCGGCGGCTATGTTCCATGGCGAGTTGTACTTGCGTTCCTCGTCGGGACGAAGCTTTAGCTTGAGGTTCTTCACGTCGTAAACGCCGGCGAGAATTACGCTGTGGAAGGTGGAAGTCATGTCGCCAGACTCGCTTCTTTCCAAATAAAGGTCACGAAGCATTCCGAGGAAGTGAAGGAACATCTGATTATCCAAACTCTTGTCAACCTCGTCAATAAGCAACACAACTCCTCTTTCGCATTTGCCGCAAAAATCATTTATTTTGCGAGATAGTTCGTTCAACGATGCAACCGGCTTGCACCACGCTTCCGCATAATCCGCCTGCTTTGTTTTGACGAGCCGGTCTGCGACTTCTTCCATAAAAGAGCGGACAAACGACTCCTCGTTTTTATAGCTGTCGGGACCAAATCCCTCGAAACTTATCTTCATTATGACGTAACTTCTTGACAGCAACCTGAACAATGAATTCAGCGTTGTTGTCTTGCCGAACTGCCGCGCGCGGTTGATGGTGAAGTACGAACCCTCTTCGATGTACTCCTCTATCTGCGCGAGCTTACTGCTCGTGTTAACCATGTAATGCTGGGCAGGGTTGCAGCTGCCAGTGGTGTTGAATCGCTTCTTCATGTTTCTGTTCTTTTAAATTTTTATAATTCACATAAGCTGCAAATCGGAAAAACATAAAAACGGGACACGGCCTGTACTTTGCAGCCCCGAACTATCTTTGCCAAATATCCCATGCAGCCAAAGCCTGACCATGAAGCATCTCAAGACCATTCTTCACGACCGCGCCTTGCGCCTCGCCCTTTTGCATGAACAACGTTTTTTCAGGGTTATATACCAAATCATAAAGCAGATGTTCTGCACCAAGAAACTGATAAGGTATATCCGGCGCCGCATCCACATTAGGGAATGTTCCGAGCGGAGAACAATTGACTATCAGCAGATACTTCTGCAAAATCTTTTCGTCAAGTTCTCCATAGGTGAAGTTATCTCCGCGCTTCTCTCTCGACACAAACTTATAATCTATCCCGAACCTGTCCAGCGCATACGCCACCGCCTTAGCCGCTCCGCCAGTCCCCAAGACCAAAGCGTGCTTGTGATGATCTTTCAGCAACGGCCTAAGCGACTCGGAGAATCCTATCACATCCGTGTTATACCCTTTTAAGAACAGAGAGCCGTCCGCCTTTCTCATAAATTTAACCGTATTCACCGCATTTATGGACTTGGCAGTCTCGTCAATCTCGTCAAGAAACTGCATCACCTGCTCTTTGTAGGGGATTGTCACATTCAGTCCGTTCAGCGGCACATTGTCAATCAGATCTCTGAACCGCTCTATCTCCGGCAATTCGAACAACTCATATTTATCGTCAATACCTTCTCTCTCGAACTTCTCTGTGAAGAAATTTTTAGAGAAAGAGTGCACCAATGTTTTTCCTATCAACCCGTACATATCTATGTGAATTAAAAAGATTACTGCATATTGTCAAAAACGCTCTCCTCCAGATTCAGCACATACCGACCAATGGTGTCGTTTTCGACCTGTTCTTTCAAGAATGTCCAATTAGCAATATCATTAGCATCATAATTATTGACAAGCGCCCGTCCTGTATCTGTCTGCACATGAAAATCGGAGATGACGACATTCCCTATTTTGTAGCTCTCCGCATAAAGGTCTGCAACAAACCTCGCCTTCTTGCTTTGCGTATCCAGCAGCAAACTTTCGCCAGCCGGCACGCTCACAGAGTCGCTCTCGTTCTCCTCTTGCTTAAGCAGAACGAAAAAGACATCCTTAGATGTGTTGTTATTCAGTTCATAACGGTATCCTTTATTGGACATTACGAAGAGCGAATCCGACACAGGCATGCAGTAGCGCCCCACACCATCTTCCTCCTGCGGGCCTTGCCAAACTTTCCGCGCGCACAGACTTTCAGTGTAGATAGAGTCGTTTATACTGACATTCAGTCTTCGTATTGCAAACATCATAGAGCCAGACTCTATGTCCCAGATGTCATCTCCGGAAACCTCCTCTCTTGTGTATATCAGAGCGTTTCCGCCCGGCTGCAAGGTATCATATTCAACCTTGGGGCTGTCATGCAGCTCATACTCTATGCAAATAACCTTTTGAGTTTGGTTCTGCACCCAATATTCGTAAGTGTTCTCGCCCTCGTCGCATCCTGCAAGCGCAACCGTCAGAAGCGAGCCTGCAAGCAGCAAAATGTTACGCAAAAAATTTTTCTTCATAAGAAATTATAAATAAGCGGACATAAAAGTCCATGAAAAAACGTCAAAACAATCAGAATCACATCAACCTGAGGAAATCCTGAAATCTGCTGTCCAGTTTAGCCTCAGAGCACACATCAAAGAAGAGTGCAAGCGCGTCGTCATCCCTTTTCATCGCTTCCGGCAAATATTTCAGAGCCATGTCAGTCTGTCCCAATTTGCAGTAAACAATAGCGAAAAACAGCGGCAGCGGCGCGGCGTCCGGCATCAGCTCCTCAGCTTTTTTATAACTTGCCAGCGACTGGTCAAAATCGCCCACATCGAGAAACATGTTGCCAAGAGCAAGATAAGTGTCGCCCTGATTAGGGTTAATCTCCAGCGCCTTTTTGTAACACAACAGAGCATCTTCCGTCCGGTCAAGGTTTACCAACGCTTCTGCCTTGTATATCCAGAAATCGCAGAAATCCGGATTTTCCGCAATAGCTTTGGCAGAAACATCCAGAGCCTGTTCAAACCGCTCCAGTTCCAGCAGGCACACGCACATGCCCGCCCAAGCCTCGATGCTCATCGGGTTAAGTTCCAGCGCCTTGCCGTAGAAAGGCATCGCCTCTTCGAACTTGCTCTGCTTTTCGTAGCATTCGCCCATATAAACATTAAACGCGGCATCAAACTTAGTGTTTTCGCCATACTCCTTGTACGTTTCGATAGCCTTGTCAAACTCGTTAGCCTGAAAATAAGAGTGGCCCTTATGCAGCAGCGCCTCAAAATCGCCCTCACCGTTGAGGAACGCGAAATCGAACGCCTCCGCCGCCTTTTCGTAGTCTTCGAGTCTGAAAAGCAGCATGCCCAAATTGAACCAAGCCTCGTTCGAGAAAGGGTTTTGGTCAAGAATATGGTTATACACAGAGACAGCCTCGTCCGTCGCCCCCGTCTGTTCCAGACAAAAAGCCAGTTCGAAGCAGAGCGTGACGTTAAGGCTATTGGCTTTGAACCCTATCTTCAGGAAATGAAGAGCCGTCTCGAAAAGCATCTTCGAGATATAAACATAGGCTATATCGAGGCAAACCTCATCAATATCTTGCGCATTTCCGGACAGCACCTTGTCAAAAGCCTCCTTAGCCGCGGCAACATCGCCAACGGCAAGCTCCAGTTCGCCCGACAGGAACAGCAAAGCCCGTTTGCCAGGCTCGCGCTCCAGCAAGCCAGACACAAGCTCCCTTGCTCTCTCCGTCTCTCCGTTCTCGATACATATACGCGCGGACTTAGACAGCAGCATCACGTTTCCGGGGTGCTGAGCCAGTCCAAATTCAACAGCCTCCTTCGCCTTTTGGAACTTCAGCCTCTGGATATAATAATCCACCACAACCTCCAGCTCGTCAGTCCCGAAGTATTCGGAACGGCCCTCGCTGATAGACTGCTCGTATCTCCTTAACGTATCCTTCTGACCGTCATTCGGCAATATGGAATCATTATCTTTCATCAATCCAATTGAATTACAGCGCAAAAATAATGCAAGTCTGTCAAAATCAGACTAGAGAATGTTCAAAAATTAATCTGCAAGAAAGCGCAACGCTACTCCACGACTGCGTAAAAATCCTTCGCCTTCGCAATCTTTGCAGACACCACATTTTTATCGTGGCAGAAAAACAGCTTGCTGCCGTTCTTGACTGCAAACTCAAGGATATTGCGCTTGGCCTCAAGCGCGGCCACCTGATCGAGGTCATACGCGCTCAGCCAGTCCAGCGGCACATTAGCGGCAGTCGGCACAACATCGCCAGCAAAAATGACATTTTCCTTGCCGTCGTTCACATAAACCACAATTTGCGCCTTCGTGTGCCCGTCGGCAAAAGCGAGCCTGACACCGTCCGCTATCTCCTGCTCGTCATTAATCCACTTCAGTTTCTCTTTTTTGAACACCTCCATCATGTCAGCGAGGAAGAAAGAGTTCTCTTCCCTTGCCGACGGGTTCAGCATAGCCTTCCACTGCTCTTCAGCCACCCAGTGCGTAGCGTTCGGGAAAGTCATCTGAAGCTTGAAGTCATAGTCAATCCAAGTGCATCCGCCGCAATGCTCGAAGTGCAGGTGAGTAAGCACCACGTCCGTCACGTCAGAGCAAGAGAAGCCGAGCCTCTTCAGCTCCTCTTCAATCGGTTTCAGCCCGCTAAATCCGAACTCCGACATAACATCCTGATGCTTAATGCCAACGCCCGCGTCCACAAGTATCAATTTATTTTTAGACTTGATAAGAAGCGAACGCATCACAAGCTTGCAGAAATTATTTTCGTCGCACTCATATTCGGCATTCCACGCCAATTTAGGCACAACGCCAAAAAGCGTGCCTCCATCGACTAAAAAAAAACCTGTCTCTATGTTAAATAAATCCATTTAAAATTGTATTTTTGTGCGAAAGTAGCAAAGTTAGGCGAACTTGCAAAAGGTTTGCCTGCTGTTTTTAATGTTTCACCTTATATATTGTTATTTTTTTATGGAATATTTACAGCTAATTGGCGGATTGGCATTGCTTATTTTCTCAGGAAACTACCTTGTGGAATCTGCGTCAGACATAGCTCGCAAATTTAAACTCTCGTCGCTTGTGATCGGGCTTACCATCGTTTCGTTCGGCACATCAGCTCCAGAGCTGCTTGTCAGCACCAGTGCAAGCCTGCAGGGACATCCGGAAATAGCTTTAGGTAACGTGTTCGGCTCCAACATAGTGAACGTGGGCTTCATTATGGGTCTGACCTCCCTGCTCCTGCCGTTCACCGTCAGCCGAGACTCCATAAAGATAGACGTGAAGGTGATGCTTGCTTTCTCGCTCGCGGCTCTGCTTTTTGCGTCAGACGGGCACTTCTCGCGCATAGAGGGTATTCTGCTTTTTGCGACGCTTGTCATCTACACAATATGGCTTATACTGAAATCCAAGAAGACAGCAAACGACTCCGCCATAGAGGCGCCTAAAAGAAACATCCTGATAAACTCACTGATACTTGTCGCCTCGCTCGCCGGGCTTGCTTTCGGGTCCGACTTTATGGTCGAGGGGGCTTCCACCATTGCTAAGAACTTCGGCATATCAGAAAAGGTCATATCGGTTACCGTGGTAGCGATAGGCACAAGCCTTCCGGAGCTTACAGCTTCCTTAATTTCAGTGTTCAAGAAGGAGGTTGGAATGACAATCGGGAACGTTATCGGCTCCAACACGTTCAACATAGGCGCGGTGCTCGGCATATCGTCCTCCATATCGCCTATCGAGTTTGACTTCTCCGCATTCTGCAGCGACATAGTGTGGACCTTAGCATTCGGCGTTCTGCTCCTGATTGGCATGATTAACGTGACTAAAAACATGGAGCTGATGCGCGACACCGGCAAAATTTCCGCTCTGTGGAACGCAAACAACGGCGAGATAGGACGCATCTGGGGCTTCTGCTGCCTTGCCGCATACGTGACTTACACTATTTTGCTGTTTATTTAAGGCAGCTTCTGCGAGCCTCGCTGCTTTTAGCCTGACTTGCAGAGTTTCTTAACTAACAATTTTGAATATGATAGACGACGAAAAACAACGCTCGCTGGACTGCCGTTACATAAGAATGGCGCGGATATGGGCAGAAAATTCATACTGCAAACGCAGACAGGTCGGCGCGCTGCTGGTCAAAGACAAAATGATTATATCTGACGGATACAACGGAACTCCGTCCGGGTTCGAGAACGTGTGCGAGGACGACTCGAACAAAACCTATCCGTACGTGCTGCATGCCGAAGCGAACGCCATAACTAAAGTGGCGCGCTCCAACAACAGCAGCGACGGAGCCACTCTGTATGTCACCGCATCGCCGTGCATCGAGTGCGCCAAACTGATTATACAGTCCGGAATCAAGCGGGTTGTCTATTCGGAGCTTTATCACACGCCAGACGGACTGGAGCTGCTGAAGAGGGCCGGCATAGAGACTTTGCTAATCAATTTAAACGAATAACCAGGTAAGATTTAGTCTGATGAAGAGAGTTTTATATCCTACCCTGCTGGCTGTGACGGCTATCTTAGGGATCAAGCTTGGAGAAACACTTACTGAATACAAAATGCAGGCGGCTCCAGCTGCCGAATGCAGAAACGGAAAGCTGGATTACTTATTCAACCTGATCAAGGAACAGTACGTCGAGGATGTTGACGTGAGGGAGCTTGAAGAGAAGGCCATACCTGAAATCATGGCCGGGCTGGACCCCCACTCCGTGTACATACCGGCGGCAAACCTGCAGTCTGTGAACGAAGCGCTGGACGGAAGCTTCAGCGGCATAGGTGTGGAGTTCAACATTCAGAACGACACGGTTATGATTCTTGCCGTAATCAACGGAGGACCGTCTGAAAAAGCAGGCCTGCTGCCCGGCGACAGAATCGTGGAGGTGAACGACTCGCTGTTCGTGGGAAAAGAAATATCTAACGAAAAGGTGATGAAGAAGCTGCGCGGACCGAAAGGCACTATGGTGAAGGTGGGTGTGAAGAGAAACAACTCGCCGGAGATCCTGCATTTCGACATCGTTCGCGGCGACATTCCGCTGACCAGCGTTGACGTGGCGTACATGATAGACCCGGAGACCGGATATGTCAAGGTGAACAAGTTCGGAAGCACCACGTTCACCGAGTTCTCCGACGCAATGTACAAGCTCAAGGCTGACGGAGCTTCCAAGTTCGTAATCGACCTCAGAGGGAATCCGGGCGGATACATGAACGCGGCCATCAAGATGATAAACATGTTCCTGAAAAAGGACGACATGATTGTTTACACAGAAGGCAAGACGCTGAACTGCTGCTCTCAGGAACTGGCAGACGGCACAGGCGAGTTTCAGGACGTGCCTGTCGTGGTGCTTATCGACGAATGGTCTGCCTCCGCCAGCGAGATTTTCGCCGGAGCTATTCAAGACAACGACAGAGGCTTTGTGATAGGCAGACGCTCCTTCGGAAAGGGCCTTGTGCAACAGCAGTTCACGCTGCGGGACTCTTCTGCCATCAGGCTGACCATCTCCCGGTTCCACACCCCGTCCGGACGATGCATCCAGAAGCCTTACGCTGAGGATTACGAAGATGATATTTACAAACGATACCTGCACGGCGAATTTTATGCAGAGGACAGCGTGTTTATAGACAAGGCCGACTCGCTAACGTTCAAGACCGCCAACGGTCGCACGGTTTACGGCGGCGGCGGCATCATGCCGGATATGTTCGTGCCAAGAGACACGTCTGAAGTGACTCCTTACTTTAATAAGGTGAACAACTCCGGACTGATTCACGAGTTCGCATTCGCCTACACCGACGCGAACAGAAACACACTGAAACAGTTCAAAACTACCGAAGAGCTGGAAACGTATCTGGACAAGCAGGACTTATGCTCCAAGTTCACCAACTTTGCGGAAGGTAAAAACATAAAGAAAAAGTCCAATCAAATAGCAAAGTCTAAAAGTTACATCGAAAACTTGCTGAAGGCTTATATTGCCCGCAACACGTTGGGATACAATGGGTTCTACCCTATCCTGCACAAAAAGGACAACACGCTAAAAAAAGCGCTTGACGCATTACACAACAACTGGCAACTACTTGAAAACAACAGCGTTACGGATACTTTGCAAAACAATTTTGAAGATACATCCAAAGTAAAACAAGATAATTTGGAAATATAAAAAAAAACTCTTATCTTTGCTCACGTAATAGAAGAAGGAAAGTTTTCTCAAGAAAAGAGTTCCGGCTCATAAAAAAGCCGGGATTCTTTTTGTTTTAATAAAAAGAATATTAACACTACTAATACTATAAAAGTTATGGCTGTATCATACGTTACTGAAGAAGGCTTGAATAAAATGAAGGAAGAGTTGAAGCATCTGGAAACAGTGGAACGCCCTGCCGTTTCTCGCCAGATTGCTGAAGCTAGAGACAAAGGCGACTTGTCTGAAAACGCGGAATATGACGCTGCAAAAGAGGCTCAGGGACTGCTCGAAATGAAAATCTCTCTTCTGAAAGAAAAGATTGTCAACGCAAGGCTTATCGACGAGTCCCGACTCGGAACTGACAACGTGCAGATTCTGAACAAGGTGCAGATAAAGAACAAGAAGAACAATCAGGTGATGACTTACACTCTCGTTTCTGAACACGAGGCAAACCTGAAGGAGGGCAAGCTTGCCATAAACACCCCTATCGCTCAGGCGCTGCTCGGAAAGAGGGTCGGCGACATTGTGGAGGTGACCGTGCCTGCAGGAAAGATTCCGTTCGAGATTATAGACATCTCCATATAAGACTCTGACAAATAAAACTATAGGTGAGTTCTACAAATTCACCATTTATAATTAAGATAGTATAAATCAAGGGGGCTAACTTTTCGGCGCTTTTTGATTTGTTTCGGCAACTTACTGATTGTCAGTCGGTCACAATGCCCGTACTGCTCCATTCTTTCGCACAGCAATCTGCTCGAAATAAATTCAGAAATTCCTCGAAATGAATTTATAGAACCCACCTGTAAAAACTTATAACATGGCAACTATATTTACTAAAATTGTCAACGGCGAAATTCCTTGCTTCAAGATCGCGGAAGACGAAAACTACTTTGCGTTTCTGGACATCAACCCTATAAAGAAGGGGCACACGCTTGTGATACCTAAGGTTGAGGAGGATTACATCTTCAATCTTGACGACAACACTCTGGCTGGACTGTCTGTCTTTGCCAAGAAGGTTGCAAAAGCGATAGAGAAGACCATTCCGTGCCTCAGAATAGGCGTGGCTGTGATGGGTCTTGAAGTGCCACACACGCACATCCACCTTGTGCCGATGGAACGCGAGAAGGACTTGAACTTCTCCAACCCAAAACTCAAAATCGACCCCATCGAGATGGAAGAAATCGCATCTAAAATCAGGGCGAATTTCTGAGACATAAAAAAGGACAAAAGCGCAGCCAAGAAGTGGTTGCGTTTTTTTTGCTATTCTCTCTACAAATAAAGATACAGACTTTTCGTTAATCCATAAAATTCTCCTTGATAAACTTTGCCACCCTAACTTCCTTTCCATCTATCAATCGCAACCAATAGATACCCTGTGAAAGGTGAGAAACCTTGATTGTTCTGTTTATAGTCTTGCCGCTCATCACCAAAGATCCATCTGCCGAATAGATTTGATAACTCACATCTTCTGCAAGACCTGTTTTCAGATAGTCAGAAACAGGATTCGGCGTAAGTGTAATGATTTTAGAACTTACATTGTTCGCTATTTTGGAGTCATTGAACGTAGCGCAATACACCTCGCTCAAATTACTTGTGGCTCGACATGGATAGGTGGCTGTGGCGGTAAAGCAAAGTGAGCCGCCTTTGTCTTTTACATTCTCCAACGGGATGGAAAAAGAAAAGCCACCTTCTGAATCTGTCTCCGCTCTGCCTAAAAACGCTTCTGCCGTCTGCGGAGCGCCTGATGTGTAAAACAGTTCTATGGTTGCAATTGAATCAACCTTGCCCGCAACAATTATGTTGTCTCCTTGTTTGCTGACATTCGTGATTACCGGCACTGACAATGGTTTTACGTTGCAAATTGCTGAGTCTTTGGTCTCCAAAAACAAGTTTTCTGATATGGTGACATTCAAACGTAAACTATCCATACGTATTGCCTTGGGCGAACTCTGCAAAAAGGTATTATTGCGTATTGTTATCTTCGGGTCTCGCACATAATCATAACCCCTATCTAACCAATACCTTAATTCCGTTTCTGACATAAGAAGCAAATCACCATGTTTATTTGGAGATTTTTCTTCTCCATTGAATCCAAATGAATTTCCCTCTATAAGCAAAGTGTCGCTCCCTTTGTCACAAAGTGCAAAAGAATTTTCGCCCCAATACTTAGACTCCCCTTCTATACCGTAAAAAACATTATTTCGCACAACGGTATGCGATGCATCCAACAAAACACCCACACCACCATTTTCAACAGAGCCAAAAACATTGTTTTCCACATGTAATTTGCTGTAGTTGTCTGTATAATGCATACGCGTAAGCGTTACATTTTCTTGTCCTGATCCACTAATTTCACAGTTCGTCAAATAGATTTCTCCTCCATCCAAATTGCACGAAAAACCATACCTTCCACTGTTTAATATACGACAGCTATCAACATATACTTCCGCCTGACACTGATTATCACAACCGATATTTACACCTTCATACTTCGAATTCAAAAATGTTGATTTAGAAATAATCATCTTTGCAGACGTTCCCATAATACAATAGTTAGATTTTTCAAAAAGACAGTTATTCACCTCCAACAATGGAGTATTTTTCACTTCTCCACCTCTCACCACATTCTGCATATTGTTTGAAAATCGGCTATCATATAATTTCAACGTATGCCAAGACCCATCTTCATCTTCATAATATCTACCAATACAATCCGAAACAATGGAATCAAAGGAGCAACCTGCAATAACAATATCCACAGAAGAGCCTCTCGCTTTAATAGCACTTTCAAGGTACTTGAAGTCGCAATCTCTCAAAACAAATTCTCCACGAGTTGAATCTACATTTGCAAATCCTTCTAACTTATTGATCGATCGTTTAAACGTTCGTCTTTGAAACTTCAGATCTTCAAAGACAACCGAATCAAGCTCATACTTTCCGAGGTCAAAAAGCACATACTTTTCCGCAGAAGGGACTACTACAACCTTTCCTCCATCATTGCTCCGCCCATCTATTTTTACTGAAGAGGTTATCTGTATGGTGGTGTCCAAAAACACCGTGTCTGCAGATGATAACGCAAACTTCACACGAGAGGTCTCCGTCTCTTGGTTGGCTTGTTCTACAGCCCATCGCAAAGACCCTTCAACTCCGTCTTTGGTTGTTGTTACCGTATAGGTAGCAGCAACCAAAGACAAACAACCTGATATTGTCAACAATACGCAAATAAACGCTTTTCTCATGATTTTTATCTCTTTATAAATGTTCCTATTTTTTTACTATTTTTCCCTTTTAGTTCAATCAGATATTTGCCTGGCTGCAAGTGCTGCACATCTATCTCTGCCGAGCAGACGCCCTCTTGCACAATCTTGCCGCTCATCACCAAAGATCCATCTGCCGAATAGATTTGATAACTCACATCTTCTGCAAGACCTGTTTTCAGATAGTCAGAAACAGGATTCGGCGTAAGTGTAATGATTTTAGAACTTACATTGTTCGCTATTTTGGAGTCATTGAACGTAGCGCAATACACCTCGCTCAAATTACTTGTGGCTCGACATGGATAGGTGGCTGTGGCGGTAAAGCAAAGTGAGCCGCCTTTGTCTTTTACATTCTCCAACGGGATGGAAAAAGAAAAGCCACCTTCTGAATCTGTCTCCGCTCTGCCTAAAAACGCTTCTGCCGTCTGCGGAGCGCCTGATGTGTAAAACAGTTCTATGGTTGCAATTGAATCAACCTTGCCCGCAACAATTATGTTGTCTCCTTGTTTGCTGACATTCGTGATTACCGGCACTGACAATGGTTTTACGTTGCAAATTGCTGAGTCTTTGGTCTCCAAAAACAAGTTTTCTGATATGGTGACATTCAAACGTAAACTATCCATACGTATTGCCTTGGGCGAACTCTGCAAAAAGGTATTATTGCGTATTGTTATCTTCGGGTCTCGCACATAATCATAACCCCTATCTAACCAATACCTTAATTCCGTTTCTGACATAAGAAGCAAATCACCATGTTTATTTGGAGATTTTTCTTCTCCATTGAATCCAAATGAATTTCCCTCTATAAGCAAAGTGTCACTCCCTTTGTCACTGAGGGCAAACGAATTTTCGCCCCAATACTCAGACTCTCCTTCTATACCGTAAAAAACATTATTACGTACAACCGTGTGCGATGCATCCAACAAAACACCAACCCCTCCATTTTCAACAGAGCCAAAGATATTGTTCTCTATATGCAACTTGCTATATTTATCAGTATAATACAGACGAGTAAGTATGATATTTTCTTGTCCGGACCCTCTAAATTCACAGTTAGTCACATACGTTTCCGAGCCATCCAAATAATTCTCAAAACCATACCTCCCCGTGTTAAATATGTGACAACTATCCATATAGATCTTCGCTTGGCACAAATCATCACAACCTATACTTATTGCATCATACCTTGTATCTTTAAACGTACTTTTCGAGAATATCATCTCTGCAGAATTACCTACAAACCCATAATAGCATTTTTCAAAAAGACATTTTTTCACCTCCAACAATGGTGTATTTTCCACCTCTCCTCCAGCCACCACATTAGAAAATACATTAGTAAAGTGACTTTCATATAATTTCAACGTATGCCAAGACTCTGCTTCATTTTCATGATATCTCCCAATACAATCTGAAACAATGGAATCAAAGGTGCAGCCTGCAATAACAATATCCACAGAAGAGCCTCCAGCTTTAATTGCTCTTTCAAGGTACTTGAAGTCGCAATCTCTCAAAACAAATTCTCCACGAGTTGAGTCAACACTTGCAAATCCTTCTAACTTATTGATCGATCGTTTAAACATTCGTCTTTGAAACTTCAGATGCTCAAAAACGACCGAATCAAGTTCATACTTTCCGAGGTCAAAAAGCATATACTTTTCCGCAGAAGCAACTACTATGACTTTCCCTCCGTCACTGCTCCTTCCATCAAATTTTATAGAAGAGGTTATCTGTATGGTGGTGTCCAAAAACACCGTGTCTGCTGATGATAACGCAAACTCTACAATAGAGGTCTCCTCCTCTTGGCTGGCCTGTTCTACAGCCCATCGCAAAGACCCTTCAACTCCGTCTTTTGTTGTTGTCACCGTATAGGTGGCAGCAACCAAAGACAAACAACTTGATATCGTCAACAACACGCAGATAAACGCTCTTCTCATGATTTATTTCTTTATAAATGTTCCTACTTTTTTACTATTTTTTCCTTTTAGTTCAATCAGATATTTGCCTGGCTGCAAATGCTGCACATCTATCTGTTCTGTAAATGCACCCTCTTGCATAGCCTTGCCGTTAATATCCATTATGATGTAACGCTCCAAGCCCGAATCGGCGGCATTGCTCAACTGCAACCATCTGTCCACCAAGTTTGGCACAATTTCAAACCTTTCGTTCTCGGTGTTTTTCACACCTGTTGACGGAGCAAACTCCGCGTTGATGCAGATCGGCTCTGTAACCTTGCGCACAAAGTAACGCCCAGCCTCGTCCGCCTCCAGTTCCTTGCCGTTGGCAGTAATGCGCTCCAGACGATAACCATCTTCCGGCAGAACGCCAATCTCGTAGTCCTCGCCATGCCATGCAAAGGTATCCGGCACAACCACCTCGCCATGCTCCACAGGGTCTGCCGCTATGCGGTAGGTCTCGCGGTAGAGCATGAGAAAATCCCACTCATGCGTTGTTAAAAACTCCTTATCGGGATCTGGCGACAAATCCGTGATATAGTCATCGTCAAAATTCGACCCCTCAAAACATACATATCCATACTCGGAATTGTAACAAGGATCTACCAAAGTCGGAACATTCAAAAACATCAAAGACCAAAGATAGTTACCCATTGTATCAAATTTAGAGACACAGACATGCCACGTATCTTTCTCGTCGTAAAGATACTCTTTGCCGTCTTTCGTAAAACTCAAAGTGATGGGGAACGAATCTCTGTTACTATTGACCCGACTGTTCGAAAGATAAAAGTTGGACTTGTCATCGTATTTGTAATGCAAAGATGTTGAAAGAGCATCCAAAGCTCCTGAAGCCGGAATTGAATCCACAATGGTCACGTTGCTCTTGTCGTCTACCGTCGCATAAACATGAGATTCCCCGCACTGCAAATAAGGCTCTCCATCTTTCACTACACGATAAATAGGATTCTCCCATGCCATATAAGTTCCCTTCGCCGGATGTGAGTAGAGAAAATTATGAGTGATGTACCATGTATAGTCATACTCTTTGTAACTCATCAAACGCAAGCGGTCGCCGGAGATGTCATACTGTATCAGGATAAAGCCCATATTGTCTCTATTATAGAGATACTCTTTCCCATAAATCCAGACCTCGTTTTCCGGATTGGGGTCTATGTCCAACGAATCGCTCTGGTAGCCCATGAAGAGGAAAAGTGTATCACCGTTTACCGAGGCGTTCAGAAAACCTAACAAGATATTATAATCTGGACCCTCACCCCCCAAAGCAAAATCAGAAACAAGATTGTTGTCCTTGTCCAACTTGGCGATGTAAAAATCGGTTGCCCCATTGGTACGAGTATCTGTCTTGAAATTGGTTTGATTCATGCCCTCGAATTTTGGGAATGGGTCAATATATCCATACTCATGATACTCTCCATCAGAAATAGGAGCTATGACTATCTTGTTTTGCTTTTTATCTACAGAAAAAAAGTCTGTACTCCCACTAAAATATCCCAATCCATCACAATTAACAAATTCTCCATCTTGAGCATTCACTTCAAAAAACAAACTAGGCATAACAAGACCTTCAGCCCAAACCAATTGATTTTCATAATAAATCGACTGGCTTGGCGTTCTAATTATAAAATAAAGCTTTCCTGACTGATACACCAACTTTGACAATGGGGTCAACTGTCCATGATTTTCTCTGTGTATCTCCTTCAACCAAACCAATTCTCCACGAGGTGTATATTTCGCAACAAAGTAAGTGTTATCATTAGATGCCATATAATCATCACCCACATAACTATATGTCATACCTAAAACATACAAATCTCTATTTTCGTCATTTGTTATCGCATAAACATCGCCATCCAAATCTTTCACCCACTCCAACGCCAGCCCTCTGTCTCCGTCAGAAATAACTGAGGCTTTCCTTATATCTGCAGAGAAAGATGAAAAACATGCACCCATGAACATTAACAGAAAAACAAACGCCTGTCTCATGATTTTCAATTTAATGGTTAACGATTATTTTACATTCACAAAACTGCGGGAACAACTTTTGTTTCCAACTCTGACCTTCACTACGTATGTTCCAGAAGGGAGCGCTCCTGTTCCCAAAAATCAACTACAAAATTAGTGTTTTTTTCTTATCACACAAACAGATTAATTATCTTTTCAAAAAAAAATATTGCAGTCTGCTAGACATACATTAGAACTTATTTTTACTTGTTTTCATGTTAGACAAGCCCCTCTGAAAAAAATAACGGCTGTCAGCTAAAAAATCCACATTACAAACCACAACAACATCCTTACCCATGGTCATATTTGCCATTTTAAGCCATATTCTGCTGTTTTTGCCCTACATTGGAGTGCTTATATCGGCTGTCCGACAAAATATAGTTTAAGGAAACCATCAAAAAGTTTTATCGGACACTAATAATTCAAAATTTCCTTAAGACGTAATACAACAAGAACTTTGGTACTGCCTTCCAGGCAGGTTTTCGCTATATCATTCTTCACCCAAGACTTCGTCCTGGGTTACCGCCGCTACGCTTTGTGCTGCCTTCCAGGCAGAGAGAATGCAAGGCGGAAGGTCTGAACTTTTAAATGAGAAAACTGCGACAAATTTAGGAGTCTATCACCTTACTCACAAAAAAAGGCTACCCGAGTTCGGATAGCCTTTTTAGATATGCTGTATAATAACTTATTACTCAGCAGCAGGAGCTTCTGCAGCTTCTTCAGCAACCTCAGCAGGAGCGTCAGCCGCCTTCTTTCTAGAACGGCGAGTCTTAGCAGCCTTCTTAGGAGCGTCCTTAAGCATAGCTTCGTTAAAGTCAACAAGTTCGATGAAGCACATTTCAGCAGAGTCACCCAAACGAACGCCAGTCTTGATGATACGAGTGTATCCTCCTGGACGGTCAGCGATCTTCTGTGAAATTTCGCCAAACAATTCCTTAACAGCTTCCTTGTTCTGAAGATAAGAGAACACAACTCTACGAGAGTGAGTAGAGTCGTCCTTAGCCCTAGTCAACAAAGGCTCAACGTACTTTCTCAACTCCTTAGCCTTAGCGGTAGTAGTGTTGATTCTTTTATGTTGAATCAAAGAACAAGCCATATTAGAAAGGAGAGCTTTTCTGTGCTCAGCCTTTCTTCCCAAATGGTTGAATTTCTTATTATGTCTCATTGTTATTACTCTTTATCTAATTTATATTTTGAGATATCCATGCCGAAAGAGAGGCTAAGATTATCTAACAATTGGTCTAATTCGGTCAAAGACTTCTTACCGAAATTTCTGAACTTGAGAAGGTCGTTCTTGTTGAAGACAACAAGTTCGCCAAGCGTTTCAACATCAGCAGCCTTCAAGCAGTTAAGCGCACGTACAGACAAGTCCATATCGACAAGCTTAGTCTTGAGCAACTGACGCATGTGAAGCACTTCTTCGTCAAATTCTTCATTACCATCTCCATCGCTAGAATCCAACGTGATTTTTTCGTCAGAGAACAGCATAAAGTGATGAATAAGAATCTTTGCAGCCTCTTTCAGAGCGTCCTTCGGATGAATAGAACCATCGGTCTGAATTTCAAGAACCAACTTTTCATAGTCAGTCTTCTGTTCCACACGATAGTTTTCAACAGCGTACTTAACGTTCCTGATAGGAGTGAAAATAGAGTCAATAGCGATAACTCCAATTTCAGAACCAGGAATCTTGTTTTCGTCAGCCGGAACATAACCGCGCCCCTTACCGATAGTCAGTTCAATCTGAAAGCTTGCTTCTGAGTCCAGACGGCAAATTACGAAATCAGGGTTAAGAACCTCAAATCCAGTTAAACTCTTTGAAATATCCCCAGCCTTGAACACTTCCGTTCCCGAAACGATTATAGTAACCTTTTCGTTTTCAACTTCTTCAACTTTCTGTTTGAAACGAACCTGTTTCAAGTTGAGGATGACATTGGTTACGTCCTCGATAACGCCGGGAATGCAGTCAAACTCGTGATCCACGCCATCAATCTTGATAGAAGTGATGGCGAAGCCTTCCAAAGAAGAAAGCAAGATACGTCTCAACGCATTTCCAACGGTGATACCATAACCAGGCTCCAACGGACGGAACTCGAACTTTCCCTGAAAGTTGTCCGCTTCCAACATTATAACTTTATCGGGTTTTTGAAATGCTAATATAGCCATGGATCAATTATTATTTAGAGTATAATTCGACGATCAATTGTTCTTTGATATTTTCTGGGATGTCAGCTCTTTCTGGAGTGTGCAAGAACTTTCCAGACATAGAAGAGTTGTCCCATTCAAGCCATGCATACTTGCTGTGATTGAATCCAGACAAAGCATCTGCAATAACTTCCAAAGACTTTGATTTTTCGCGAACACCGATAACTTGACCTTGTTTTACAGAATATGAAGGAATGTTCACTACAGAACCGTCAACAACGATGTGCTTGTGAGACACCAGCTGGCGCGCAGCCGCACGAGTCGGAGCGATGCCAAGACGGTAAACCACATTGTCAAGACGGCTTTCCAACAACTGAAGCAAAACCTCACCGGTAATACCCTTAGTTCTAGAAGCCTTGTCGAACAAGTTACGGAACTGTCTTTCCAAAACGCCGTAAGTATATTTAGCCTTCTGCTTTTCGTTTAGCTGAACACCATACTCAGACGTTTTCTTTCTTCTGTTAACACCATGCTGTCCTGGAGGAAAATTCCTCTTCGCCAAATTCTTGTCAGGACCGAAAATAGCTTCACCAAATTTACGCGCAATTCTCGTTTTTGGACCTATATATCTAGCCATTGTTTCTAAATTTGTTATTAACTTCCAAATCCTGAATTGTGCAGCCGCTATTGCAGAGAGGTTTAAAATGCAATCCTATCACAATCACGAGATTCGGAAACAATTAGTGTAAAATAATTAAACTCTACGTTTTTTAGGTGGTCGACAACCGTTGTGTGGTAGTGGTGTCACGTCTATGATCTCAGTAACCTCGATACCTGCGCCGTGCACAGTACGGATTGCCGATTCACGACCATTTCCCGGACCTTTCACATAAGCCTTCACCTTTCTCAAACCAAGGTCGAACGCAACTTTGGCGCAATCCTGAGCTGCCATCTGAGCTGCGTAAGGAGTGTTCTTCTTAGAACCTCTGAAACCCATTTTACCTGCTGAAGACCAAGAGATAACCTGACCTTCCGCGTTTGTCAAAGCAACGATAATGTTGTTAAAAGATGAGTGTACATGCAGTTGTCCGTTTGCGTCAACTTTTACTACTCTTTTTTTGGTTGCTACTGCTTTTTTTGCCATACTTTTATTATTAAATAGCTATTAATTCGCTAAGTATTACTTAGTTGCCTTCTTCTTGTTAGCAACAGTTTTCTTCTTACCCTTACGAGTACGAGCGTTGTTCTTCGTGCTCTGTCCACGCAAAGGCAAACCTATACGATGACGGATACCACGGTAACAACCTATATCCATCAAACGCTTGATGTTCAACTGAACTTCTGAGCGAAGGTCACCCTCCACCTTGTAAGACGCTCCGATCACTTCACGAATCTTCGCTGCCTGGTCGTCAGTCCAGTCCTTTACTTTGATGTCCTTATCGACACCAGCTTCTGCCAAAATCTTGTTTGCACTGCTACGTCCTATGCCGTAGATATAAGTCAAACCAATTTCGCCTCTCTTGTTTTGCGGCAAATCTACACCAACTATTCTTATAGCCATAAACTAATTTTTTGCAAAAATAATAAAAAAATTATCCTTGACGCTGTTTATACTTAGGATTTTTTTTGTTAATAACATATAAACGTCCTTTTCTTCTCACGATTTTGCAATCGGGAGTACGTTTTTTCAATGATGCTCTTACTTTCATATTCTGTAAAAATTATTTGTATCTAAAAGCAATTCGTCCTTTTGTCAGGTCATAAGGAGACATTTCCACCCTCACCTTGTCGCCCGGCAGAATCTTGATGTAGTGCATTCTCATCTTGCCGGAGATATGGGCAGTTATCTCATGACCATTTTCTAATTCAACTCGAAACATTGCATTTGACAATGCCTCTACTATTGTACCATCCTGTTCGATAGCTGCTTGTTTGGCCATATTCGCTCTTAAATTGCGTTAATTCCTAATATTTGTTCTATATACTCAAAAGAAGACAAGATATCCGCCTGACCTTTTCTGATTGCCACTGTATGTTCAAAATGAGCCGCCGGCATCCCGTCCACAGTTCTGGCCGTCCAGCCGTCCCTGTCTATACGTATGTTGCGTTTGCCCATATTTATCATCGGCTCAATCGCAATGACCATACCCGACTTCAGTTTCAGCCCGTTGCCCCTTCTTCCGTAATTAGGAACTTCTGGCTCTTCGTGCATAGCACGTCCGATTCCATGACCAACCATTTCCCTCACTACAGAATAGCCTCTCTCCTCACAATGAGACTGAATTGCGAAACTCACGTCGCCCAAACGCATTCCGTCAACAGCCTTTTCTATACCTTTATATAAAGACTCCTTTGTTGTCCTTAGCAAAGCCTTAACATCTTCCGAAACCTCGCCCACACAGAACGTGTAGCAAGAATCTCCGTGAAAGCCGTTAACCTCCGCTCCGCAGTCAACCGAAACCACATCACCCTCTTTCAAGGCGTAATTGGACGGAATCCCGTGAACAACCACGTCGTTAACAGAGACGCACAACGTGTTAGGGAAGCCATTATACCCCAAGAAAGTTGGAGTTGCCCCGTTGTCTCTTATAAAAGCCTCGGCTATAGCATCCAACTGCAGCGTAGTGACACCAGGTCTGATGTTCTTGCAAACTTCAGCCAATGTCTTCGCCACAATCTGGTTGCTGATTCGCATCAACTCAATCTCTTCGTCAGTCTTCAGATATATCATCTCTTCAAAAAATTAATATGCTGACATACCTGGGTTACGTCCCTGAATCCTGCCAGATTCCATCAATCCATCGTAGTGATGCATCATAAGGTGACTTTCTACCTGCTGCAGAGTGTCAAGAACAACACCAACCAAAATCAGCAACGAAGTACCACCGAAGAACAGCGCGAACTGGTCCGCCTGAACAATATTCCCTTTGACAATTGCAGGCATAACTGCAATAAGAACCAAAAAGAAAGATCCCGGCAATGTGATGCGTGACAACACAGTGTCTATGTACTCAGCTGTTTCAGAACCTGGCTTTACACCCGGAATGAAACCTCCGTTACGCTTCATGTCATCTGCCATCTGGTTCGGCTGGATTGTAATCGCGGTGTAAAAATACGTGAACGCAATAATAAGCACCGCAAATATAAGATTGTAGCCGAAGCTCCAAGTGTCCAAATAAAACGCGTCCGGATCCGGCTCAGTCACCATCGGAATAACAGCCAAAGGAATAAACATCAGCGCCTGAGCGAAGATGATTGGCATAACTCCGGCAGCGTTAACCTTCAGCGGGATATACTGGCGCACACCGCCAACCTGCTGCTTTGAGCCGGCAAGCTGCTTGGCATACTGCACCGGAATGCGGCGAACACCCTGCACAAGCATGATAGCTCCACCGATGACAACGATGAACAACGCCATTTCAAGGATGAACATGACAAGACCGCCGCCTTTGTTTTCCACCTGTTCTACGAACTCCTGAGCCACTGCTTCAGGGAAACGGGCGATGATACCAATCAAGATAATGAATGAAATACCATTACCTATACCTTTGTCAGTTATACGCTCACCCAACCACATCACGAACATACTGCCCGCGCACAAGATTATGGTCGAAGAGATATAGAACCAGAAGTCGCTAGGCACGCCAGGCATCTGAACTGTCAAGTTCTTCAGATAAGCAGGGCCCTGAACCAACAAAATGGCAACAGTCAAATAACGAGTGTACTGCGTGATTTTTCTGCGTCCGCTCTCACCCTCTTTCTGCATCTTCTGGAACGAAGGCACAGCAATAGAAAGCAATTGAATCACAATTGAAGCCGAGATATAAGGCATGATTCCCAACGCAAAGATAGACGCATTAGAGAACGCCCCCCCAGAGAACATGTTCAAAAGAGACATCAGCCCGCCTTCCACCTGCTTGTCAAGTGCATCAAAGTCCCCCGGATTAACACCCGGGAGAACTATGAATGAACCGAAACGATAAATCAAAACAAACAGGAGCGTCACAAGAATTCGATTTCTCAAATCCTCAATCTTGCAGATGTTTTTTATTGTTTCAATTACTTTTTTCATCTTTATTTCACTATTACAACGTTTCCACCTACAGCTTCAATAGCCTTTACCGCTGACTTAGAAAAAGCGTGAGCCGAGACAGTAAGCTTAGCTGACAGATTTCCGTCGCCAAGAATCTTGATGCGATCCTTAGCCGAAACAAGACCAGCCTCGCTCAACACCTTCACGTCGATTTCAGAGACATTGGCAGTTTCCGCCAATTTCTGAAGGTCGCAAATATTAACAGCCTTGAACTCCACTCTGTTTATGTTCTTGAAGCCAAACTTAGGCAAACGGCGCTGCAAAGGCATCTGACCACCCTCGAAACCGATTTTGCGAGAATAACCAGAACGGGACTTAGCCCCTTTGTGACCTCTTGTAGAAGTGCCGCCCAAACCAGATCCCGGACCACGTCCGATTCTCTTTCTAGTTTTTACAGACCCAGCTGCAGGCTTTAAACTACTCAAATCCATATTTTAAAACTCTTTAAATATCAAACTTAGATTTACTTTTCTACCTCAACCAAGTGTTTAACAACCTCAACCATTCCTAAGATAGAAGGATTGGCTTCGTGTTCAACAACAGAGTTAATCTTCTTCAAACCCAACGCCGCCAAAGTCAGCTTCTGATTTTTAGGGCATCCGATTTTGCTTCTTACTTGTTTAATCTTAATTTTAGCCATATTATCCTAAGAATTATTAACCTTTAAACACTTTCTCCATTGAAACGCCGCGGTTCTGAGCCACTGTGTAAGCGTCTCTCATCTCTGCCAACGCCGCAATTGTAGCCTTAACGAGGTTGTGAGGGTTAGAAGAGCCTTTAGACTTAGCCAAGACGTCTGTCACACCAACACTTTCCAACACCGCACGCATCGCACCACCGGCCTTAACACCAGTACCGTGAGAAGCAGGTTTCAGCAACACCTCAGCGCCGCCAAACTTAGCAGCCTGTTCGTGAGGGATAGTGCCCTTCAGGACAGGAACCTTCACCAAGTTCTTCTTTGCCGCTTCAACACCCTTAGCGATAGCGGCAGTCACTTCGCCAGCCTTACCCAAGCCGTATCCGACAACGCCGTTCTCATTACCTACAACAACTATAGCTGCGAAAGTAAATGTACGTCCACCTTTAGTAACCTTAGTTACACGGTTGATAGCAACCAATCTGTCCTTCAATTCAGAATCATTGACAGCTTTTACTTTATTGTTTTCTCCAGCCATAATCTATTAAAAATTAAGTCCACCATTACGAGCAGCATCAGCCAACTCCTTGATTCTACCATGATACAAATAGCCGTTACGGTCAAACACAACGTCTTTTATACCTGCTTCTGCAGCTTTCTTTGCAATAATTTCACCAACCTTTGCAGCCTGTTCCTTCTTAGCAACCTTTTCAGTTATCGCCAAAGAAGAAGCTGAGGCCAATGTCTTGCCAGCCAAATCATCGATAAGCTGAACATAGATCTGCTTGTTGCTTCTGAAAACTGTCATACGTGGTCTTTCTGCAGACCCAGAAATCTTTCCGCGTATGCTCTTTTTTATTTTGAGTCTTCTTTGAATTTTTTCAGTCATGATAATACCGATTTACGTAAATTACTTAGCACCTGCCGACTTACCAGCTTTTCTGCGAATCTGTTCTCCAACAAACTTGATACCTTTACCCTTGTACGGCTCTGGCTTACGGAAAGAGCGGATCTTAGCGCAAACCTGTCCAAGCAACTGCTTGTCACAGCTTTCCAAAATAACCAAAGGGTTCTGGTTACGTTCGCTCTTAGTCTCTATCTTGATTTCCTTAGGCAACTGCAAGAAGATGTTATGAGTGAAGCCCAAAGCAAATTCAAGCACCTGACCCTGGCTAGAGACACGGTAACCAACACCTACAAGCTCAAGTTCCTTTTTGTAACCTTCAGTCACGCCAACAACCATATTGTTGATCAAAGCGCGGTAAAGGCCGTGCATAGAGCGGTGAGGACCGTTGTCTGTTGGTCTTGACAACTTGATTTCACCATCTTTAATATCTACAGTGATGTCCGGATTCACAAATTGAGACAACTCTCCCTTTGGACCTTTTACTGTTACATTGTTATCCTTAACAGAAACTGTAACACCAGCCGGAACACTAATTGGCAAATTTCCTATTCTTGACATTTACAATTCCTCCTAATATTAATATACAAAACATAACACTTCTCCGCCCACCTTCAAGTCGCGAGCCTCCTTATCCGTCATAACACCCTTAGATGTAGATACTATCGCTATACCTAGACCGTTCAAAACCTTCGGCATATCTTTGTAACCTACGTACTTACGCAAACCTGGAGTAGAAACTCTCTTCAAGTTCTTGATTGCGTTCACTTTGTTAACCGGATCATACTTCAGAGCGATCTTGATAGAGCCCTGAGGACCGTCTTCAACAAATTTGTAGTTCAAGATATAGCCCTTGTCAAGCAATATCTTAGTAATTTCTTTCTTCAAATTTGAAGCAGGAACTTCCAATACTCTGTGCTTAGCACGAATAGCGTTCCTCAATCTTGTTAGATAATCTGCTATTGGATCTGTCATAATAAATTAAATTAATCAGGACTGCCCTGACAATATTTAAAACTAAAGTGATTTCTTACCAGCTTGCCTTCTTTACGCCTGGAATCAAACCTGCAGAAGCCATTTCTCTGAACTGAATACGAGAAATACCGAAAAGGCGGATATAGCCCTTTGGTCTTCCAGTAAGCTTGCAACGATTGTGCAAGCGTACTGGAGAGGCATTCTTAGGAAGAGCCTGCAAAGCTTCGTAGTTTCCTTCCGCTTTAAGCTTAGCTCTCTTTTCTGCATATTTGGCGCAAAGTTTTGCTCGTTTAACTTCACGAGCCTTCATTGATTCTTTTGCCATCTTTTACTTATCTTTTAATGTTTTTAAAAGGTAATCCAAATTCTTTCAACAAAGCGTAACCTTCTTCGTCTGTCTTAGCCGACGTTACGAAAGTGATGTTCATACCCATCAACTTCGAGATTGCGTCGATGTTGATTTCAGGGAAAATGATCTGCTCCTGAATACCCAGAGTATAGTTACCCATACCGTCAAACTTAGACTCGATGCCCTTGAAGTCACGGATACGAGGCAACGCCACCTTCACCAATCTTTCCAAGAACTCGTACATTCTCTCTCTGCGCAAAGTCACGCGAACACCGATAGGCATCTTCTTACGCAACTTGAAGTTAGAGATGTCCTTTCTAGACAATGTCGCAACGGCTTTCTGACCAGTGATTGCAGTCAACTCGTTGATAGCAACCTCGATAATCTTCTTGTCTGCAACAGCCTGTCCCAACCCCTGGTTGATAACAATCTTTTCAAGGACAGGAACTTCCATAATTGACTTATAGCCAAATTCCTTAAAAAGGACAGGAACAATACGCTCAGCGTATTCCTTTTTCAATTGTGCTGTATTCATTATTTAATTTCCTCCCCTGATTTTTTAGCGTAACGCACCAACTTGTTATCTGCATTCAATCTGCGGCCTATACGAGTAGGCTTGCCAGACTTAGGGTCAAGCGGATTCAGATTCGAGATATGGATAGGTGCTTCCTTCTTGATAATTCCTCCCTGAGGATTCTTTGCATTAGGCTTAGTGTTTCTGCTCACCATGTTCAAGCCCTCAACAATAGCACGGTTTTCCTTCACAAGAACTTTAGTGACAACGCCTGTCTTGCCTTTGTCTTTTCCTGTGTTCACATAAACCGTATCACCCTTTTTAATATGCAATTTACTCATTACTTCAAAATCTTTTAATATTAAAGTACCTCTGGCGCAAGCGAAACAATCTTCATGTTAGTAGCACGAAGTTCTCTCGCTACCGGTCCGAATATACGGCTCGCTCTCATTTCGCCAGCTCCGTTCAACAACACACATGCGTTGTCATCGAAACGGATATAAGACCCGTCCGGACGTCTAATTTCTTTCTTAGTACGAACTACAACGGCCTTTGAAACTGCGCCTTTTTTCATATCACTTGAAGGGATAACGCTCTTTACCGTCACTACGATAACATCCCCAACAGTAGCATAACGCTTGCCGGTACCGCCCAAAACACGGATACACAACGCTTCCTTACCGCCACTATTATCAGCAATATTCAATCTTGATTCTTGTTGTATCATAATTACTTAACTTTTTCGATTATTTCAACTAATCGCCATCTTTTTGTCTTGCTCAAAGGACGAGTTTCCATGATTCTCACTGTATCGCCAATGCTGCATTCATTCTTCTCGTCATGAGCGTGATATTTCTTCGTTTTGTTAACGAACTTCTGATAAATAGGGTGTTTTTCTTTCCATTTAACAGCAACAGTGATGGTTTTATCCATCTTGTTGCTGAAAACAACCCCTTGTCTTTCTTTTCTTAAATTTCTCATTTTAAATCAAGCTCAATTGGTTATTGTACGTTAAGTTCTCTCAGACGCATTTCTGTTTTGATACGAGCGATATCCTTACGCAACGCTTTAATCTGAGAAGGATTTTCCAATGGAGAAATTGCATGATCTAATTTCATACGAGTCAATTTTGCCTTTTCGGCAAGCAACTTTTCTTGGAGTTCCTCGTTATTCAATCCTTTTAATTCTGTTATCTTCATAGGTCTTATACATTTTGAGTTTGAGCGTCATAATCACGACGAACTATAAACTTAGTCGTAACCGGAAGTTTCTGAGCTGCCAAACGCAACGCTTCCTTAGCGATTTCGTAAGATACGCCCTCAACTTCGATAACAACTCTACCTGGAGTAACAGGAGCAACGAATCCTTCTGGAGAACCCTTACCTTTACCCATACGCACTTCAGCAGGCTTCTTGGTAATTGGCTTGTCAGGGAATATTCTGATCCAGATCTGACCTTGTCTCTGCATGTAACGCGTAACAGCGATACGAGCAGCTTCAATCTGACGACCTGTAATCCACTTTGATTCAAGAACTTTGATACCGAAAGAACCGAACGCAAGCTGATTACCTCTGTGGGCGATGCCTTTCATACGCCCTTTCTGCTGTCTTCTGAACTTTGTCTTTTTTGGCTGTAACATCTCTTTAAATTAAATTACAGTTATTTTCTTTTCTTGTTGAAACCACCTCTCTTAGAGCCTGACGCACCGTTTCCTCCGCGTCCAGTTTCCTTTGCCGCAAATGAAGGAGCCAAGTCTTTCTTACCGTAGATTTCGCCACGGCAAATCCAAACTTTAACGCCAATCAAGCCCACCTTTGTCAAGGCCTCAGCCTGAGCGTAGTCAATGTCAGCTCTGAATGTGTGCAAAGGAGTTCTGCCTTCCTTGTACATTTCAGAACGAGCCATTTCCGCACCGTTCAAACGTCCAGACACCTGAATCTTGATACCTTCGGCACCCATCTTCATTGTTGAAGAGATCGCCATCTTAGTGGCGCGGCGGTAAGCTATCTTGCCTTCAATCTGGCGAGCGACATTGTTAGCCACGATAACTGCGTCCAATTCAGGTCTTCTAACTTCGTAGATATTGATCTGAACCTCTCTTTCAGCCTTGTCAGACTTCTTAGTGATTTTCTTTAACTCTTCCTTAAGCTTGTCAACTTCCTGACCGCCCTTGCCTATAATCAAGCCCGGACGAGCAGTGCATACAGTGATAGTGACAAGTTTCAATGTACGTTCGATAACAATTCTTGAAACGCTTGCTTTAGCAAGACGGGCATTAAGATACTTTCTAATCTTAGCATCTTCCAAGATAGTATCGCCGTAATTTTTTCCGCCGTACCAATTAGAATCCCAACCTCTGATGATACCCAAACGGTTGCTTACTGGATTTACTTTCTGTCCCATCTAACTATTAATTGTTTTCGTTGTTAATACTGTCAACATACAAAGTCACGTGGTTAGAGCGTTTACGTATTCTGTAACCTCTACCCTGAGGTGCTGTACGCAATCTTTTCAACATGCTTGAAGAGTCCACATAAACCGCACTCACATACAACTCTCCGTTGTCTGCCTTCTTATCGTTCTTCTGTTCCCAGTTCGCAATGGCAGAACGTAGCAATTTCTCCATACGGATTGAAGCTTCCTTAGAAGAGAACTTCAACACACTGAGTGCTCTGTAGGCTTCCATCCCGCGAATCATATCCGCCACAAGGCGCATCTTGCGAGGAGAAGTAGGCACGTTGTTCAACTTAGCGAAATAAAGCGACTTCAAAGCCTCCTTTTTTACCTCTGCTGAGTTATGCTTTCTTTTACCCATTTTATTTATAACCTTTTTAAATTCTTCTTATGCACGGATTATTTCTTCTTGTTTCCTCCGTGGCCTCTAAAGTTACGAGTTAAAGAGAATTCGCCCAACTTGTGGCCTACCATATTCTCTGTAACGTAAACGGGAATAAACTTATTTCCGTTATGAACTGCAATTGTATGACCAACAAAGTCTGGTGATATCATTGAAGCTCTAGCCCATGTCTTGATCACGGATTTCTTTCCGCTTTCGTTCATCGCAAGAATTTTCTTCTCAAGCTTCACGTTGATATATGGACCTTTTTTTAATGATCGACTCATAATCTACCTTTTAATCAAATTACTTTTTCCTTCTTTCAATAATGTACTTGTTAGAAGCATTCTTAGGTGCTCTTGTCTTGTATCCCTTAGCCAACAAGCCCTTGCGTGATCTTGGGTGACCTCCAGACTGACGTCCTTCACCACCACCCATTGGGTGATCAACAGGGTTCATAACTACGGCACGAGTACGAGGGCGACGTCCTAACCAACGAGAACGACCTGCCTTACCTGAACGTTCCAAAGCGTGATCCGAATTTCCTACAGTACCGACAGTTGCCTTGCAAGTACAAAGAATCATTCGAGTTTCGCCTGAAGGCAATTTGATGATAGCATACTTACCTTCCTTTGAAGTAAGCTGAGCGAATGTACCAGCCGAACGAACCAAAGCAGCTCCCTGACCTGGACGCAATTCAAGGTTGTGAATCACTGTACCCAGAGGAATGTTCTGCAAAGGCAAAGCATTACCTACTTCAGGATCTGCCTCAGCACCAGACATCAACTTCTGTCCTACCTGCAATCCATTAGGAGCGAGGATGTAGCGCTTTTCTCCGTCTGCATAAAACAACAGCGCGATACGAGCCGAACGATTTGGGTCGTATTCGATTGTCTTTACAGTTGCCGGAATTCCGTCTTTGTCTCTTTTAAAGTCAATTACTCTATACTTTCTCTTGTGTCCTCCACCGATGTAACGCATTGTCATCTTACCGACGTTGTTACGTCCACCTGTCTTAGAAAAACCTTTTACAAGAGATTTTTCTGGTGTGCTTGCAGTAATTGTATCAAACGCACCAATAACTTTGTGTCTCTGCCCCGGTGTTGTGGGTTTGAATTTACGAACAGCCATTTTTAATTATTTGAATAAAAATCTATTACTTCACCTTCCTTAACAGTAACAATAGCCTTTTTATAAGACGCTGTTGTGCCCTTTATGACACCTGTCTTTGTGTAACGGCTCTTGTTCTTGCCCTTAACCTGCATTGTGTTCACAGATACAACCGTTACGTTGTACATGTCTTCTATAGCCTTCTTAATTTCGATTTTGTTGGCATTCTTAGATACACGGAAACCGTAGCGAGAGAGTTTCTCTAGCCCCGTCATCTTTTCTGTAACTATCGGTTTAATTATGATACTCATCTTTTCGACCTCCTTACGCATTTAAGTTTTTTTCTATATTTGCCAACGCACTCTCTGTAAGAACAACGCACTTCGCATCCAAAATGCTATAAGTGTTGATGTCCGAAGCCACCATCACCTTAGTCTTCTTCAAATTACGTGCCGACAAATATACGTTTTTATTTGCTTCTGACAAAACAATTAGCGTTTTCTTATCAGAAATTTTCAAATTATTTGCCAATGCAACGCATTCTTTAGTCTTTGGAGCTTCAAAAGTGAAGTCTTCTACCACTACAAGACCATTTTCCTTTGCCTTGTAAGACAACGCAGACTTACGAGCCAAAGTCTTTGTTTTTTTGTTCAATTTGAAACTATAGTCACGTGGAACAGGACCGAATACACGACCTCCACCTACCAAAACCGGAGAATTGATGTCACCGCGACGCGCGCCGCCGCCACCTTTCTGACGACCCAACTTCTTTGTACTGCCCGAGATTTCGCTTCTCTCTTTTGACTTGTGTGTACCCTGACGCTGGTTTGCCAAATACTGCTTAACGTCCAAATAGATAACGTGGTCGTTTGGTTCAATACCAAACACAGCATCGCTCAAAGTTACTTTCTTTCCGGTATCTTCTCCCTTAATGTTATATACGCTGAGTTCCATTACTTATTAACTATTACGATTGAACCTTTTGCTCCTGGCAACGAACCTTTGATAACCAACAGGTTGTTTTCAGGAATAACTTTTAACACTTGAAGGTTTTGCACTGTAACACGGTCACCGCCCTTCTGTCCGGCCATTCTCATACCCTTGAACACCTTTGCAGGGTAAGAACATGCACCGATAGAGCCCGGGTGTCTCAAACGGTTGTGCTGACCGTGAGTAGTCTGCTGAACTCCACCAAATCCGTGTCTCTTTACAACACCTTGGAATCCCTTACCTTTTGAAGTACCTACAACGTCAACGAAAGACCCTTCGTCAAACATCTCAACAGTGATAACATCACCTAATTTGTACTCTGTTTCAAAACCTTTGAACTCGGCCAAGTGTCTCTTTGGTGATACACCTGCTTTCTTGAAGTGACCCATTTCCGCTGCAGTTGTGTTCTTTTCCTTCTTGTCTTCGAACCCAATCTGAACTGCGTCATAGCCATCTACATCAACAGTCTTAATCTGTGTAACCACACAAGGACCTACTTCGACAACAGTGCATGGCACATTTTTACCATCGGCACTGAAAACGGATGTCATTCCGATTTTTTTTCCTAATAATCCTGGCATTTCACTAAATATTTAAATAAACTAAATCAAACAACTTTGATTTCAACTTCTACGCCACTTGGCAACTCCAACTTCATGAGAGCATCAACAGTCTTTGATGTAGAGCTGTAGATGTCAATCAATCTCTTGAAAGAAGACAACTGGAACTGTTCTCTTGACTTCTTGTTAACGAACGTAGAACGGTTAACAGTAAAGATACGTTTGTGAGTTGGCAACGGAATTGGACCGCTAACAACAGCACCTGTTGACTTTACAGTCTTAACGATCTTTTCTGCTGACTTGTCAGCCAAGTTGTGGTCGTAAGACTTCAATTTAATTCTAATTTTTTGACTCATTTTGAATCCGTTTCTATTTTATAGTTTTAATATCGAATTTAAAGAGGGCTGATGCCCGAAGGCATCAACTCTCTGTCTCTATTTTCTGATTACAGCAAATCTACGCGACCTTTAGCTTCTTCCAGCACTCCCTTAGCGATAGAAGTAGAAACCTCTGCCAAGTGAGAGTATTCCATTGATGAAGTTGCACGACCTGATGTGATTGTACGCAAAGACGTAACGTAACCGAACATTTCTGCCAACGGCACCTTAGCCTTAACGATACGAGCTCCGGAACGTGATGTTTCCATACCTTCCACCTGACCGCGGCGCTTGTTCAAGTCACCGATAACGTCACCCATGTTTTCTTCTGGAGTAACAACCTCAAGCTTCATGATAGGCTCCATCAATACTGGCTTAGCCTTAGCGCAAGCTTCCTTGAACGCAAGGTTAGCACAGATTTCGAATGACAACTGGTCAGAGTCAACTGGGTGGAACGAACCATCCACTACAACCACCTTAAGCTGTCCTACAGGGAAACCTGCCAAAACACCGTTCTTCATAGCAGCGGCGAAGCCTTTCTGGATTGAAGGGATAAATTCCTTAGGAATGTTACCGCCCTTAACTTCGTCGATGAACTGCAAAGAACCTTCGAAACCTTCGTCAACAGGACCTACCTTCACGAAGATGTCAGCATACTTACCGCGACCACCAGACTGTTTCTTGTAAACTTCACGGTGTTCAACCGTTCTTGTGATAGCTTCCTTATAAGAAACCTGAGGACGACCCTGGTTACATTCAACCTTGAACTCACGTTTCAAACGGTCGATGATGATTTCCAAGTGAAGCTCACCCATACCAGAAATCACAGTCTGACCAGACTGTTCGTCTGTCTTAACTGTAAATGTAGGGTCCTCTTCCGCCAACTTAGCCAAACCGTTGCCCAATTTGTCGATATCCTTCTGAGTCTTAGGCTCGATAGCGATACCGATAACCGGATCTGGGAAGTCGATAGACTCAAGCACCATTGGAGCGTCTTCTGAACACAATGTGTCACCAGTACGGATATCTTTGAAACCTACACCCGCGCCGATGTCACCTGCAGATACCTTTTCAACAGGATTCTGCTTGTTTGAGTGCATCTGGAACAAACGAGAGATACGTTCCTTCTTGTCTGTACGAGTGTTGTATATATAAGAACCTGCGTCCAATTTACCAGAGTAAACACGGAAGAAGCACAAACGACCTACGTAAGGGTCAGTTGCAATCTTAAACGCCAAAGCGCAAAGAGGCTCGTCTTCGTCCGGATGTCTAACAACCTGCTTTTCTGCATCCTGAGGGTCTGTACCAACGATTTCAGGAGTGTCAAGCGGGCTTGGCAAATAAGAGCAAACTGCGTCCAACATAGTCTGAACACCTTTGTTCTTGAATGAAGAACCGCAAATCATAGGGAAGATTGTCATTGACAAAGTACCCTTGCGGATAGCTGTGCGGATTTCGTCTTCAGTGATAGTTGAAGGATCGTCGAAGAACTTTTCCATCAGAGCGTCGTCACATTCTGCAACCGCCTCCAACATCTTGCCTCTCCACTCTTCAGCCTCAGCCAAAAGTTCAGCAGGGATTTCAGTCTCTTCGTACTGAGCGCCCATAGTTTCGTCGTTCCAGATGATAGCCTTCATCTTAACAAGGTCAACAACGCCCTTGAAAGTTTCTTCAGCGCCTACCGGAATCTGAATAGGACATGGGTTAGCGCCCAAAACTGTCTTAACCTGTTCAACAACTTCGAAGAAGTTTGCTCCAGAACGGTCCATCTTGTTCACGTAGCAAATACGAGGAACGTTGTACTTGTCAGCCTGGCGCCATACAGTTTCAGACTGAGGCTCAACACCACCTACCGCGCAGAACGCAGCCACAGCGCCGTCGAGGATACGCAAAGAACGCTCAACTTCCACAGTGAAGTCAACGTGTCCCGGAGTGTCAATCAAGTTAATCTTATATTGTTTGCCGGCGTAGTTCCAACGAGTTGTTGTAGCAGCCGACGTAATAGTGATACCACGTTCCTGTTCCTGTTCCATCCAGTCCATAGTAGCCCCACCATCGTGAACTTCACCGATTTTGTGAGTCAAACCTGTGTAGAACAAGATACGTTCAGAAGTAGTAGTCTTCCCGGCATCGATGTGAGCCATGATACCGATGTTTCTTGTATATTGTAAATCCGCTTTAGCCATTTTCTATAAAAAATAAAAGGTTGAAAAATTAGAATCTGAAGTGAGCAAAAGCACGGTTTGCTTCCGCCATCTTGTGCATATCTTCTTTCTTCTTGAATGCACCACCCTGATTGTTATACGCATCTGCAATCTCTGCAGCTAATTTATCAGCCATAGTCTTTCCGCCTCTTTTACGAGAGAAAAGGATAAGATTCTTCATAGAGATAGACTCTTTTCTTTCCGGACGGATTTCTGTTGGCACCTGGAATGTAGCACCACCAACACGGCGAGACTTAACCTCTACCTGAGGAGTGATGTTTTCCAAAGCCTTCTTCCAAATTTCAAGAGGAGTCTTGTCTTCGTTAGGAAGCTTTGACTTAACGTTTTCAAGTGCAGTGTAGAATATAGTGTAAGCTATACTCTTCTTTCCGTCATACATCAAATGGTTAACAAACTTAGTAACCATCACTTCGTTAAAAATTGGGTCTGGAATGATAACCCTCTTTTTTGGTTTTGCTTTTCTCATTTTTTTTAAATTTCCGTTTTTGTTTTGGTTGCTCCGTCGCTTCAATGACTACGCCAAGCCATTTACTCAACCTTCATCTGCTACCAGTAAAACTCAAACTGTTTTGAATTTGATTAATTAGAACGAAGAAATTAACTTGTCAATTATTTCTTACCTTTTGCTGGAGCTGCCTGTCCTGGTTTTGGTCTCTTAGCACCATACTTAGAACGACGCTGTGTACGTCCGTTTACACCTGCTGTATCAAGTGTTCCGCGAACTACGTGATAACGCACACCCGGAAGGTCCTTAACACGACCACCACGAACCAAAACGATTGAGTGTTCCTGCAAGTTGTGTCCTTCACCCGGAATGTAAGCATTAACTTCCTTCTGATTAGTCAAACGCACACGAGCTACCTTACGCATTGCAGAGTTAGGCTTCTTTGGAGTTGTTGTATAAACCCTCACACAAACACCTCTTCTCTGTGGACATGAGTCCAACGCTGGAGATTTGCTCTTGTCAGTCTGGCTAGCCCTTCCTTTTCTAACTAATTGCTGAATTGTAGGCATTTCTTAATAATTTTTTTATTTTTTTAATTAATTTACTGATACTCTAACTCTATTCCTATCATTAGAGACTGCAAAATTAGACATAAATTTTCAATTAATCAACAATTTACACTTTTTTTTGACGTTTTTCTTCATCAAACCTCTTTTTCAGAATTTCAAAGACCGCTTGCTCTTGCCTTTTTACTTCCTATTAGTATATTTGCAGAGCCGAATGCTGTTTCCGGGTTCGCTAAGCCGCGCTCCCGGCAGTCTGTTCTCTTCATCTTTAAATTGTTTAAACATGAAAAAAGTATTATACACTCTTTTATTATATATAGCAGTCTGCTCGTCAAACGCCGTGGCCGGCTCCAAGATGGACCGGTACATGTTTGTAGCCGACAGCCTTTTTGCCAATAATGAGTTCGAAGATGCCTTCCGTGTTTACGGGCTTGCCATGAAAGAGGACATCAACAACCCTGACGTGTTCCTGCACGCCGCAAAATGCGCCTTCATCCTCGGGCACTCTCCCATCGCCGAAAGTTACTACTCCCTGTGCTTGCAGAAAGGCGGAAAAGCGACCGATGTAATAAGCGGCGTATCCTCCTCGTTCTGCAAAGACGCCGGAAAAGATTGCCTGCTAAGCACGCTGGACGTCATCGCACGGGAACACCCCAAAAAGGAGCCGGACCTGCTCCTGGTACTCGCACGGCACTTCTTCAGCGAAAAGGACTACAAGTCAGCCCTGCACTTTGCGAGGAAATGCGCCCCGTCCGACGAGTCTTGCAAGATTCTCGCAATCTCTCTGTTCCAAACCGGAGACATCGACAACGCTGCACCTCTGTTCGAGAGCATAAACAAGAACGGAGCCGATTTTGACGCAGCCATTTTTGAAGGCAACCTGCATCTTGTCAACGCAAGAAACATCATAAACGACTGCAAAGACACCATCCCGAAAGAGGCCGCCCGCAACGAGCTTATGCTTGCCAAGTTCAATCTGACAAAGGCGTACATTCTGCGAAACAGCGACTATATCAAAGTCCAGCTCAGGGAGATTGACAAGCTGACGAACCTCATCAGCGAGCCTAAATAACAGACTACTCCGCAAAAGCCGCGCACTCGCCCGTCATTACAACCGGGGTGTACTGCCCGCCGGAGCACGCTCCCCATAATTTGCCCAAAGCATAGACCCTCTGGCCTACAAAGCGGTCTCCGTTGCCGACGAACAGCTGCAGCTTCTTTCCGCTGTCCTGCGACACATTCGGGTCTTCTTTGCTCTGCTCCTCCTCATTGCGAGACGACACGTAAAACGACCTGTCCAGATTAAGCACCAGAACCTCCGAGCCGTCCACCACACTGCGTTCGAGCCGTCCGCTGAAAAGAACTGTATCCTCGTAGAAGCAGCTGTCCGGATTCAAATCGAAACGTTCCAGAAACTCCGGACGCTTCACCGCATCGGGGCAGTCCGTAATCACAACCGTGTCATGGATATATACCGTATCCACCACCCTCTGCACCGCGCCCGGCTTTATCGGGACTTCGTTGCAAGAGACGCACAGCACCGCAACCGCAACCACCAATATGTAATCAAACCACCTCATAATCAAAAAACTTTATTTAGGTGGGTTCTATAAATTCATTTCGCGGATTTTTTGAATTTATTTCGAGCAGATTGCCGTGCGAAAAGAAGTGAGCAGTGCGGGCACTGTGACCGACTGACAAACAGCAAACTGCCGAAAGAAATAAAAAAGTGCCGAAAAGCTCGCCCACCTTGATTTATACTTTCTTAATTACAGACGGTGAATTTATCGAACTCACCTTTACAAATATAAGGAAGCAAAACCAAAAAATCAACACCTTTTTATATGTTATTGAACTATGTTTAAGAGAGGGAAATATGCCGCGCGCCTCCTTGTTGCCATTCCAATATTGTCCTAAATAATTTTACAGCAAAGCTAACCTCTACGGGCATATGACTAAGTGAATGTGTGCAAAATAAGTAACGGTGGGTTTAAATTCATCAATCCTCTGCCTGGAAGGCAGCACAAAGCGTAGCGACGGTAACCCGGGACGAAGGCTCGGGCGAAGGCTGATGCAACGAAGACCTGCCTGGAAGGCAGTACCAATGCGCAACGACTGGTTTTCTGCACCTGCGACTAAAACCTTAATGCCTTGTTACTCTGCCTGGAAGGCAGCACAAAGCGCAGCGACGGTAACCCGGGACGAAGTCTCGGGCGAAGGCAGACGCAACGAAAATCTGCCTGGAAGGCAGTACCAATTTTATCTTTTACAATGCCACCCATAAAATCAGGTCTCCTCCAAGGTTCCGTATTAAAAAACACGACAAAAACCCGACATTTTTCAATTTTATGTTGCACTAACGCCAAAGCTTCTTATTTTTGTGGCGAAATAAGCGGAAGCTTAAAAAGATGATATAAAGATGGCGTTTCTCACGTTGTGTTTTGACTACTTGAAGTCGTCGAAAATTTCAAACACTTGTCAAAAACATAACAAAGGGAGACGCCATATTTTTATGCAGAATGCAACGTAGCCAAATTGAGCGGAAGCGATAAGATCCAAATCCACATCGCCAGTCCTGCCCGATGAGAGGCAAGTTTAGCATACCTGCCCGAAAGGCAGCACCAAGATGCGTTATGGCTAAACCCAGTTGTTAACTCTTAAGGTTGAAAAGATATCTGAAAAAACAGAAATCTTTTTATTGTTTTCTCTTGGATATTATGCAGGAAACATATACCTTAGCACTCATATTTGTTCAACTCCCGCAAGGGAGACGGACAAAACAGACATAAAGATGGCGTATCTTACGCTTTGGTTTTGACTACTTGAAGTCGTCGAAAAATTTCAAACACTTGTCAGAAACAAAGCAACAGAGACGTCACGCTTGGTATGATAATTGCATTAACTACATTGCAAACAAGGTTTCTTGATTGCGGTGCTGGGTTGGTCTGTGTTCATATTTGCGTGAGGTTCAATGTTGCTCGGTTTGACAAGTGGGGCTATTTCGACGACGCCCAAGTAGTAAACCGAGCAGTTGACTTCACGCTTTTTTTGTGTCCTTTTTAAACGTAAAGAGAAAGGATAAGGTATGAACGAAATTTTTAAGAAATTCAATGTCTTCGATTACTTCTCGCACTTAGTGCCGGGAATGATTGTTGTGTTGGCGTTGCTACATTATTTTCAATGTAAAGATTCTGCCTCTATGTCCAATCTATTTGGATGCCTTTATGATAAATTAGCAGAACATAATACCATAGCCTTTTGGACATTCTTTTTAGTTGCTTCACACTGCATAGGGCTTGTTAATAATGTGATTTCCGATTTTATTTGGTACGGGTTTAGGAATAACGCAATCTTAATTGGAATTGCCAAAAAACACACAAAACACAATAGTTTATCTATTTGTGAAAATTTATTGTTTATTGCTGTTTCCATAATTCTTTTTATTGTCCCACTTATTGACCCACGCACTATTGTTCATTGGTTCAATTGGTTCAAAAAGAAGCGTGATAAAAAGAAGCGTGATAAAAAGAAGCGTGATAAAAAGAAGTGTGATAATATGAAAAATATAATTCTTTGGTTTATTAGACCTTGCAAAACTATTGAAGATTATTACAAAAAATATGAAGAAGTAAAAGTCCATTATCCTTCAAATAACATTTCTAACTTAGAGGCTCAAATAGCATTCCTGAGAAATTCTATAATACCTCTTATTATTTTGGTATTACAGAGTAGTAACACAGACAGAGATTTACTGCAATTCGCTCCTTTCATCGCATTTGCAGCTTTCTTCTTGCATCAGCAAAAGTTGTATTTCCACGTGTATGAGTTGTGTCATATTATAGGTTTGAATAAGGGACAAGAAAAGAAAAGTCCAGAAATCCGAATAATAATCAATAAAACAAATAACATTCATGAATGATAGTATGGATAATAAAATAGATTACATACAAAAGGTAATTGTAATTACAGGGAAGAATAATGCAGGCAAAACGACTTATGCTGCAGAATTGTATAAATGGTTATATCAAAAGATAAAACCTAAGAGTCATTTGTATGCTTTTTGGAATAAATATTTGTTCAAAGAAGCTGGAGAAAACGATAATATTAATTGTAATTTCTGTCATTATATTAACAATAATAAAATCAAAAAAAGCAATATAAGCGCAGATCTGTATGTTGATTTTATGGCTGTTATGAAACATGAAAAAAATTCCATTGTTATTATTTCTGAGGGTGATAAAGAAGATGAGTTAGAGCCTAAATTGGACCTTCTCCTAAGAGATAAGATTCATTCAGATTATAATAATAGTGAAAAAATTAAATTTGAACGTAATAATATCATATTGGTTTGTTGCGTTCGAAGCAGTGTAAAGAAATATTTTAATGAATGGATAAAAAAAAATACAACCATCGAAAAAATAGAAGAGATAGACCTTCAAACATATAGCGATATTGCAAAATCAATTATTAATAATAAATAAATTTAGTTTTAACAATTTAGAGACTATTTAGGCACTTATACTTTTATTTATAATTAGTTTATGCCGAATCAACTATTAAATTCATGAAATTAACAACAATAACAATATAAGTATAACATTATGATATGGTATGTAATTCTTACAGTTTTTTGGGGTTGGCTTTTTGTATATGAATATACAAACTGGTTAAAATGGGCGTGTGTTTTGGGCATTTTGGGTTCATTATCAGGATGTTCAGGAGGTGCTATAGGAGCAGCAGCGGTCAGCGAAAAAGTCAGCGAAGAAGTAGTAGACAAAATAAGTAAAATAAATCCAGAAAACAATAGTGCTGATATTTACACATTTGATGTAATACATAATGAAACCTATACATTTAAAGTTTCGGAAGATTTCAAGCGTTATATATCAATATATAGTGGTTGTGGAGAACGTTTAAAATGGTTCGATGAAGAATGTTCGATTCCGATGTTACATAACCACACTGTAATAGGTGTTGAATTTGGAATAGATAGTAAAACAGAACAGTTTATAAATACATCAGACATTTTAACCCTTTTGAAAAATTTAGCTTTTGAATGTAAGAAATTAGATGGGAACATAAACCGTTTATCTAACATGTTAGATTGCTCCACTAAACTTATTTATAAATGGTTAAATGAAGAAATAAAGCCTAATAAGCAAGAAGAAGTAGATATACGGATGTTATATAGAGATTTTGAATATTCTCGATACCATCACCTAATTTACTTTAATAGGGGAATGTCCCAATTTGAAACTTTAGCAAAAAATTGGGAACTTGGGAATGTAAAAAAGTTCAGGGAATGTAAAAATATTTTTGCAAATAACCAGTCTTGTTTTGACATGTTGTTAGAATTACGCACTGCAATGGGAAGTTCAAATCTTGTTGCTAATTATCTAGAATGTTCTTCTGCTGCAATAGAAAGACTTTTAAACAAAGAAACAGAACCTACGGATGAGTTTTTACATAGAGTGAAAAATATGTATCTTTCATTTGTTTTGTTAAACAAAGATCCTAATATATTGCAGCTTGTACGATATGGGATTGGTCAGTCCGGAACATTTTCTTATGATTTTTTTATTGATTACAAAGTCTCTCCTCAGTTAAATGAATGGACGGACTCTTTAGAACCCGGAGTTGAACAATACGAAAATAATGTATCCAATAATAATTTGGATAGTATAACTATAGAACAATACATAAAAAATGAAGAAAAGCTGAATGAAGCATTTGTTTCTTCCATCTGTAAAACGATGGAAAGCATATTTGAGCATCAGAAAGCAAAATTTGTGGAAGATAGACTTGAAGGTCCTATTGACAATCTAACGAATATAAAAGACCTTTACCTTTCTGACAAACATGAATTTAATAAGATTGTTAAAAATCTAGATTCTACTTATTTTGGACCTCAACATTTTTATCCTCAATTGAAGAAAATCGAATCTGATTATATCAGTAAGGTAAAAAAAACGAGAGCACATTTTGTAAGTTCATATAAGATTAGGGTCGATGTAAGTGTAAATAGCATTAAAACCCCTGAAATATCCACGAAAGGCCTAAAAAATTATACAGAAGATATTGGTGCTGATTATCTTATAGAGGGTCTTAAAGATTGTACATCTTCTACAGTGGGTAGTATTGCTGCTTGTTATATTACTCCTGTAGGAGCGGGCATTGCAGAAGTGTTAGTAACTGCAGCCTTAGATGAAATATTTCCATCAGAAGCTGATAGTATTACTGAAATTTTAAAACAAAACTTAGATTCTCAATTTGTAATTAATCCAGAAGAAATTAACAGCTTCATAAATTTATTAAATAATAATTCACGTTCATTTTATGAAAAGATTTTGTAATATATTAGCTTTGATGACGTTTCTTTTTTTCGTGTCAACTACTTCGTCTTGCTCAAAAACAGGAAAGAAAGTTGCAAAAGAAATAGTAAAATCTGGTGCCGAAAAAGGTTCTGTTACAAGTGCAAAGGCATTAGTTAAATCAACTTCTGATGATGTTTTTAAGTTAATGTCAAAGCCAAATATGAAATTTAATGACGTGATAGACATTTTGTCGGACGCTCATCCTAAATTAGTTTCAAACATAAAGCAAATGGACATGGGTGTTCAAGAAAAATTAATTGACAGAATGAAGAAGGACAAGAACTTTTTTGATGCTTTGACCTCTCCTAAAATTTCAAATGAAATTTTTGATAAATTCAGTTCGTTAACAAAAAATGTTCCTACTGCATTCAGCAACTTTGATGTGTTTTCTTGGATTTCTAATTCTGCAATTAAAGGCAATAAAATAGATAATATCTTCTTAAAAAAGAACAAAGATGCTATTTTTTTTTACAATAAAATTGATAATACTTTTCTTGGAGAGTATGCCAATAAAACAATGACTATTTATGGGAACGATGATATTTTCTCTAATCCTTATTGGATAAAAAGCATATCAAAACTTCCGAATACTACATTTAAATATAATTCAAGTTCATCTAATTCTATTATTTTTTTTAGGACTGATGAATTTGGAGTCATTCATAATATAAGCTCGAAAAATAGTTCTATAGAGCACATATCAAACTGCATATGCAAGCCGAATGATTTTTTCAACTTTGACGATTGGAATAAAATGGCTTTAGATATTAAAAAATATTCCAAAGGTAACGACATTTCTGTCACATGCAAATACAAATACCTTGATGACAAAGCAACACCAAAGTATGCAGAATTGGACGTTAATGTTGGAGGAAAAAGATTTAATAAAACATTAGAAAATAAAGAGCACCCAGACTTCAACAAAAAAACTCAAAAACAGTCTCCTACCCCCAAGCACCTAATGACTCGCCGTGATGTGGAGGAGTATGTGCCTAAGGGTAATGGTGGCATCAATAAGGAGGGGCGTACCATTAAAGAGATATGCAAACATCCGGTGCCGGATGAGTTGCTGGATGTGGATTTTATCATGAAGCACTTGGGTATTAAAGACCGTAAATTGGCTCAGCGCATTAGTGATGATTTCAGGAAATGGTCGTCAAAAGATGTTCCTACGCCAAGCCAAAATGGCCATGTGGATTTCAGCAGCGTGGAGCATCCTTTGTTTAAGGTGAAACTGCCGGACACCAAAGAAGAGTTGCTGAAAGAGGTTCGTAAATTCAGACCGGAGGCTACATTAGATGACCTGAATGCGACCGATGTCAGACGCGTGAGTTATAGTAAAATGAGAAGACTGATTGCCGAACGCTATGGTATTCCGGAGAGTAAAGCAGGGGATTTAATTGGCACAATGGATTGCGTTATTCACGAGACAACAGAAGGGTTTGCCTCCATCGTGCCTAATAATCTCCACCGCTGTAAAGAACTTTACAGCCACAAAGGCTATGTCTCCAAAATGATGGTGGAAGAGATGGATGAGGCTCTGATTGAAAAGAGCTTAAAGAAGAGCGGAATATGAAAATTTGTCACTAAGGCAACTTGTTCGAGATGTTTTTGAAGCGCATTTTGATTATGTAAAGTCAGCTTTGAGTAAAAGCCTATTGGTAGAGCAGGAGCCTGTCAATAGGCTTTCTTAATGTTATACTGTCTCTTTCTATGAGTGGCGCGGGGCGTCCTGCGTTCCATTATTTAGATTATCCATTGTAGGATTAACATATACTTTAATGTCAATTTCTCTCAATATCCGCCAATTTGTTCGTTTCAACGAACGAATTATCTGAAAGCATCTGCCACTCCTCATAGAATGTGCGCATCTTACGCAGGCTCGCAGCGGAAAATCCTCTTAATCCAGGCAATTCTTTGCGAAGTTGCTAGCTAACTGCATCAATGAAGCCTTTACCCCAATTCTTATTTCGAGTATTCATTAGTTGTCAGAATATGCTGAAAGAGACGGTCATATTACAGGTTATTGCGGGGCAGCAAGAGTATTTGATGTATGATGTTTTCCCTGCTTGAATTTGCCAATCTTTGCATTTCGTCTAAATTTATCTCCGTCGAGACAATGACTTTCTATGCAGGAGCGGCCTAATACTTGAAATTTGCAAGCCTTCGGCTGCCTTTTTATTGCTATTGAAGCTCTTTTCGGACAACTTTTTTCAAAAAAATATAAAAAAACACGCTGTCAGTTGTGTGTTTTGTCGTTTATATTTTATAATTTTGCAGAGTTTTTAAATGTTCATACGAAAGTGGGAAACTTTGAGATTTATGACATACCGCTGAAAGAACTGTCTGAGGGCACTCATGAATATGAGTTTTTGCTTGACGACAAATTCTTCGAGGAGCTTGAAGGTCCGGAAATCGGCAAGGGAAATGTGGAGGCGTTCGTTTCTGTGAAAAAGACGGCTCATGCGTTCGAGATTGACTTTGACTTGCAAGGCTCCATAACGATTCAGTGCGACAGATGTCTGGACGATATGAATCTTGACGTTGACTGCGAAGAGAGGTTTCTTGTGAAGTTCGGAGACGAGTACTCCGAGGAGGAGGGCAACCTTATAGTTGTGCCCGAAGCTGAGGGGGCTATAAACCTTGCGTGGTATCTTTATGAATGTATCGCGCTGCGCATCCCGATAAGGCACGTGCACCCGGCTGGCGAATGCAACGAGGCTATGGTGGCAAAGCTGAGAAACCACATCGCAACGTCGGCAGACGACGAGGAACTTTATGACAACGACGAGGACGAGGAGGATTTGACGCCTCTGGACAGCGAGGAGAAAGCGATTGACCCGCGCTGGGAAGGACTCAGAAAATTAATTGACAATAACTAATTTAATTATTTAATAAAATGGCACATCCGAAGCGAAGACAATCTAAGTCAAGATCAGCGAAGAGAAGAACTCATTACAAGGCAGTTACGCCAACTTTGGCAGTTTGCTCAAACTGCGGTGCATTGCACGTTTACCACACTGTTTGCGGTGAATGTGGATTCTACCGTGGAAAGGTGGCTATTGAAAAGCCTGAAGCAGTTTAATCTTGCGCTACATTTTTCGAAATGTAAAGGAAATATATTGCCCTAAGAAGCATTTTTTAGGGCATATTTCGTTTTTTCACTTGTCATTTGACGTGAAGTTCCTGCGGGAATTTCTGATTTAAAGATATTCGGAATGGGAAAAATTAATGCGGTAATAAAAGGTATTGGAGCGTATCTTCCAGAGTATGTGCTCACGAATGACGAGCTGAGCCGTATGGTTGACACTTCTGACGAATGGATCATGTCCAGAATCGGAATCAAGGAGCGTCGCATATTGAAAGACCCGAACCTTGGTTCTTCTTACATGGGCACCAAGGCGGTTGAAGAGCTGTTCGCCAAGACTGGCGTCAATCCGGACGAAATCGAGGCTGTGTTCTGCGCCACATCTACTCCGGACCACATGTTCCCTGCCACAGCCGCGAAAATATGCAACAACGTGGGCATCAAGAACGCCTTTGCGTATGACATCGAGGTGGCTTGCGCCGGCTTTATGTCTGCTCTTTATTCTGCCACTAACCATATCGAGTCTGGCAGACACAAGAAGATTGTTGTCGTGGCTTCTGAAAAGATGTCTTTCATGGTTGACTACACAGACCGCACTACTTGCCCGCTGTTTGGCGACGGCGCCGCTGCTGTTCTTGTGGAGGCGACCGAAGAGGAGGTTGGCGTGCGTGACATTATTCTGCGCACCGACGGCAGCGGCTGGTCTCACCTGCAAATGAAGGCCGGCGGTTCTGTTTGCCCCGCTTCGCACGAAACTATTGACAATCATTGGCACTATGTGTATCAGGAAGGTCAGGCGGTGTTCAAGGCGGCTGTGACTAATATGGCCGACATATCCGTGGAAATTATGGAACGCAACAAACTGACTGCCGACGACCTCGCTTGGTTCATTCCTCACCAGGCCAACTTGCGCATCATCGACGCGGTTGCGAGAAGAATGGGCGTGGATAAGGACAAGGTTATGATTAATATTGAGAAATACGCAAACACTTCGGCGGTAACTATTCCAATCTGTTTGTGGGAACTTGAAAAGTCGCTGAAGAAAGGCGACAACATCGTCTGCTCCACTTTCGGAGCCGGCTTCACTTTTGGAGCCATGTACCTTAAATGGGGGTATGACGGAGACAAGATTTAATGAGGCAAAAACGCTTTCGGCTACCCCGAAAGCGTTTTTGTTTCACACCTCCCCTACCGCGCCAGTTCCGCTAAGCCTCGCGACTTTGCAATTCGCCACATTTTGCAGCACAGATACATTTCCCGCAGATCATCAGAAACGGAATTCTACAGATAAAATCACAAGCCCTAATCTATGAAAGTCTCCAAACTGCATTCGCAAAAAACTGAGCAGTGCTTATTTCCTGACCGAATCCCCCCGAAAATAAATTTCGTCAAATTCATAGAAGAAGCCTAAATAAAAACTATCTTTGCATATCTTGTTAGATTAGAGCTGTATGATAACAAATGAACGTATATTGGAACTAACTCGGAAGAACTTGGTTTTTGTGCAAGAGGCTTACAAAACATTGCACCAGAATCCGGAACTTGCCTTTCATGAGTTTGAGACTTCTAAATTTGTGCGAGAAGAGCTGAAAGCGCTGGATATACCTTTCATGGAAGGGTTTGCCCAGACCGGCATTCTTGGCGTGCTGCGCTGCAAGGAACCGGAAAAACGGACCATCGCGCTGCGCGCCGACATGGACGCGCTCCCTGTGACGGAAGAGACCGACGTGCCGTACCGTTCTAAAAACGACGGCGTGATGCACGCTTGCGGACATGACGCTCACACGGCTTCGCTGCTTGGCGTGGCGCGCATTCTCAAATCTCTGGAAGATGAGCTGACTGGCACTTTCCTGTTTGTCTTTCAGCCTGCCGAAGAGCGTTATCCCGGAGGTGCGAACCTTATGTTATCAGAAGGAGCGTTCAACAGGTTCAAACCAGACATCATGCTCGGGCAGCACGTCATTCCTTCTATCCCGATGGGCAAGGTGGGATTTCGTCCCGGCCTTATCACCGCCGCCACGGACGAGATACACATAACGGTTCACGGACAAGGCGGTCACGCGGCTCTGCTCAAAGACCATAATGCAGTGCTTGCCGCTGCCAATATGCTGCTGAAACTGAACGCCATCCCGTCCGAACACGAACCGGTCCGCGGAGAAACGGTGCTTGCGTTCGGCAGATTTATAGCCGACGGCATCATGAATGTGATTCCTGACCACGTGCGGCTTGACGGCACTCTCAGAACGCTCGACGAGGAGTGGAGAGAACAGTCTCTGTCTCTAATCAAAAAAATCGCGGCAACGGCCGTCTCTGAGTTTGGCTGCTCTTGCGAAATAGAGATTAACCGCGGATACCCAAGCGTGATTAACAACGAGCAACTGAACAGCATGGCGGAGAGATTTGCCATTGACCTGCTCGGAGAAGAGAATGTCACCACTTTTGAGAAAAGAATGACCGGCGAAGATTTCGGGTATTACTGCCAAAAATTCCCTTCGCTGTTTTACCGAGTCGGAATACTCAGCGAGAAGGTGGAAAGCGGAGGTCTGCACTCTCCAACTTTCGCATTGGACTTAGATGCGCTGGAGACGTCAACCGCCATATTTGCCGGGCTTGCCATTAAATTTTCCGAACAGAGCTAAGGTTCTGTTATCAGATTTTTCAAACTTTTATTTTGACACAAATGACAAAGATATATTTATGCCGCCACGGCGAAACAGAGTGGAATGTTGTGAAGCGGATGCAAGGGCAGAACAACTCCAACCTCACAGAACTTGGCGTAAGTCAGGCTAAGGCTCTCGGGAAGAGACTTGAGGATATTGACATCGACATAATTTACTCCAGTTCCTGCCAACGCGCTCTGGACACCGCCATGCACGCGCGCGGAAGCAGAGACTTGCAAATCATTGCCGAAGATGACTTGCGCGAGATAAACTTAGGCAACTGGGAAGGACTGCTTTTCTCCGAAGCGGAAGAGAGAAATCCGGTCCAGTTTGACAACTTCTGGCATCATCCTGAATTGTATGTTCCGGACGGCGGAGAGACGTTTCAGGAACTGCAGAAGCGCGCCAGCGCCATTTTCGAGGACATCGCAAAAAAGCATCCTAACGGAACTGTGCTGGTAGTGGCTCATGGCATCGTCATAAAAACACTGTACGTATATTTCAGGAACCAGCCTGTCAGCGAAATAGTGAACAGCCCGTACACACGCTCAGCCTGCCTCTGCGAAGTAGTGAAGGAGAACGGCGTGTGGAACGTGATGAACTGGAACGACACGGAGCACTACTCTTTTATCGGACAAAAATAAAACTTATCATATCAAAAAAAGAATGGCTGACAACGGTCAAATTACAATAAAAGGCGCAAGGGTAAACAATCTGAAGAACATAGATGTGAAAATCCCGCGCAACAAACTAGTGGTGATAACGGGGCTTTCCGGCTCCGGCAAATCGTCGCTCGCTTTTGACACTCTGTATGCCGAAGGGCAAAGAAGGTATGTCGAGAGCCTCTCTTCGTATGCCCGCCAGTTTTTAGGCCGAATGAGCAAACCGGAGGTTGACTATATAAAAGGCATTCCGCCGGCAATAGCGATAGAGCAAAAAGTCAGCACCCGCAACCCGCGCTCCACAGTAGGCACATCAACCGAAATTTATGAATATCTGAAACTGCTGTTCGCGCGCATAGGCAAAACATACTCGCCAGTGTCCGGCGAACTTGTGGCGAAGCATCAGGTCTCTGATGTGGTGGATTATATTCTCACCTTCCCTAATGGCACAAAAGGCATGGTGCTTTCTGAGATAACAGTTCCGGAAGGACGCACTTTGCAAGTTCAGCTCGACATGCTTTTCAAGCAAGGATTCAGCCGAATCGAAATTGACGGTTATCTCTTCAAAATAGAAGACGTGCTGGCCGGCGAAACTCCCGAAGGGCAAACCGCGCACCTTGTGGTTGACCGCTTTTCCGTATCAGACGACGAAGACACGAGGAACAGGCTTGCGGACTCCGTGCAAACCGCATTCTGGGAGGGCGACGGCTCATCTTGCATCATAAAGATATACAAAGCCGACGGCTCTGCAGAGACGAAATCGTTCTCCAATAAATTTGAAGCAGACGGAATCTCCTTTGACGAGCCGTCCGACCTCATGTTCAGCTTCAACAGCCCTTACGGAGCCTGCCCCACTTGCGAAGGTTTCGGAAAGGTCATGGGCATAGACGAGGATTTGGTGATTCCGGACAAGTCGATGTCTGTGTACGACGGCGCTGTGGTCTGCTGGCGAGGCGAAAAGATGTCGGAATGGAAAAACGAAGTCATCATGAACGCCTCTCGCGTGGGCTTCCCTATCCATACACCATATTACCAACTTTCCGAAGAACATAAGAGAATGCTTTGGAAAGGCTCCCGCTATTTTCACGGCATAGACGACTTTTTCCAGTTTGTTTCGGAAAATCAGTATAAAATCCAATACCGCGTGATGCTTGCGCGCTACCGAGGCAAGACAGTCTGCCCCGACTGCAACGGCTCCCGGTTGCGCAAAGAGGCCTCTTACGTAAAAGTTGGCGGCAAAAGCATAACAGAGCTGGTCTCTTTGCCGGTTAGCAAACTGAAGACTTTTTTTGAAAACATAGAGCTCAGCGAACATGAGGCAAACGTGTCACAGAGACTGCTTACAGAAATCTCTAACCGCATACAGTTCCTTTGCGACGTGGGACTGGGTTATCTGACGTTGGACCGACTTTCAAACACGCTGTCCGGCGGCGAAAGCCAAAGAATAAACCTCGCCACATCCCTGGGCAGCAGCCTTGTCGGCTCTCTTTACATCCTGGACGAGCCGAGCATCGGGTTGCATTCGCGCGACACTCATCTGCTGATTAAAGTATTGAGGCAGCTGCAGAAACTCGGAAACACGGTGGTTGTTGTAGAGCACGACGAAGAGATTATGCGCGCGGCGGACTACATAATAGACATAGGCCCGAACGCTGGACGACTTGGCGGGAACGTGGTTTTCGAAGGAGTCATCTCTGAGAAGCTGGCTGAGAAAAATTTCCAGACCGACAGTTTCACTTACAAATATCTGACAGGAGAAGAGACTATCGAAAAACCGCTCGTGCGACGCAAATGGAACAACTACATCGAGGTGACCGGAGTTTGCCAGAACAACCTCAAATGCATCGATGTGAAATTTCCGCTAAATATTATGACCGTGGTGACCGGTGTCAGCGGAAGCGGAAAGTCGTCGCTGGTGCGAGATGTCTTTTACTCTGCTCTGAAGAAATATTACGGAGGCACAGCCGAAAAGACCGGAGCGCATGCCGAGCTGAAGGGCAGCTTCAACCTTGTGAACGACGTTGAGTTCGTTGACCAGAACCCGATCGGCAAATCGTCACGTTCCAACCCGGTCACATACATCAAGGCTTACGACGAGATCAGAAAGTTGTTTGCAGACCAGCCTCTTTCTAAGCAGATGGGCTACACAGCCGCCTACTTCTCCTTCAACGTTGAGGGCGGCAGATGCGAAGAGTGTCAGGGCGAAGGAACTATAACCGTAGAGATGCAGTTCATGGCAGACCTTGTGCTGACTTGCGAGGCCTGTCAAGGAAAACGCTTCAAGGCCGACCTGCTCGAAGTCCTTTATAGAGGGAAAAACATTCATGACGTGTTAGAGATGACCGTCAATCAAGCCATAGAGTTCTTTAGCGAAGGCACTGGAAATACAGAAAAAAAGATTGTGCGCCGTCTGAAGCCGCTTCAGGATGTCGGACTCGGCTATGTGAAACTTGGACAGGCGTCCAGCACACTCTCCGGAGGCGAGAGCCAGCGCGTCAAACTTGCCTCTATCCTGAGCGAAGAGAAGCTCTCTCCTACTATATATATATTTGACGAGCCTACAACCGGGCTGCATTTCCACGACATAAAGACCCTGATTCAGGCCTTCAACGCGCTTATCGAGTCAGGGCATACCGTGATAATCATCGAGCACAACATGGAGGTGATAAAATGCGCAGACCACGTGATAGACATCGGTCCGGAAGGCGGCGAGGCCGGAGGGAACTTAGTGTTTGCAGGGACACCGGAGGAACTTGTAGGCTGCGAAGCCTCACACACAGGAAAATTCCTAAAGGAACATTTGCAAAACTAACAATGTTGCAACATAAAAAGAAGGACGAGCCACACTTGACAAAAAACGGCTCGTCTTTCTTCTTTCTGCAGAAAATATCACATCGGGTCCACGTCAAAATATATAATCACAGACTTGAACGCATCCGTCGCAAGCGTATGGTCAACATACTCTCTCATCACGGACTTAGCCTTATCCGCAGATATATTTTGCTCGAACTTCACCATTATTTTTCTTATGTACATATTTTGCACACGAGGAATCACAGGTCTGTCCGGCCCCACTATACGGTGCCCGAAAGTAGCCTTCATGCACTGCGCAAGATAATTGGCAGCGCCGTCCACCACCCGCTCATCTCGTCCCTTCACATATATATACACCAGCCTGAAATAAGGCGGATAATTAAAAAGCTGACGCTCCTCCACCTGCATCTCGTACATTCCCGCATAATCATTACTGCGCACCTGCTCCATAACGACATGCTCCGGCGACGTTGTCTGAATCACAACAATCCCCTGCCCGTTCTTTCGTCCGGCACGTCCGCTCACCTGAGCCATAAGCTGGAAAGCCCTTTCGTGCGACCTGAAGTCCGGATAATTGAGAAGCATATCCGCGCTAAGCACCCCGACAACACGCACGCGCTCAAAATCAAGCCCTTTGGAAATCATCTGCGTACCGACAAGCACATCTATTTTGCCAGCTTCGAAATCAGCTATTACCGACTCGAAATTCTTCCTCGACCTCGCCACGTCCAAGTCCAGACGCGCCACACGCGCCTCAGGGAAAACTGCATGCACCTCCTCCTCTATCTTTTCCGTGCCAAAACCTACGGTGTCGATGGTCGGGTTACCGCAAGCCGGGCACTTTTCAGGCTTTGCGTACGTATATCCGCAGTAATGGCAAGAAAGCTGATTAGAAAACTTATGATAAGTGAGGCTGACATCACAATTCTTGCACTTCGGAACAGCCGAACAGGAACGGCACTCAACATAAGGAGCAAAACCGCGTCTGTTCTGAAAAAGTATAACCTGCTCCTTGCGAGACAACGCCTCAGACATCCGATTAAGCAACGTTTCCGTAAAAAGCCCCGTCATCTCTTTCTTGCGCCGAGCCTCCGCCACGTCCGCAATAATCACCTCCGGCATATTAACATTGCCAAACCGTGTGAACAGCTCCACCAGCCCGAACTTTCCGCTCTTAGCCGCAAAATAGCTCTCCACCGACGGCGTAGCAGAGCCAAGCAAGACCTTCGCCTTTGAAAAATGAGCAAGCATCACCGCCGCATTGCGCGCGTTATAGCGCGGAGCCGGGTCATACTGCTTATACGAATTTTCATGCTCCTCGTCAACAATCACAAGTCCAAGGTCACGGAAAGGCAGAAAAATAGAAGACCTCACGCCCAATATAACCTTGTAACCATTATCCTTCAAAAGATTATTCCATATCTCAACCCTCTCATTATCAGAAAATTTAGAATGATAGACACCAAGCTGGCTGCCAAACACGCGCTTCAGGCGGTTCGTAATCTGTGTAGTCAGAGCAATCTCCGGCAACAGAAACAAAACCTGCTTGTCAAGCTTCAGCATCTCATTAATAAGATGGATATATATTTCAGTCTTTCCGCTGGACGTCACTCCATGCAGCAGAACCGTCTGCTTCTCCCTGAACTGGCGAATAATCTCCCTGTAAGCGGCAGACTGCGCATCAGACAGAGGAGCGGCCTCCACCAAAGAGCCGGACACAGAGCCAAGCCTCCCGACCTCCTTGTCATACGTCACAAATATATTTTTCTCCACCAGTGCCGAAAAGACCGACGCAGAGAAACCGCCCTTCTCCAGAAGTTCCTTTTTAGAAACCTCGCACACCTCTGTTTTAGAGAAGAAACGAGACTCGTTCAGAAAAAGCATCAGCAAGTCCAGCTGCCTTTTCGCCCCCTTCAGCCCGTCAAACACACTGCGCAAAGCATCTTCGTCCGCACACTCCGGAGAAAGCGAAACGAACGTTTCTCGCTTAGGCCTGAACTTCTCCTTCACCTCCTCGCTCACCACCAGCGCGCCCATATCCATAAGCCTCTTGACCAACGGGAAACTATTCTTCAGCTGCAACGCCTTGTTAATATCCGCCACCGAAAGTTTGCTCTTGGCAGCAAACAAATCCAAAAGCTGCTGCTCCTTAGGCTTCAGCACAGACTCGGCCACAAACTCCTCGTCCAAAGCAATTACAGTCTCGCTCTCCAGTTTGAGACCGGCAGGCAGCGCCGCCTTATAAACCTCGCCTAACGTACATTGATAATAAGACGCAATCCACTCCCACAACTTAATCTGCCCCCCTCTCACAACCGGCTTGTCGTCAAGCACCGCAACAATCTCCTTAGGCTCAAAAAGTTCCGGCTTCTCATTATGAATCCGATAGACCAGAGCGGTGTAAAACTTCTTTGCCCCGAACGAGACAATCACCCTCGCGCCTGTCCGCACATCGTCCGCCATATCCTCAGGCACAAGATACGTATAAGAATTAGCAAGAGCAAGCGGCAAAATCACATCTATGTACATAGTTCCGTTTTTCATACATTTATATATGTATTGCAAATATAAAATCTAAAACACAAAACACCGCAACAACTCGCCAAAAATACACAAAAGCAATCAGAAAAAAGCGGGGAAAACGAACCATCAACAGCCCGAATACGTTTTACATCAAAAAGAAACAGAAACATAAGAATCAAGCAAATTAACAACTTTTGAGATTTATATTAAAAAAAGTTAAAAATCGATACACTTTTTTTAATGAAAATGATTGGTATTAAATATTAAACGACTATATTTGCCGTAATTTGTAAAATTATGTCTATAATTAAATCAGTATTAATTCAAATTATTAGTAAATGAGGACGTTTTTATTATCATTAACGATGCTCTTTACCGCCGCAGCAGCGATGGCAGACCAAACTGTCTCAGTGGTGGTAAAAGATGCGGGAGGTCCGCTACCGGGAGCAGAAATCACGGTAAAAGAGGACGCAACAATTTTTGAGGTAACAGGAGCAGACGGAGACGCCGTGCTCACAGTTCCGGACGGAGCGACTTTGGTAATCGCATCTGACCCGCTGGTTACCCAGACAATCAAACTCAAGCCAGGACAGAAATCATTGACTGTCACTTTGAAAGACTCAGAGTCTTTGGAAGAGTTTGTTACTATTGGTTACGGTAGAGTCAAGGCAAAGGACAAAACCGGTTCTACACAGACAATCAAGGAAGACATGTTAAAGAATTCAACCGCTCCGTCTATCGACGCTGCTTTGCAGGGACGTGTAGCTGGTGTGTCTGTGGCTTCTTCTTCTGGTCAGCCTGGTGCCGCAGCTTCGGTACGTATCCGTGGTACATCTTCACTTTCCGGTTCTAACGACCCTCTTTATGTTGTTGACGGTATGCCTATCGGTGGTGGTACAGACAAGTCGGCTTCTAGCAACCCGCTTGCTTCTATCAACCCTGCGGACATCGTTTCTATGGAAATCTTGAAGGACGCTTCTGCAACTGCTATCTATGGTTCTCGTGCGTCTAACGGGGTTATCATGATCACAACAAGAAAAGGTAAGGCAGGAGACGCCAAATTCTCTTACGACGGTAATTTCTCAGTTTCTCAGTTCACAAAACGTTACGACATGATGAACTTGAAGGAATACGCTGAGTACATAAACGACGACTACGTTATCGCTATCGGACGTGGAGAAAAAGTGGATCCTGAATTTGCAAATCCATCAGTCCTTGGTAAAGGTACAGATTGGCAGGATCAATTATTCCGTTCTGCAATCGGTCACGGCCACCAAATCTCAGTTAACGGAGGTTCTGAAAAGACTCAGTACAACATCTCTTTGGGATTTTCAGACCAAGAAGGTGTTCTGATCAACACTGACTATCAGCGTATCAATGGCCGTATCGCTTTAGATTCTGAAGTTAAGAAATGGCTCAAGATGGGTATCAACATTGGTATCACTCGTCAGGAAATGTCTAAAGCAGCAAATATCTTCGACCCAAAAGCTGGAGATGGTGCAGCTTGTAAATCTTTCAAGGAAACTGACGAAAACATCATCGTACAAACGCTATTGTCTTTGCCTAGCGAATCTCCTTACGATGTAAATGGCAACATTACAGGGCCTGAAACCAACTTGGGTACAAAAATCAACCCGATTGCAAATTTGAACCAGTCTCCTATCTTGAGAGAAGAGACTAACGTTCTTGCCAATGCGTATGCAGAAATTAAGTTCATGAAAGACTTGTCTTGGAGAACTGAATTTGGTATTGACATCACAAATGCAAATGACGAAAACTATTCTCCTTTCTACAAATACGGAGGACTTTCTGTAGCAAAAGAAGAGGCAACATTGCTAGTTGGTGAATATAGCAACACTGCTTGGCGCTTAAGTTCATTCATGAACTACAACAAGTCAATAAAGGAACGTCATAACATTGACGCTATGGTCGGAGCTGAAGCTCAAGAATTTATGTGGGGCGGTGAAGTCAATCAAGGTAAAGGCTTTAACACAAATGATCCGCATACTATAAATTTGGCTAAGGACACAAAAAACCTCAGCAGATACAAAGGTGACGGAGCTATTGCATCTTTCTTTGGACGTGCAGCTTACAACTACGCAAGCCGTTATTTCATCACTGCAACAGGACGTTTTGACGGTTCTTCTAACTTTGCACCGGGTAATCAGTGGGGATTCTTCCCATCATTTGCTCTTGCATGGAGAATTGACAACGAAAAGTTTGCAAAAGATAGTGAAAAGTTCCAGGAAATTTTCTCTACTATGAAGTTGCGTGTAGGTTATGGTGAAACAGGTAACGCTAATTGTACTCCTGCTCATGTGGCTTACGTTTCTAAATGGAATCACAACGGCGAATACCCTGGTTTCCATTACCAAAACTACACAAACAACGATTTGACATGGGAAACCAACAAGCAGACTAACGTCGCTATTGATTTGGGCTTCTTAAAGGACAGATTCACTTTGACGATTGACGGTTTCTACAAAAAGAACGACGACCTATTGCTCGTTCCTGAATTGCCTACATTCGTGGCTCCATCTGACGGTGGATGGGAATGTATCGGAACTGCTTACGTAAATGCGGGATCAATGAAAAACGTCGGTGTGGACTTGGCTATCAGCACGGTTAACATTGACAAAAAGATTGCAAACCGCAACTTTATGTGGAGCACAGACCTGTCTTTCTCTTTCGTTAAGAACGAAGTGGTTAGCTTAGGTGGTTCTACTACTTCTATTACTGAAAAAGCAGACAAGAATGGTGTTTACCGTATTCTTAACACGGACATCGAAATCAACCGCTCTGAAGTTGGCGACGCTCCAGGTCTATTCTACGGATATGAAGTCTTGGGAATCGTTCAAAATCAGGCTCAAGCCGATGAATACAATAGCAGGACAGGACGCTCTGCTAAAGTTGGAGACTTGATGTTTGGTGACGAAAAAACAACAATCGGAGATCCTAACCCAGACTTCACTTGCGGTATGAACAATACATTTACTTACGGACCTTGGTCTTTGGGAATCCAGCTTTCTGCTTCTTACGGAAACGATGTATTCAACTTGATCCGCATGCGTCTTGAAGGTATGACAGACAAGTGGACTAACTACCACTCTGACTGTCTCAATTTTGCAAAAATCGCAAAAGATGCTAACGGCAACGAATATGTGACAAATCCAGAAACAAACATCCCTCGTCCAGATAACAAAGATACGAACGGTAACTGTAAGACAGTTTCTGACCGTTACGTAGAAGATGGATCTTATCTAAAGATCCAGAATGTATCTTTGTCTTACTCTTTGCCAGAGGCTGTAAACAAGAAATTGCACATAAACGGTCTTCGTGTATCTGCAAACGTTCAGAACGTTTACACTTTCACAAACTATTCTGGTTATGACCCAGAAATTCCAGGTAGTGCAATACGTCAGGGTGTTGATGAAGGACGTTATCCAACTCCTCGCCAGTACACTCTTGGCTTGAACTTTAATTTCTAATTTTTAACAAAAGAGTATTTAATATGAAATTGAAACTAAAATATTTGTCTCTCCTTGCTGGGGCATCTTTGATGTTCTCGTCTTGCGAAGACTTCCTTGATAGACAATCTCAAGACGCTATCACTGTCGATAATTACTTGACATCAGACGACAATCTTTTAGCGTTCACATATCAAGTTTATGGTCCTTACGCATGGGACACATACGAAGATAAGTTCTCTTGGTGTGCAGGGGAATTGATGCCAGGAAACGTTTACCACAATTATGGTGACGAAGGTCAGTTCTCTTCGTTTGAATTCAATAACACGAATGCATTGTTGCTTAATGGTTACACTAGCTTATACAATGTCATCAGCCGTTGTAACATGTTAATTTCGGAAATGCCTAAAAGCGTAAGTTCTAATGTTTCTGAAGAGGCTGTAAAAAGAGCTGTAGCAGAGGCTAAGATGTACCGTGGCTACGCTTATTTCTTGCTAACCGAATATTGGGGAGAAACGTTCCTTGTGTTGAAAAACACAAACGTTATTGCTAGCGGAACTAACAATCAGATACAGAAAGCTTCTCGTGAAGTGCTTTACGCTCAGATTGAAAAGGACTGGACTGAAGCATACAACGACCTTCCTGCTACACCTTGGGGAAATAAAGGTGAAAGAGTAACCAAAGTTGCGGCAAAGGGTATGTTAGCTAAATTGTATTTGACAATGGCTTCTTGCCAGAATAAGCTTGCATCGAACAATTATGTATGTCCAGACCCTGACAAATTTTACAACGACGCCATCAGTGCCATAAACAGCACTTTAGACGGACTTGGTGCTGCGGGCAAGGGTCTTGCTGACAAAGATAATTACGAAGATATCTTCATGACTAGACATCACAAAGAAGTTCTTTTTGCTCTTGAATTTGAATCTGGTGAATATGGAGCAGGTTCTTCTCGTCAGATTCAGTTCGCTCGTTCTAAGCAGAATTTCAACCAAGACAAGGATGCGTACGGCGGCGAAAAGGGATTGTCTGCAACAATTTTCGAAAACTTTGATGACAAAGATATTAGAAAACGTGCTTGCTGCTACTATACTACAGATGATAAAACTGGAGATTACGATGGTTATGAATATACCCTCAACGCAGGTGGACCTTATCAGTATAGAATCGCCCCTAATAACTGGGATGATAGCAGATATGGAGACGAGTCTGTTGGTCGTGTGTTGAATCATTGCCGTAAGTTTGTTTACAACACTCCTCTAGATGACAAGTTCTCTTGTCCTTTGACTTTCCCTATCTTGCGCGTTGCAGATCTGTATCTAATGCGTGCTGAAGCAAAAATGGCTTTGGCTTCTAAAGATGTGAGAAATACTGTTGCTGCAGGTATCGAGGATGTGAACCTTATCAGAAATAGAGCTGGTTTGGAGAATGTAGAAAAGATTGCTATGTATGATCCAGACTTCATCCAGAAGAGAACTATCACTAATTGGACTGGAGATTTGGACTATCAAGCTGATTATTATCTAGAAAAATACGACTTGATGACAGAACGTGTTCATGAGTTTGCATTAGAAAACCAGTCTTGGTTGGATGTTAAGCGCTTGTTCTATAGAGACGAAGATGCCGCAAGAGGTTATCTAAGAGAAAGAGACCGCGGCTGGTACTATGGCGAAGCTCTCGACCTAGACGGTAAGGCTAAGGCTAAAAAAGATTTCATGAGACAACGTGATATTTGCGAGTTGTCAAAATTGAAGCCAGACTCTAAAACAGAGCCTGAAGAAAAAGTTATTGACACTGACAAGGTTCAATGGTTCTTGCCGCTTCCTGTAAAGATTGAAAATGCAGGTTATGCAGCTGGTCTTTACACAGACGTAAACGCTGTTAAGTCTGGCAATTATCCTTATTAATTTTTCTCAAGGAGAGAGTTACAACTCTCTCCTTGACTAACAAATTTAAATTTATAAGTATTCAATATGAAAAAGATAAATTATTTAGCGATGTCTTTTCTTGCTGCCGCATTTGGCTTTGTCTCTTGCGATGACAAGAATGACTGCGGTTGCGACTGCAACCAACCTATCATAGACAGAGTTGAACTTACTGATGGTGGAGTCGACTCGCTTGGTGTGAAGATTAACTTCGCAGACTCTACTGTCAGTGGAGGTCAAACTGTTGCTGTTTTTGGAGAAAACCTTGGAGGCATCAAATCTGTATCTTTCGTCGGGAAATCAGGAAATGTCTTTAATGCAATCTTAAAGCCTGCATTCATCACAGACAACGTCATTGTTTATACTGTTCCTGATTTGGTCGAAGACTGCCAGGCTATTTACCGCACAGCCGCTTGTCCTGAAGGATTTGCGTTGGCTCCATTTGCAAAGGTGTCTCAGGCAAAAATTACTATGGTTTATAATGAATTTGCAAACGATGGCGACACTTTGAAAATCAAAGGTGCTAACTTTATCGGGGACGAAATTAAAGTATTCTTCTACAAGGATGCGGCAAATACAGAAGAGATAGAATCTCCTAGCGTTACAAAAGTTGGAGCGGACAAACTCTTCGCTGTTATCCCAGAGGGAGTTGCTGAAGGCTCTATCTTCAGAGTTCAAACTGTAGCTGGAAAAGTTGACTCTCCTTTCAAATTGAGAGACAGAAGCAATATACTTATAGACTTTGATAACAATACAGAAATAGTCTACAGACACGCGCAGCCTGGCGAAGATTACGCTGACTTGTTCACTCAAAGGTCTTACAAAGATGGTAAATTTGAAGTTTTTGATTTAGGTGCTAACGAATGGCAGGTGCTTTCTTACGAACCTTTCGCGCCTGAACTTGCTGATGCCGGTGTTAAACCTGCTTACCCTACTGTCTTCGGACCTTACATCTCAGACATTAAAGAAGGTAAAATTGATGCTTGTAATTTCGTTGTTAAGTTTGAGATTAATGTGAACGAAAAAAGACCACTTATAGGGGAAGCATATCAGATCGGTTTCTTTGATGGTGCAAACGATGTTGATAATGCAGCCAGAAAATTCGGAGCTTTATTCACATTTAGCAAAATTAACTGGAATACAGCGTCTTCGCCTTGGGAATGGACTAGTTCTGAAAAATTCTATACTGACGGATGGATGACAGTATCTGTTCCACTCTCCGAGTTCTTGTGGAATTCTGAAAACAGAGATATTCTTTGCGCCCCTGACACAAAATGTGAAAGTGAAAGTGCCGCATGGGGTCATGAAAGTCACAATCCTTATTGTGCGGTATTCGGAGGAAACCCTTCAGATCGTGCAAAATGGGGGGGGCTGGGATTCCTTTCCAACCCATACTCTTCCGGTGCTCATATAGGAAAAGGAGCTATGGCCGTTGACAATATCCGACTTGTGCCGGATGACAAAAACGGGGCTTATTTCCCTAAATTCGGCTTTGGAGTTCCTGAAAGATCATTTTAAAAAAAAAGGCTGAGAAGGATTTCTCAGCCTTTTTTTCTGAAATTCTTGTTTGTTTCAAAAAAAAGTTCTACCTTAGTCGCCGTATTAACAAAATTAATTTTTAAATAAAAAGTAGAATATGAAGAGAAAACATTTACTCGCATGGGCTATGCTTTCCAGCATAGGTTTGGGTAGCGTTAATGCTGCTGACCAGTTTTATTTGATTAAGGACGGAGTGTTGCAAGAGGGTGTTGTCGCAATAGAACCTACCGAAGCAGCACCTGACTATTTCAGCACAAAACAAAAAGCTCCAGACGGATCTGAGTGTGTAACTTTGACCCACTTGAAGGAATTCTCAGAAGCAAAAATGTACATTGAAGAGGGTGTGAATTTAATGCAAACTCACACTCTTATTATTGACTATTGCTTTGAGGCTTTAGCTGAAGGTAATTATGGTGGCAAGTGGCCTGTCATCCAATATGGTTTTGCAACCGATACAACAGGCAACAGATATGGCAAAGACGCATGTCCTGGATGGGGTGCTTTTGACGTAAAGTTTAAACATTACGGGAAAGAAAATCAATGGGTAAGCGATACTGCTTTCGTATATGCAAGACCAGACGAATTGGACGAAGTTCACAAGTTGTTTGTTTTTGCCTTCAACAGAGAAAACAATATGGCTTCTACTGAAGAATCTAATGTGCTATACATCAAAAATTTACGTTTGGTTGCAAACGAAGAAACATCAGGCGAGAACATTCCAAGACCTTTCTTTGCAGAAAACTTCGAACCTGTAGGATTGGCTCAAACTAGCTCCGCTTCTACGTCTGATAGATATTTGAAGTACAAAGATGAAAACGAAAAAAGATTGTATAAAGACGGTTATTCTAATAAGACTTTTATGGGTGGATTTGCTTTGACAACTATAGACCCTAATGGAGCTGTTATTAGCGTAGACCCTGATTGGGGTGATGAAATTCTAGATGGCTCATATCGAGCTGATTTCAAGAGATTATGGGAAACTTTCGGTAGCGAGTTGAATTCCGGTTCCCTTGTTGAAGGATCAGAAAATCCTACACCTGACTTCAGCAAGCCATTTAGCATCACACCAGGAGCGTATTACGACACTGAGTTGTTCCACACATTGTTCGTTCCTCAGAAATTTGGGGAAAACGGAGTGCATACTGGTTTCTTGAATATTCCTTTGAAAGGAATTTCTGGAGAAATCTCTGTATCTTTCTTAGCTAAAACAACGTCTTCTATCACAGAAGGTTCAAATACAGAAATTCCTGTATTTATCAAGTTCAACAATTCTGACGAAATAAAAGTAACATCCGATGTTTTGGCTCCTGCATGGACTAAGTGCAACGGAAAGGTTTCTATCCCTGCTGGTGCTGAAACCATGGACATATTATTCAGATCAAATCCTGAGTACGACTATAACATTGACAACATCGCTATCACTGCAGATAAGTCTTATTGTGCAGTAACTGTAGAAGGTTCGGGAATAGATAAAGGCGACTTTATTTGCACAGAATTCAAAGTTAGTGTCGCTTCTATTGAATCAGAAAACGCTAACGCTTCTGCTTACTTCGACGGTGACAACTTCATCGTTAAGGCTGACGAAGAAATCGCTAGCATCAGCATCATCGACATGGCTGGTAAGACAGCTTCTGTAAATGGTGGCGAATTCAACGTTTCTGGTTTCAACAAGGGTATCTATGTATTCGTTGCTAAGACTGTAAACGGAGTTTCTATCTCTGGTAAGATCATCATCGAATAATCATATTTGTTGATATTTTCAAAAGGCGGGGATTTTTCTCCGCCTTTTTTATTACTTTTGCGAAAAACTTTATATTATGCGTCACAAAAACAAAACCACAAATACAAAAAATCCTTTCAGGTTCAACGCCTCTTCCAAACCAAAGAAAGAGACAGGGAAGCGTATTGGAAAATCAAAGCCGTCTAAAGCCAACAACCAGCTAAACAGAAGGGTGAAATAACCGTCAAACCCGACCTGCTATAAATTTCAGCATGTCTTCGCAGACATCAAACTTGCATTTTTCGTTGAGCATTTCGTGACGTCCGCCTTCATATAGTTTCAGCTCCACATTTTCTATTCCCACTTCACGGTAGCAATCATACAGCTCCCTGAGCGACGAGCCATATCCGCCAACCGGATCTTCAGTTCCTGAGAACAGAAACACGGGCAAGTCCTTTGGTATATTTTTCATATTTTCCCTCTTGTGCACCATTGTCATGCCGCAGAACATATCATAAAAAAAGCCCACCGTTGGCACAAAAGCGCACAATTCGTCAGAATCATATTGAGCAACTACATCTTCATCGCTGCAAAGCCATGAGTTTTTACTTTTAGGATTCTCTATATGCCTGTTGTAATTTCCAAAAACAGCCCACTCCATAAAAGCCAAACGTGAACGTTTTCCGCAAACACTCTTAAGCATCCAAGCCAGACATTTGCCCGCCCCAACCAAGAAACGCCGAGGTCCGGCACTGCCAGAAAGCAGACAGACATCAATCTCGCCTCCATACCTTTCTATATACCCTTGAACCACAAAAGAACCAAATGAATGCCCCAAAAGCGCCAACGTACCGCTCGGGCAACAACCCTTAGCATAACGCACCACCTCACACAAATCCTCCACAACACGGCAAAAGCCATTCTTCTCCGCAAGAAAGCCCAACTCCCCTCTACTCTTCGCCTCCTCTCCATGACCTCTATGATTATAAGCAAAAACAACAAAACCCCTCTGCGCAAAAAAACGGGCAACTTCATCATAACGCAGAGCATACTCCTTCATGCCATGACTGATAACCAACGCATTAGCGCCAGTGTTTCCTTTCCATGCCATTATGCAAATGTCGTACCCGTCAGACATTTTAAGAATTATTCTTTCACAATTTACACCTGCATTCTCCATCATTCTCATTATTTTTCTTAAGGTGGGTTTTATAAATTCATTTCGCGTAATTTTTAAATTTATTTCGAGCAGATTGCCGAACGAAAGGATGGAGAAGCGCGGACACTGTGACCAACTGACAATCAGCAAGTTGCCGAAACAAATCAAAAGATGCCGAAAAGTTCGCCCCCTTGATTTATACTTTCTTAATTACAAACAGTGAATTTATAGAACTCACCCTAATTTGTCTATAAAAATACAAAAAAAACGAACTGCAGCCCACTATCATTTTGAAAAATGAAACAAATATCGTACATTTGCAGAGTTTTTTTGCGCAATCTCTTACAGAGGTATTGGGTATCTGTAATATTGCGTGATTATTAATTTATAAATCAAAAAGAGATGGATTTAATTAAAATTGCTGAGCAGGCGTTCGCAACAGGCAAGAGCCACCCTAAATTTAAAAGTGGCGACACTGTAGAGGTAGCTTACAAAATCGTTGAAGGTAACAAGGAACGTATCCAGAAATTTAGAGGTGACGTTATCCGTATCAGCGGTCATCAGGACAAAAAGCGCTTCACTGTTCGTAAAATTTCTAGCGGTGTAGGTGTAGAAAGAATTTTCCCTATGGAATCTCCTTTCATCGAAAGCATCGAAGTTAAGAAGATTGGTCTTGTTCGTAGAGCTAAGCTTTACTACTTGCGTAAACTTACTGGTAAGAAGGCAAGAATCAAAGAAAAGAGAGCGTAATTCGTCTCTTCAGGAAAAGGAGGATATGGTTTCATATCCTCTTTTTTTGTATATGAACATAATATCTTTGAAAAAAAGCGTTATATTTGTAGTTTGAATGGGTCTTATGCCCATCTCTTAAAAACATTCAAACAATATTGGCAAGTGGAGCAACACGAAAGTTCCGGAAATTTACGTTTGACGGGGGTTGCATTTACCAGCTTGCAACTTTATAACAATTAATGCATTATGAAGAAGAAATTTGCGTTTCTATTAGGATTCACTCTTTTAGGAGCTGCCGGCTTTTCACAGTCTGCAGAGCCTGTTCTTATGACAATAAACGGAGAAGAGATCACAAAGTCTGAGTTCGAATACGTTTATAACAAAAACAACTCGAACACTTCCGTAGAGAAGAAAAGCGTTGACGAGTACATTGACCTTTTTGTCAACTTCAAACTGAAAGTGGCAGAGGCGAAGGCACAAGGGATAGACAAGACTCAAAGTTTTCAAAATGAGTTTAGAACATACATGGAGCAATTGGCGGCTCCTTATTTGGTAAACAAAGAGTTAGAGAACGCTCTAATACAAGAAGCCTTTGAACGCTCGAAGAAAAGCTTAAGCGCAGCTCATATTCTAATTGAGATTAAAGGGAACGATACAGTTTCCGCAAAGAATAAGATCGACCAAATTTATAAAAGTTTGGTTATGGGCGAATCATTTGACGCCTTGGCACGCAAAAACTCAGAATGTCCATCGTCAAAAAATGGAGGAGAACTTGGGTTTGCCAATGTTTTTGATATGGTCTATGAATTCGAAAATGTCTTGTACTCTACAGCACCTGGTTCTTTTTCAAAACCGTTCAAAACAATATACGGCTATCATATAGTAAAAGTAAACGAAGAAAAACCAAATATAAACAAGGTAAAAATAGAGACAATTTACATTCCAACAGGCTCAATGTCTGAAGAAGATGTAAACTCGTTATTCAGCAAGGCAAAAAAAAGTGACGACTGGGCTAGTCTTACAAAAAACTTGAATAAAGTAAAATACGACAAACACTCTAATTGGATAGTGGAAGGCACATACCCTCCTGATTTCGAAAGAGCAGTTTACAACACTTGGAAACAAGGGTCTGTAAAATTGATACCATCATCAATTGGCACTTTCATTGTCAGAGAAATCACCTCTAACATAGACTTGCCTATCGATTCCATGTATTCAAGCCTGGCTGAATCCGTCAAAAAGAATGACAGGGCAAAAGATTTAACAACAAAATCCGTCGAAGCCCTAAAACTAAAATACAATGCGTCCATCATTGACGAGAGTCTGTTGAATCCCTATGCAGAATCTATGATATACGGGCTTCCTGCAGAGAGATTAAGACGTGAACATTTGGCTAATCTTGACGAGCCAATTTGTTACATAAACAATACGACTTACTCTCAAAAAGATTTTACTGAATTCTTTCTGAAACACTCTCAAAAATTCTTTGTTGTAAAATATGGTGGTGGCTCTGACGCAGACAAAGCCCATTTTGATACAACGCTTACTAATTCAGAATTTGCCAAATTCGCCTTAGACGATTTCATAAAAAAAATAGTTGTTCAAAACGAATATGAATACATTTACAAAAACAACCCTGAGTACCGCAACTTGCTGAATGAGTACGGAGACGGGCTTCTGCTTTTTGACATCAGCCAAAGGGAGGTTTGGGGCAAGTCTGCCAAAGACGCCGTTAAACTCACTGAGTTCTTCGAAGCTAACAAAGAGAAGTACTCGTTCAGCGAACCTAAGTTCCGCGGCTCTATCATTTACTGCAAAAATGAAAAGATAAAGAAAAAGGCTGAAAAGTTGCTGGCTAAAGGAATGTCGGCTGAAGATGTTGTCAAAGAGCTTAAAGAGGACTTCAAGAAAGAAGAGAAACCGGCTTATTTAAAGGTTGGCCTTTTTGCAAAAGGCAACAACGAAGCTGTTGACGCAAACATCTTTAAATCAGCCGAATATAAAAACGAAAAGTATCCGTTCGTTGTGCTTACAGGTTCTTTAACAAACACTCCTGAAAATTACAGAGAGGTGAAAGGCCCTGTAACTGCAGACTATCAGAATCAGCTCGAAATAGAGTGGATTAAGTCGCTCAGAGAAAAATATCCGGTTGTGATAAATCAGGACGTCCTTGATTCTATAAAGAACAAATAATGAATCAGGAAGCCGTTCGTGCACAAAAAGACACAACGGCTTCCTTTCTTATGTTAAAAATATTTAAATATGACAAGAGCAGGTTCTGTTCTGTATGTTATTTTTTTATAATTATTGTATATTTGCAGCTCAAATAGGCTACAATGGTTAGATTCGGTTACATCATATTGTTCGCATTCTTTGCGTTATGTTCTTGCAAGGAACAGTTTGGCGACGAGAACTTAGTGGTTATGGAGGTCGGAGGCGAGTCTCTGTATCTCAAAGACGTGCTTGCGTCAATTCCTTCCGGACTAAATGCGAAGGACAGCGCTTCGGCTGTTGAAAAATACAAGAAGGAATGGGCAACAAACATACTTCTTTACAACAAGGCGAAGGAAAACATGTCTAACACAGAAGAGATTGACATTATGGTGGAGCGTTACAGAAGGGAGCTTTTCATCTATGAATATCAGCTTCAGAAAATCAAACAGAACCAAAAGCCTATCAAACAGAAAGAGATAGAAGATTATTACTACGAAAACTCAGACATCTTCCTCGCTTCCGAAACGATGGTTGGCGGATTCTCTGTGGTCGTGCCTAACGATAATCCGGACTTGAAGGAACTGAGAAAACTTTTCCGCGGCGGTGACGAAAACTTGCACGACATAGAGTCTTTGTGCGTTAAAAATGGGCTTCGTCTGGATCTCTTCTCTGAAAAAATGAAACCGCTGAGCCTCGTAAAAAGAGAAGGCATGCAGATATATGACACCAAAGAATTTTTGGCTCATCACAGATTTTTCGAAAGTAAAGGCGACAATATCACGACTTTGCTGTTTATAAATTCTTCAATCATACAGGGTGAAACTTTGCCGTTCGAACAGGTAAAGGCGAGTCTGGAGACTATACTTATCGAAAGACAGAAGAATTTATACTTGAAAAAACTGGCGTCTGACTTGTACGAAGATGCTTTAAACAACGGCGAAATTAAACAGAACATAGCAAGCAAATAATTTATGACAAGAAAATTTATATCAGGAATTGCCGCTATTTTATTCTCTGTCTTAGCGGTTTCCGGACAGGAGAGCGTTATAGACGAGATTGTGTGGGTTGTTGGTGACGAGGCTATCCTCCGCTCTGATGTTGAGGAGCAGCGCATGAGGTTCCAGTACGAAGGAACAAAGGTGGAAGGCGACCCGTATTGTTTCATTCCGGAGCAGCTTGCTTTGCAAAAACTTTTCCTTGACCAAGCTAAAATTGACAGTGTTTATGCCGACGAGGCTTCTGTCAGTTCTCAGGTTGACATGCGTATCAATTACTTAATTTCACAAGTAGGCTCCAAAGAGAAGCTTGAAGAGTATTTCGGGAAGCCTTTGCACGCCCTGAAAGAGGAACTGCGCGAAATGGTCAAAAATCAGCAGATTGTACAGCAGATGCAGAAAAAGATTGTTGGAGATGTGAAATGCACTCCTGCCGAAATACGCAGGTTCGTGAGCAAGATTCCTCAAGACAGCATACCTACAATCCCGACTCAGGTAGAGGTACAGATTCTAATTGTAGAGCCGAAAGTCAGCAAAGAGGCAATTGAAGAGGTCAAGTCTCGCCTACGCGAGTTCAGGAGTCGTGTGGAGTCTGGTGAAAGCGAATTTTCAACTCTCGCCATCCTTTATTCTGAAGATACAGAATCTGCTAAACGCGGCGGAGAAATAGGCTTTATGGGCAAGGGCCAGCTTGTGCCTGAATATGCCGACGTGGCATTCGCAATGCAAGACAAAAAGAAACTTTCTAAAATAGTGGAGTCTGAATTCGGCTTCCATTTGATTCAGCTGATAGACAAAAGCGGAGACCGCGTCAACACTCGTCACATATTGATGAAGCCGAGACCGTCTCTAAGCGAGAAAGACATGGCCGCAAAGCGCCTTGACAGTATCGCCGATGTTGTGAGAAAAGAGGTTATGAACTTTGACCAGGCTGTATCTTTTTATTCCAGCGACAAAAACACAAGGAACAGCTTCGGACTGCTTACAAACCCCAAGTCCGGAGACTCCAAATTTCAGATGCAAGACCTTCCGCAAGAGGTGGCGAAGGTTGTTTACGGCATGAACGTGGGTGAAATATCAAAACCGTTTTCTATGATTGGCAGCAACGGGAAAGAGGTGTTCGCCATCGTCAAGCTTAAAAGCAAAACTTTGCCTCACAAGGCTAATATGACTGACGATTTTGTGCTCATGAAAAATATTTATCAACAGAAAAAAAGCGCTGACAAGCTGAACGACTGGATTCGGGAAAAACAGAAAGACATATATGTCCGAATAGACCCGAAATGGAGAAATTGCGAATTTCAGTATCCCGGCTGGATTAAAGAATAACAATATATGCTTAAAAAACTGACAATTAAATATATAGCCACTTTATTAGTCTCATTGGCGTGCTCTTTCGCCTTTGCGGAAAAGAAGACGACAGTAATTCTTGAACATAGCGAGACGCTCTCTTTCGACAAAGCGAGCGGACGTGAGTTTCAGGTTCTCAGAGGGAACGTGCGTTTCAGACACGAAAATGCTCTCATGTATTGCGACAGCGCTTATTTCTACGACGGGCAGAATTCTTTTGACGCGTTCGGACATGTCCGTGTTGTGCAGGGCGACTCTCTGTCCATGACTGCCCACAAGATGTTCTACGATGGCAATACTAAAATAATGCGCGTGAGAGGTAACGTTGTCCTTGATAACAAAACCATGCAGCTATACACAGAACAGCTTGATTACTACAGAATTGGCGATTACGGATATTTTTTTGACGGAGGTAAACTGGTTGACCCGAATTTCGAAATTGTCTCTAAATTCGGATATTATTACACTAACTTGAAAGTGTCCACTTTCAAAACTGACGTTGTGCTGACTAACCCGGATTTTATAATAAAGTCCGACACGCTATCGTCAAACTCGGCCACAAACATAGCCACTCTCGTCGGACCGTCGCACGTTTATTACGGCGACAATTACACAGTCTATACAACTGACGCAAGAATGAACACCGTCACAAACAGCGGGCAGTTGTACAACTATTCTGTGATAACGAGCAACGACGGCAAGAGAATTACCGCAGACTCTATACACTTCGACAAAGCGGCCGGCATCGCAAAGGCTTTTCACAACGTTGATGTGCAGGACTCTGCCCGGAGCGTCTCAATGAAAGGCAACTATGCGATATGCCACCAAACGCCTCAGTCTGCAATGGTGACGGACAGTGCCTACATCATGGAGTTTTCCGGCAAAGACACTCTTTTCTTGCATGCAGACTCTCTTTTCTATACGGCTTTAGACTCCGTGAACAAAGTTATGTCGGCATACCACAACGTGCGCTTTTTCAGGAAAGACATGCAGGGCAAATGCGACTCGCTCAACTACGTGACAAAAGACTCGCTGATAAACATGTACGTCGCACCTGTCCTGTGGGCAAATCAAAGCCAGATGACCGGCGACTCGATAAAGCTGTACATGAACGGAACTAATCCGGACTGGTTTCACATTATCGGCAACGCGCTTATTTGCCAGAGAGAAGACAAAGAGAACTTCAGCCAGCTCGCGGGAAAAGAGTCTAAAGGTTATATGAAAGACAATGACCTTAGACAAGTAGATATGCTTGGCAATGCAATATCCGTCTATTTCCCGAAAGATGACAACGGAAATCTCGTCGGAATAAACAAGGCGGAAGGCAGCATGATGTCTATATTTATGATGAACAAAAAACTGGAAAAGATAAAAATGACACCGGACTCGCAGGGCGTGATGTACCCGCCGTTCGAAGCGCCTGAAGAGGAACTTTTCCTGAAAGGGTTCACTTGGCAGGAAAGTATCCGTCCGAAAAAGATGAAAGACATTTTCTTAAAGTATTAAAATTATGAATTTCGTTGGGCTAATAATAGGAATTTCCACATTCCTCATAATAGGGTTGTTCCACCCGATTGTGATAAAACTCGAATATCACTTCGGCGTGAAAAGCTGGATAATATTTCCGATAGCAGGAACGGCCGCTCTTGTCGCGTCTCTACTTATTGACAATGTGATAGCCTCATCGCTGCTCGGCGTTCTCGCATTCTCCTCTTACTGGTCTATCCTTGAGATGTTCGAACAGGAAAAACGCGTAAAAAAAGGCTGGTTCCCAAAGAACCCCAAGCGCAACGATTATAAATTCTGATGGAAGTTCCGTTAAAGGTCATAGCACATATAGAGAGCGATTTTGACTCAAAATTTGGTGTGCCCCGACAAAGCGGTCTCGCCTCGTCTCTAATCGCAAGAGTTGTGTTCAAACCAGAATACAGAACCCCTGAAGCCTTTCGCGGGATAGAGGAGTTTTCTCACATCTGGATAATCTGGGACTTTTCGGAATCTCACAAAGACAGATGGTCGCCCACAGTCAGGCCGCCACGATTAGGCGGAAACACTCGCGTCGGAGTGTTCGCCACCCGCTCTCCGTTCAGACCAAACCCGCTAGGCCTATCGTGCGTGAAACTTGAACGCATCGAGTTTGACAAAAAAGACGGACCCGTGCTTGTCATTTCCGGAGCAGACATGATGAACGGCACGCCAGTGTTCGACATCAAACCATACCTGCCGTCAGCCGACTCTGTCTCTGGCGCCACCGGCGGCTTCTCCGAAAAAAACATAAAGAAAACATTGCAAGTTGCATGGGACGACACACAAACAGCCGATTTCCCTGAAAATAAAAAAGAGGCTCTGCGTCAGGTTTTGGAATTAGACCCCAGACCTGCCTATCAGGATGACCCAGACCGCATCTACGGATTCTCCTTCGCCGGGTATGAAATATCATTCTACGTAAAAAACGATATTTTATTTGTGAAAAATATTTATAAAATTTAAAATATGGCACGGTATTTGCTATAAGCAACATAATCCGGCATCCTCACCACCGCACTACACAATCCTTATGCCATTTTACTGATTTTATCGAAATTTCACATCTATACGCCAAAAAGATTTTAGTTTTAAAATAAATGGCACGATATTTGCTGTACAACATCAGTTCAAAAAATATCTCCAAAAACCCACCTTTCACCCCACAAACCTCACGTTTCAACTAAAAAAGTCATTAAAATCAACATAAAGAAACTTTTTCTTAAGATTGCTACTGGCGATTTAAAAGTTTGGCACGGTATTTGCATTATTACAAGTGAAAGTGGGCTGTGAAGCTCGTGCAGTTTATATATGATTTGTAGTTTAGTTCTAGGTTGCGTTTTATTTTAAAATAAAACGATTGAGGCTCACCCTCCCCAAAAGGTGAGCCTCTTAACTTTTTTAAGCAACTTCTATAAGTTACACTTTATTATTTTGTCGCAAATTCCGTTTCGGATGCTTTTGAATTGTTTACTTATCGCCACATGTCACACCACGGCCTCCATCTACTGCCTCCTCTTTTAGCACATCACACAACAACGTTCAAAACCATACGAAAGCACATTATCCGCCCCGAACACCTCCACAGTCAAAGAATTACGCCATTTTTATGCTGCACAACATATATGTATATCTTGCAGGAAACAAAAAAAGCGCATACTTTTGTGCCGAGTATAAATGTTTCCTTGCGTGGCTCTTAAAAAAAGCTCTTGATATTGAGGATATTGGGCAGAACGAAGTGTCATTTGTGTGTTTCCGGCAATTCTCTCCCTTCTTACATATTTTGCTTTATTTGAGATTCATTTAAGGAAACTTTTTTGAGGCTTTGACCTCTTAATGTTTCATAAAAATGAAGGAAAAATGAAGAAATTATTGTTATCAGTTATCGCTCTTTGCGGCGTAATGTCCGCAAGCGCGCAAAGGTTTCCTACAGAAACCGTCCGTCCTTGGTTAGACGAAACCAAAGGAGGACTGAAAGAAGCCAGGTACTTTGGAGAGTGGGGAGCTTGGATGGACGAGTCGTTCAATGTTGTTCGCGACGCTGAGAAAAACACTGTTTCGCTGGAGCACATCTCAGAAGGCGAAATTGTGGACAAGGAGACATGGACCTACAACACAAACAAACAGCTTGTCCGCTACGAAAACTCTGACATCATAAAAAAGTATGAATATGACGCTAACGGTCTGGAAAGCAAGGTTGTCACAACTAACATAGAAAGTGGCGTTTCAGACTCTGTTATGTACACCGACGGCAAACTCACATATTCAATTGTCAACGGTCTTCCGTTCTCATTCACACAAACTGAGGCAGACGGACTAATCACTCGTATAGGAAAGACAGAAGACGGCGAAGAGGTTATAACCGAGATTATAAATGACAAAGGAGAGCTCATCTCGTCCGTTCAGACTTCTGGCGACAAAATCATCAATCAGTCTCGTTCTTCGTTCGCCTACAATGAGGCAGGACTGCTTATGCAGCGCGTTGACAGCGTTTGGTCAAGCAACTTGTCAAAATTCATGGTGGGCAGCAAAATCAATTATGAATACGATTCAAAAGGCCGTGTCATAAGAGAAAAAAACTCCAAAAAAGGCACTGTGGATTATGTTTACGACCACAACGGCAATATGTCCATATCTTGCAAAATAGAGTCTAACTACTACTCTTCCAGATACTTGATATTTGAATATGAAGGTGACAAGGCTGAAGAGTTCGAAGCGTTCGACCCTTCTATGTATCCTACAGACAATTATCCTCCTGAATCTCCAGTTGCAAGACATGGAAAATTGCAGGTGTCTGGCACTAACATCATTGACGTGAACGGAGAGATGGTTGTGCTTCGAGGCATGAGTACTCATGACTTGCTTTGGTTCAAAAACTGCTACAACTCAAGCTCCCTCGACGTGCTTGTTGACGACTGGAACATCAACCTGTTCCGATTGGCTTCGTATGCAGAAGACCAGATTAAGAACAGCAACGGCGAAGCAAGAAAAGCTTTCATAGACGAGCTTGTTGACGAATGCGCGCAGAGAGGAATATACTGCATGATTGACTGGCATATCCTTAACGCAGGAACTAACGACCCTTGGTACGCTATGGATGAAGCTAAGGAGTTCTTCGACTATATGTCTAAAAAGCACGCAGGCAAAGCTCACGTTATTTATGAAATATGCAACGAGCCAAACGGAAGCATAAGCTGGGCAAGAGTAAAATCTTACGCTCAGGAGATTGTTGAGGTGATTCGCAAGAACGACCCTAACTCAATCATCATCTCGGGCACTCCGGTATGGAGCCAGCGCGTAACAGCACCTGCTGTCAGTCCGCTTAACTACCCTAATATGATGTATGCGCTTCACTTCTACGCAGACACTCACAAGCAGGAACTTAGAAACGCTGCAGATTTTGCGATTGCTAACGGATGCCCAATTTTCGTCACAGAATTCGGAACTTGCAACTCGTCCGGTAACGGAGGCTTCAACTTGGCTGAGTCTTTGGTATGGTTTGAGTGGATGAACAAGAACAACGTAAGCTGGGCTAACTGGAACTTCGGCGACAAGCAAGAGACAGCTTGCGTGCTGCAACCAGGAAGCTGCAAGGCTAAGACTTGGGACAAACTCACAGAGTCTGGAATTCTTATCAAATGTGTTCTGAACGACCCTACTTTGGCAAGCGTTGACTCTTGCTTCAATGCGGGCATGGGCAATGATGAAGAAGAGGAAGAAGAGGAGATTGTAAAACCAGAAGAAGGAGCTGTCGGATACGTCAATTCGCTGGAAGGTGTCTCTGTTGCTCCGAATCCTGTAGAAAGCGATTTGACTGTCAGATTTGAAGATGACAACTATACGGTCAGCATTATTGACTTTACGGGCAACGTTATCGTCCGTCAGGATTTTGCAAAGGGCGAAAACACAATCAACGTGTCTAGCTTGCAGAACGGCCTTTACATCGTGAAGGTAGAAAGCGACGGCAAGTTCTACACAGAAAAGATAGAGAAACGTTAACGTTTCTTACTTTGACATCAGTTTATTTTAGTTAAAATATATATATGTGATTTTTGGGTTAAACTTAATTGAAGGGCCGTACTGAGCGTGAGTTTAGTGCGGTCCGCCTTTTTTGAAACTGTCTAAAGCTCGATTTCAGTCATGTTCATGTCGAGCAAGTTTATTGATAGCAGCCGTCCGTCAAGCGGCACTCCGCAGCCCGTAATCACCTTGATTGCCTCTATAGCCTGCAAAGTTCCTATTACACCAGGCACCGGACCCAAGACGCCTTTCACATCTGAAGAATCTTCCGCATCCGGAAACAAATCTGCAAAACGTCCTGCCCGTCCATAATTAAACACAGACACAGCCCCGTCAAACTCACCTATGCTTCCGAAAACATACGGTTTGCACAGCCTATGAGTCACCTCATCTATCAAGTAGCGCGTCGCAAAACTGTCGCAGCCGTCTATCACCACATCATATTGCGAAATTATCTGCTCTGCATTATCTACAGTCAAAAAAACAGTGTAAGCCTCAACAGAAACATCAGAGTTAATCTCTTTCATGCGTCTCTTCGCGCACTCCGCTTTAGGCAGGCCGACTTCACTCTCTTTGTACAGCACCTGACGCTGCAGATTGCTCGTCGAAACCACATCTCCATCTATGATACCGATTGTGCCGACTCCGGCCGCCGCTAGATACAGCGCCACAGGCGAGCCAAGACCGCCCGCCCCGACGATCAGGACCTTTGCGTCACGAAGCCTTTGCTGTCCTGCCGCTCCAAACTCAGGGAGCATAATCTGCCTAGAATATCTATTGTCTTTCATAAATTCAAATTTACAAAAAAGGCTTTGCAAACAAAGCAATCTGCAAAACCTCTTCTATTGTTATTACCGCGGCAAATAGCTGCGGAGCTTAATTCAAAATATCGTCCCAATCCTTCCACACAGGCTCGCGCCCCATCTTTTTCAGCGCAGCGTCAATCTCTGCGGTGGTGCGGTCATCGCTCACGTGGAACTGCTCCAAAGTCTGCGGATAAGAGAAATAACCGCCCGGCTCCGTCTTGCTTTCCGCGCTCATGGTAGTAACGCCCAGCGTCGCCATATTGTCACGAATATAAGCCGGTTCCCTTGTGGAGAAGCTAATATCAACATCATGGTCAAAGATGCGCATTGCGAAGGTAAGCTGCGCCAGTTCCTTGTCGGTCATCACCACATTAGGCTGGAAGCCTCCGTTCTCGCTCGGCCTCATACGCGGAAAGTTCACGCTATACTTAGTTCTCCAATAGTTTTTCTGAAGATAACGAAGATGATAAGCCATCATCGTCACGTCCGTCCGCCACTCCTCAAGGCCAATCAGCACTCCCATTCCGATACTATGCACGCCGGCCTGTCCCATGCGGTCAAACCCGTTCACTCGCCATTCAAAATTAGACTTCATGCCCCTTGGGTGATAGATATTGTAATTGGCCTTGTTGTAAGTCTCCTGAAAACAGATGACTCCGTTCAGACCATGTTCCGTAAGATACTTGTACTCTTCCGCCTTCAGCGGCATCACCTCAATCTTCAAATTAGAAAAGTAAGGCTTTGCAATATCAAGAGCCTTTGCGATATAGTCAACGCCCGCCTTTGCAGGATTCTCGCCAGTCACGATAAGCAGGTTTTCAAACGGTCCGAGTTTCTTAATCGCCTTATACTCGTTCTCTATCTCTTCGTACGTCAGAATAGTACGTTTCATAGGGTTGCTTACATGAAAGCCGCAGTACACGCACGAGTTTGTGCATGAGTTTGTTATATAAAGCGGAATGAACATCGACATGGTTTTGCCGAACCTCTCCAGCGTATATTTCTGGCTAAGCTGCGCCATAGTCTCCAGATATGGAGCGGCGGCCGGCGAGATAAGAGCCATGAAATCGTCAACATTAAGACGACTCTTGGCCAGTGCCCGGCGCACGTCCGCATCTGTTTTCGCATAAATAGACTTAGTGGTCTCTTCCCACGAAATCTTCTCTAATTCTTCACTAAACATTTTTATTTTAATAAAATTTCAAATCACTACCTTCCGCACGCCTTGCACAACCGTTTGCGCGCAGCCTTTATGACGCTCTGCACGCCTTTAGAGTAAAGAGACGGCTCGCAGCTATCCACTATACACTTCAGTTCAGGGAGCAGTTCCGGCTCTTTCTCGCACAATTTAAGGGCCAGCTTCATGCAATTAGCCTGAACAGCTATGGAGCGTGCCGGCGACAACATATTGTCGAAACAAAAATTCAGAAGTTCCACTCTCACCTCGTCCACCGGAAGAGCCAGAAGCATATTGAGCAATATGCGGCGTTTACCATCATGTCCGCAACTTGTCACCAACTCCGACAATTCATTTCGTTTGTCAAGAAACAGTTCCGGACAATTATCACAAAGGTGTTCGCAAACCCAAAGGGCATGCCACGAGACCCGCTCATCATCAGAAAAGACCAGTCCGTACAGCTCGTCAAACATATCTGGCGAAGCCTCAACAGAAACGGCAAGAGCCTTGACTTTTTTCACGCCAAGCCTTCCGTCAGACAGCACATCCGCAAATCCGTGCATCATCATTTTGTTCTTTCGCTATACCACAGTCCAAAAATGATAAGAGCCGCTCCAGCCGCAGAGAAAACCGTCAGTCTCTCGTCCAAGAAGAAATACGACGCCACGATAGTCACCAGAGGCAGCAAATAGACATACACATTAGTCTTTATCACCCCAAGCTTATCAATCGCGGTATTCCATGTAGAGAAACAGACAGCCGAAGCCACCAGCCCGAGGTACAGAAGATTCCCGAAAACCACAGGCTGAGCGAAACCCTCCAGCGGAAAGCAGAACGGCTTGACGAAGATGAAATACGGAATGATTGTCAGCAATCCGTAAAAAAAGCAGCTTCTCGTGATATAAAGCGCATTGTACTTGCCTACGAAAAACTTCTGCACCACGCAGTAAATAGCCCAGCATATTACAGAGCCGAACGCCAGCAAGTCGCCCATCGGACTAAGTTTCAGAATAAAATTACCGTTGAAGATGATTAACGCCACACCAGCGAAAGCGACAGCAGAGCCTACTGCGAACCTGCCGGTGAGGCTTTCTCCCTTCACTGTGAAATGAGTCATCAGCGCGGTAAAGATAGGCACCGTCGAAGTAATCAGCGCGATGTTTGACGCATGCGTATAATACAGAGCCGAGTTCTCTAGCAAGAAGTACAGCGACCCTCCGAAGAAGCCCATTGCGAAGAATATGAGTTCGTCCGTCCAGCTCTTCACCTTATGCACCTTTGGATAAAGCAAGAACAGAAACACATATCCCAAAATAAATCTGCAAGTCATAATCTCGGCAGGCACCAGACCCGCGAGAATCAACTTTTTAGAAGCAATAAGCGTAGAGCCCCAGACAAGCGCCGTGCACAGCGCCATTACATGATACTTAAACATTTGCCTATCAATTTAGTATGAAGTCGCCCGTTCCTATTGCATACACAATATAACAACAAGCGCCGCGATTGCCAAGCACAGCCCAAGCCCGTAAAACATCGGCAGTCTGAAAGCCTTCGGCTCCCGTTTCTCTATCTTCTTATGTTCCGGCTTGCCCTCCAGAACAGAGCCTCCGGCCTGCCCTCTGTCTCCTACTTTTCGTCCGCAAGAGAGGCAATATTTAGCGTCATCGGCAAGCGGAGAGCCGCAATTATAGCATCGCATATCAGTTAATTATTTACAATCTTTCAAATCCCTGCTAAGTTTCAGAGCGCAGAAATTCGGGCCGCACATAGTGCAGTACTCTCCGTCTTCGTGTCGCCCTGCCTTAAAATACTCAAGAGCCCTTTCCGGGTCGAGGCTCAAGTTAAACTGGTCCTTCCATCTGAACTCGTACCGGGCCTTGCTCAGCGCATTGTCACGCACAGCCGCGCCCGGATGCCCCTTAGCCAAGTCAGCCGCATGAGCCGCAATCTTGTAAGTCACCACGCCGGCGCGCACATCCTCCTTATCCGGAAGTCCAAGATGCTCCTTCGGCGTGACGTAGCAAAGCATAGCCGTTCCGAACCAGCCTATCTGCGCCGCACCAATCGCGCTCGTTATATGGTCATAGCCCGGCGCAATATCAGTCACAAGAGGTCCAAGCGTGTAGAAAGGAGCGTTATGGCAAGCCTCAATCTGCTTGTCCATATTCTCCCTGATCTTATGCATCGGCACGTGCCCCGGACCCTCTATGAACGCCTGCACATTCTTCTCCCAGCACCTCAGCACAAGCTCGCCAAGCGTCTCCAGCTCGGCAAACTGAGCCTCATCATTAGCGTCGAACGTAGAGCCTGGACGCAGACCGTCGCCAAGAGAAGCCGCCACGTCATAAGCCGCGAGAATATCGCATATCTCGTCAAAATGCTCATACAAGAAACTTTCTCGGTTATGAATCAGGCACCATTTGCTCATGATGCTTCCGCCGCGGCTGACAATACCGCATAGGCGCTTATCCGCAAGATGCACATTCTTCAGTCGGATACCTGCATGAATAGTGAAGTAATCCACCCCCTGCTCGCACTGCTCAATAAGCGTGTCTCTGTAAATCTCCCAAGTCAGGTCCTTCACCCTTCCGTCAACCTTTTCAAGAGCCTGATAAATCGGCACAGTACCGACCGGCACCGGACAGTTGCGCACAATCCACTCTCGCGTCTCATGAATATTGGCGCCAGTAGAGAGGTCCATCAGCGTGTCGCCGCCCCATTTGCAGCTCCACACAGCCTTTTCCACCTCCTCCTCGATACTCGAAGTAGTTGCAGAGTTACCTATATTAGTATTAATCTTCACAAGGAAATTACGACCGATAATCATAGGCTCCGCCTCCGGGTGATTTATATTAGCCGGAAGCACGGCGCGCCCTGCCGCAATTTCGTCACGCACAAACTCCGGCGTGATATGGCTTTTTATTCCGAGCTCCTTGCAGTTCATATTCTCACGAATCGCCACATACTCCATTTCCGGCGTCACGATGCCCTGCTTCGCATAGTACATCTGCGAGATCTGGCAGCCTTTCTTTGCCCTGTAAGGCAGTTCAATATGCTCAAACCTGAGATGGTCCAGACTTTTGTCGTCACGTCTCTTGCGTCCATACTCCGAAGAGATTTCGGTCAGCTGCTCCACATCGCCGCGCGCCTTTATCCACTCTTCCCGAAGCCTTGGCAACCCCTTCTTCAGATCAATATTCGCCTCCGCATCACCAAAAGCTCCGCTCGTGTCATAAATATAGACATCCGGATTCTCGTGAAAAACGCGCTCTCCGTCAACAATCTCCACCGTCGGCATCTGCTTAACCTTTCGCATACCGACCTTGACGAACGGGAAACGTTCTCCCGTCATATAAACCTTTTCCGAATTAGGAAATTCAATCTTCATACACCTAAAAAAAATTAGTCAAGGAAACTTGTCAAAGGCGAACTTGCATTCGCGCACACACTCACACTGCCCAGTCCTGCCTCGAACGCTCTTCGTCCGGCAGTCACCGCCTCTTTGAACGCCACCGCCATCGCCACAGGGTCTCCGGCTATCGCAATCGCCGTATTCACAAGCACAGCGTCGGCACCCATCTCCATAGCTGCGGCAGCATGGCTCGGAGCGCCAATTCCGGCATCCACCACAACCGGCACGTTAGACTGCTCTATTATAATCTGAAGGAAATCCTCCGTACGCAGCCCCTTGTTCGTGCCGATAGGAGCGGCAAGCGGCATCACAGTCGCAGCGCCAGCCTCTTCAAGACGCTTGCAAAGCACAGGGTCCGCCTGACAATAAGGAAGCACAACAAAGCCAAGTTTCACAAGTTCCTCGCACGCCTTCAAGGTCTCAATCGGGTCCGGCAGCAAATAACGAGGGTCCGGGTGCACCTCCAGCTTCAGCCAGTTTGTGCCGAAAGCCTCGCGTCCCATCTGCGCCGCAAAAACAGCCTCCTTCGCGTCTCTCGCTCCGCTCGTGTTAGGCAGAAGCTGAATGTTAGGATTAACAATGTGCTTCAGCATATCGTCCTCCTTGTCATCCAGGTCGATACGCTTCATGGCGACCGTAACCATCTCTGTCTCGGACGCGATTATAGACTGTTCCATCAAAAGATTAGAACTGAACTTCCCTGTTCCCAAAAAAAGGCGCGAGTCAAACTCCCTGCCTGCAATAACCAGTTTTTCCATTGAATAAAAACATTAACAAACAGACACGACGAACCGCGCATCTGCCTCTATACATAAAAACATTCGGGGGAAACACTCCCTTCGCAGCATTACCTGCGCAGGTTCAACGGGTATAATCTCAGCCCGGCAAAGGCACCCCAACGCCACAAAAGTAGTAAAAAGTATTGAATTACAAACAACTGCCGCTTCTATAAATTACGATTTTATAAATCATCCCGACCTAAAGCCTGCAAAAAGACGTTGGCTCAGCCTTTCAGACAAGTTCTCTCCTTATCATAAAGATGAATGAACCGCGCAAAATAGTTAAAGGCTTACTGCTGAAGTTGCCCATACCTTTGCGCAACAATAATTTAATTTAACATTTATTATGGCAATATTCGAATTAAAAAACGTCTCCTCTTCGAGCGAGATTAAAGAACTGCAGATCATTTACCTAATGGCAGACAGAAGCGGCTCTGACACTGTTTCTTCTGACTCAGAACAGATTAAGGAGAACGTCTCCGAAGGGCAATCGGCAGACAGTTACAAGGCTGTCGCTTCTGAATGTCAAGGCATTGAGCAGAAATCTTCAAAGAGAAACAAAAGGATCGTCGTGCAAAAAAAGGCCGACAGCAAGCCCTCCTTCTTCAACTACATAAAAAAACAGATTGATGAGCTGAGGCAATTAGGCAAAAACGGAACCGCGCTAAATTACGAACGCGCCCTGAACAGTTTCTCCTCTTTCATGAACGGCTCTGACATATCCATCCCTTGCGTCTCAAAGCAACTTGTCTGGCAGTACAACATTTACTTGTCCGGACGCGGACTGAAACGCAACTCCGTGTCGTTCTACATGCGCATTCTCAGAGCCATTTACAACAAAGCTGCGAAACAAAAGCTGACCGAACAGAACTTCCCTTTCGCCGACGTGTACACCGGAATCGACAAAACCCGGAAAAGGGCGATTGACGAGTCTGCCATCAAGTGTCTGTACAAGCTGAACCTGCAAGACGCAAGGCTCTCTTTCGCCAGAGACCTGTTTATCTTCAGTTACTGCGCGATGGGCATGGCTTTTGTCGATATGGCGTTCTTGAAAAAGGAGCAGATACATGACGATTACATAGACTACACACGGCAAAAAACCGGGCAGCGCATAAGAGTCAAGCTGCAACATCAGACTAAAGCCCTGATAGATAAATACAAAGACACTGGCAGCCCTTACGTTTTCCCCATAATTAAATCGTCTGTCCGTCAAAAGGCTTACGATGAATATGTCAAAGGCATTAACGAGTACAACAAATATCTGAAAAAGCTGGAGGCTTACCTTCCTTGCAACACCCACTTGTCTTCTTACACCGCAAGGCATAGCTGGGCCACAATAGCGCATAACACGCACAATTTGCCTGTCGCCGTCATAAGCGCAGGACTCGGACACACATCTGAAAAAACAACACAAATTTACCTTGCTGAATTTGACAACTCTGTCATCGACAACGCAAACAAAAAAATCACCGCCGCTTTGGAGAAGTAAATCGCATATTTCTATGAAAGAAATATTTGATGTTGGATATTTCTTTCATAGAAAAAATATTATAAATCTTAGAAGCTGTTTAAATTTTTCTAAAATATTTTGTTAAGCATCAGAAAACAGAAGGC